>DAHUYO010000034.1:0-9475 GCA_027315185.1 Acidobacteriota bacterium
CTGTATTACCGGCTGCGGGCGTACCTGGCCGCGCACCCGCTAGGCAGGGCGTATGTCGCGCCTTTCGACGTGCATTTCGGCGGGGAAGACATCGTCCAGCCGGATTTGATCTTTATCCGCCAGGAGCGGGTGAAGGCACTGGTGAAGGATTGGATCTACGGCGTCCCCGATCTGCTGGTCGAGGTCCTCTCGCCCGCAACCGAGATGGGGCTGGATCGCAAAGCCAAGTTCCAGCTGTATGAAACCCGTGGCGTGGCGGATTATTGGCTGGCTGACCCCGAACGCCGCCGCTGGGAGGCCTATCGCCTGCGCGCGGGCAAATACCGGCAAGTGGCGAACCTGGGCGGGGACGAGATTTTTACCACTCCGGTCTTTCCCGGCTGGGAACTGCCGCTGGCGTCGTTGTGGATGCCGGATTCCGATGAGCCGCGGCGCGGTCCGGCCGCAGCCGGCTAGAACGAATAGCTCAAGCCCAGCGCCAGGGAGCTGAGCTGGTGGTTGCCGAGGCGCAGCTCCGGCCGCAACGCCCAGCGCCGGGCCAAGCGGAACCGCGCGCCGGCGAGGAAATCGCCCATGCCCTGATAGCGGCGCACCGAAGACGCCCCGGTAAACACCGCCAAGCCAAAGCCGCCGCCGATGTACGGCACCACCCAGCGCTGGCCGAAACGCAGGTTCACCAACATATCGCCTTCGAAGGTCCAGGCGTCGGCGCCGTAATTGGCGCAGGGCAGGCTGGGCGAGGCGATGCAGGCGGCGGTGAACCCGCCGGGTTCGCCCAGCCGGTACCAGGTGACGCGCGGGGAAAAGGTCAGCCAGCGATTCAGGTCGCGGCCCAGCGCGGCGCCGAGTTCGCCGCGGCGGCCGGCAATCTGCGGCTGATACGGCCAGCCGCCGAATAGGGTCAGCCGCCAATCGCGGGGGGCGTGCCGTTTGCACTGGGGGCAAAGTCGGCGTGAGAAAGCCGCGACACGCCGGGCGGCCCGCCCGGGGCGAGCGAAGCGGCGCGACCCCAGCGACGCGCGGGCGGGGGCTGGGGCGAACGGGGCCCCCAGTCCTGCCCGGCACGCCAAGCGGGACGCCCCGCCGCAGGCGGGGCTGGGGCCCGCGCCAGGCAATGATTCCGGCGACCGCCAGGGATTCTGCGCTCCGGCGGCGAGCAATAGCAGCGCAACGAAGAACCCGATTCTGCCCGCCCGCCGCAACAACTTCGCCCCTACCCTGCTTCTATTCGCGGCCAGAGTAGCACGTGCCCGGCAGCAAGCAGCCGCCGGGCGCGCGGAATGGGCTTTTGGCCCGGGATGAATGATGAATTGAGGATGAAGCCGCGGACTAAGCGGACTAAAAAGTCTTCGTCAGGCCGATGGTGAAGCGCGACAGGCCGTGGGTGCCAATGCGCACTTCGGGCCGGATCTGCCAGCCATTGTCCACGGGAAAGGCCACGCCGGCGCCGATGATCGGCGAGCCGTGGGTGTGCCCGCCGTATTCGGCGAGTCCGACGCCGCCGAGAATGTAGGGCACCAGGCGGGAATCGGAAAGATGGAAGTGGTACAGGAAGCTCCCGTCCAAGGTGAAGACGCCTTCGCCGCCCTGGCGGCCAAACAGGAATGTCGGATCAAAGCTGACGTTGCGGGTCAAGCTGATGCCCAAGCCGGCGCCGGCGCCGAAGCCGTTGGGCGAGCCGAGCAAAGCGCCGCCGAAAAAAGTGGCGGAATGCACATTCTGAGCCACGGCGGGGCGGGTGAACGCCAGTCCCACGAGCAACACCAGACATGCCAAAAGAGATTTGCGAATCAAGCTGTGTCCTCCCATAAGAGGTTCTGATTGCAATTGACCAGCCATTGTAAATAGATGGATTTGCAGGCCTTTCGGTTTCGCCGTGGAAGAACGCGGGAAGAATTTCCCGCCCCACGGGATTTTTTTGCGCGCCCCACGGCAGGGTGAGGCCGGCAGCCGAAACAGTGCGGCCAGCTAAAATGGAATCAGCATGGCGCGCACGCTCTTCGACAAAATCTGGGAACGGCACGTGGTGGCGCAAGCCGCCGGACGCCCCGCGTTGCTCTACATAGACCTGCACCTGATCCATGAAGTGACCTCGCCGCAGGCTTTCGAGGGACTGCGCGCCAACGGGCGGCGGGTGCGGCGGCCGGATCGCACCTTCGCCACCATGGATCACGACGTGCCCACCGATCCTCGCGGCAACGGGCCGCTGCGCGTGCTGGACACCCTAGCGCGGCAGCAGTTGGAGGCGCTGGCGGCCAACTGCCGGGAATTCGGCATCGAGCTGTTCGACGTCGAGCGGCCGGAACAAGGCATTGTCCACGTCATCGGGCCGGAGTTGGGCCTGACCCAGCCGGGACGCACCATCGTCTGCGGCGACAGCCACACTTCCACGCACGGCGCGCTGGGCGCGCTGGCGTTCGGTATCGGCACCAGCGAGGTGGAGCATGTGCTGGCGACCCAGTGCCTCTGGCAGACGCGGCCGAAGTCGCTGGAGCTGCGGGTCGAGGGGCGGCTGCCCGTCGGCGTCAGCGCCAAGGACGTGATCCTGCACATCATCGGCCGCATCGGCACCGGCGGCGCCACCGGGCACGTGGTGGAATACACCGGCGAAGCCATCCGCGCGCTGAGCATGGAACAGCGGATGACGGTCTGCAACATGTCCATCGAGGGCGGAGCGCGCGCGGGAATGGTTTCTCCCGATGCGCGCACGGTGGAATACCTGCGCGGCCGGCGCTACGCGCCGGCGGGGGCGGCGTTCGACCGCGCGGCGGCGGATTGGCTGGCGCTGGCCAGCGAGCCGGGCGCGGCGTATGACGCCAGCCGCGTCTTCGACGCCGCGGAAATTGAGCCGCAGGTCACCTGGGGGACGAATCCGGGAATGGTGGCGCCGGTCACCGGGCGGGTGCCCGATCCGGCGGCGCTGCCCGATGCCGCGGCGCGGAAAGCGGCGGAACTGGCGCTGACCTACATGGGCCTGGAGCCGGGAGCGCGGATCGAATCCATCGCCCTGGACCGGGTTTTTATCGGTTCCTGCACCAACGCCCGGCTGGAGGATCTGCAAGCCGCGGCGCGCATCGTCCGCGGCCGCCGCGCCTCGCCGCGGGTGCGGGCCATGGTCGTGCCGGGCTCCAAGCAGGTGAAAGCCGCCGCGGAACATCTCGGCCTGGACCGCATCTTCCGCGATGCCGGCTTCGAATGGCGCGAGCCGGGATGCAGCATGTGCCTGGGCATGAACCCGGACACGCTGCGGCCGGGCGAGCGCTGCGCCTCGACCAGCAATCGCAACTTCGAGGGCCGGCAAGGCGCCGGCGGCCGCACCCATCTGGTCAGCCCGGAGATGGCGGCGGCGGCGGCGATCGCCGGGCATTTCGTGGACATCCGGGAATGGCCGGAGGCGGCGCGGCCCGCCCAGGAGCAGCGCTAATGGAACCCTTCACCCAACTGCGCGGCGTGGTGGCGCCGCTGGATCGCGCCAATGTGGATACCGATCAGATCATTCCCAAGCAGTTCCTCAAGGTGGTGCGGCGGACGGGACTGGGCGAGGGCTTGTTCTATGATTGGCGGCGGCTGGCGGATGGCCGGCCGGACCCGGCGTTTCCGCTCAACCAACCCGCCTATGCCCACGCCAAGATCTTGCTGGCGCGGGAGAATTTCGGCTGCGGCAGTTCCCGCGAGCACGCGCCGTGGGCGCTGCTGGATTTCGGCATCCGGGCAATCATCGCCCCCAGCTTCGCCGACATCTTCGCCAACAACTGCGGGCAAAACGGGATGCTGGCGCTGCCGCTGCCCGCCGCGCAGGTCGAGCAATTGTTCCAGAAAGTCGCTGCGCGGCCGGGCACGGAGCTGCTGATTGATCTGCCGGCGCGGCGGGTGAGCGACGGCGCCGGTTGGTCGGCGGAGTTCGCCATGGATCCTTACCGGCAGCAGCGGCTGATTGAGGGGTTGGATGATATTGCGCTCACGCTGCGGCAGGAAGCCGAAATCAGCGCCTACGAAAAGCAACACGCGGGAGCCTAAAATCTTCCGCCGATTCGGCCGCGCGGCGCGCGGCGCCCTGCCGATGGCCCTGCCGCTGGCGTTGCTCGCCGGCTGCGTGCTGGCCGCCGCGGCCATCGCCATCCCGCCGGCCATCCCGCCTGCCGTTGCGCCGGCGGCCGCTCCCGTCCCCATACCGGCGATTCCGCCGGCGGCCGCCAAGCCCGCCGTGCCGGGCCCCACGCCGCCGGGCATGCGGGCGACGGACTGGAGCTTTCCCCATCCCGACGCCACGTTTCAGATGGCCGTGCCGATTGTGGTGCGGGCGAACCATTTCATGCCCTACACCTATGAGATCGTGCCCACGCATCTGCGCCATGACCATTGGGTGCGGATGGTGCGGCTGCTGGCGTCGGCGCCGCGGGCGATTCATCACGCGGTGGTGTATATCCGCCGCCGGGGATCTCCTTGGCTGAAGGACGCGCCGATCGGCCGGCCGTTCACCGCGAAGAGCCTGAAGCGGGAGCGGGACCGGCGCGACGCGGAGTGGACGGACAATCCGCTGCTATTGGTGGCGGGTCCGGGAACACAGCCGCTGCGCTTTCCGCATGGCATGGGCATTTACCTGCCCGCCGGGGCCGATCTGGTGTTCCAGTTTCACTTCATGCCCGGCGGGCACCGCGCCAGCGAGCTTGGCGGCGTGCAGTTGGTGTTTACCCGCGGCCGGCCGCGGCGGCGGGTGCTGACGCTGCAACTGACCAATGACACCTTCGCCATCCCGCCCCGCGCCGCCGATTACCGCGTCGAGGTGCACGGCTTCATGCCGCATGGCGCGACGGTGCTGGGCTTCTATCCGCATATGCACCTGCGCGGGCGGCGCTTCGAGTACAACTGGGTGCACCGCGACGGGAAGGTGCGGCGACTGCTGGATATCCGCTGGCGGTTCTTCCACGAGATGAATTATTTCCTGCGGCGGCCATTTTGGATGCCGCGGGGGGCGGAGCTGCAAGCGGTGGGCTGGTACAACAATTCGGCCGGCAATCCCTTGAACCCCAACCCCAACGTCACCGTCCGCTGGGGCGACCAAGCCACGAGCGAGATGATGGTCGGGTTCTTCTTCGTCGCCGTGCCGCTCAGGATGAGCAAGTGGGACTTCTTCCTGCCGCCGGGCTCGCATCCCCCTCGCAGCACCGTGCCCACGCCCTTGCCCTTCCCCCACCCGCCGCCGCACCACTGATAAGAGCCGAGCCCAGCGGCGAGCCGGCCCTTCGCGGCCGGTGCGATGACCGTCCGGTGGCCACTACGCAAGCGCGCGGCGCTCACCCTGTCGGTGTCTCACTTTTTCCGCGCTGCCGCAGGCAAGTGCTCTGTTTGCAACGCTGGTCTTTGCAAAAAATGAGACCGGCCTGGCGCGCCGTGGGAGCGATTGCCGGGCGGCTTGGCACTACGCCCGGGCCTCCCGCGACCGGCGTTCCCTGGGCCCGGCGCCGTGGGTGCTGGTACGCTGAGGGCATGGGCGATGCGCGGCGGGGACTGATCATCATTCATACCGGGCCGGGAAAAGGCAAGACCACGGCGGCGATGGGCACCGGCCTGCGCGCGGTGGGGCAGGGCCTGCGGGTGCTGATGCTGCAATTCATCAAAGGTTCCTGGCATTACGGGGAGCTGGACGCGGTCCAAGCCTTCGGCGACCGGTTCGTGATCCGGCAGATGGGGCGGGGCTTCGTGAAGGTGGGGGCGGAAAAGCCCGATCCGGAAGACGTCCGGATGGTCGAGGAGGCTTGGCAAGAAGCGGAGCGGGCCATGGCGAGCCGGGAATGGGACCTGCTGATCCTGGATGAGATTAACTACGCCATCAGCTATAAAATGTTGTCGCCGGAGCCGGTGGCGGCGGCGCTGAAGGCCAAGCCGGAGGATCTGCACATCATTCTGACCGGGCGGAACGCGCACCCCAGCCTGGTGGAGTTGGCGGACACGGTGACCGAGTTCCGGGAAGTAAAGCATGCCTATCAGAAGGGCATCCTGGCGCAGCGTGGCATAGAATATTAGGATTGCGGCGGGGCGCACCCCGCGCGGCGGGCCCGCGGCGCCCGGCAAAGCCCTAGGCCCGGCAAACCCCATGACTTGGTTCCGGCGTGAAAACAATCCCTTGCCGAGCGTGCCGGAGAAGCGGGTGCGCACCGAAGGCCTGTGGGTCAAATGCGACGGCTGCCGGCGGATTCTGTGGAAAAAAGACCTGGCGGAAAACCAGGAGCTGTGCACGCACTGCGGCTTCCATTTCCGCATCAGCGCGCGGCGGCGGCTGGAGCTTTTGCTGGATGACGGCCGGTTCACCGAACGCGACGCCGGACTGGAATCCACCGATCCGCTGGAGTTCACCGACGTCAAGCCCTATCGCGACCGGCTGCGCAAGGCGCGGGAAGCGACCGGCGGCCGCGACGCCCTGATCACCGCGGAAGGCAAGCTGGGCGGCCAGCCGGTGATCCTCTGCGTGATGGAATACGGCTTTATCGGCGGCAGCCTGGGCGCGGTGGTGGGGGAAAAGATCACGCGGGCCATCGAGCGGGCGGAGACGGCGCGCTGCCCCCTGATCATCATCTCCGCTTCCGGCGGGGCGCGCATGATGGAAGGGGCGGTGAGCCTGATGCAGATGGGCAAGATCGCCGCGCAGCTGATGCTGCTGGACCAGGCCGGCGTGCCGTTCGTCTCCGTGCTCACCGATCCGACCACGGGCGGAGTCACGGCCAGTTACGCCATGCTGGGCGACCTGAATATCGCCGAGCCCGGCGCGCTGATCGGCTTTGCCGGGCCGCGGGTGATCGAGCAGACCATCCGCCAAAAGCTGCCCGAGGGCTTTCAGCGCAGCGAGTTCCTGCTGGAGCACGGCATGCTGGACGCGGTGGTGCCGCGGCAGGAGATGCGGGATTACCTGATTCGCGCGCTGGCGTTTCTGCGGGCGCGGCCGACGGCGCCGCCGCGGGCCGCGACGCAATCCGCCTAATCCGCGCCGCGCGGCCATCCCTCCAACCGGTGGACTACGCCGCCAGCCTCGAATATTTGCATGCGCTCGGCTGGGAGCTGCGCGCCGGGGCCAAATTCGAGCTGCGCCAAGTCGCGGCGCTGCTGGCGGAGCTGGGCGATCCGCAGCGGGCGTTCGCCGCGGTGCATGTCGCCGGAACCAACGCCAAGGGCAGCATGGCGGCGCTGCTGGCGGCGGCGCTGCAAGCGGCGGGATATCGCACCGGACTTTATACCTCGCCGCATCTCCAGCGGCCGACGGAGCGCATCCGGATCGCCGGCGAGGAGATCGCGCCGGCGGAGTTCGCGGCGGCGATGACCGCGGCGGCGGCGGCGACGGAGCGGCTGCTGGCGCGGGGGACGCTGCCGCATCCGCCGTCGTTTTTCGAAACGCTGACGGCGGCGGGATTTTGGGCGCTGCGCTCGGCGGCGGTCCAGCTGGCGGTGGTGGAAGTGGGCATGGGCGGCCGGCTGGACGCCACCAACGTGCTGCAACCGGTGGCGGCGGCGATCACCCCGGTCGGCTTGGACCATGAGAAATATTTGGGCGCGACGCTGGCGGCCATCGCCGGCGAGAAGGCGGGTATTTTGAAGCCCGGCTTGGCGGCGGTCAGCTCGCCGCAAGCGCCGGAGGCGGCGGCGGTGCTGGCCGCCCGGGCGCAGGCGGCGGGGGCGCGGTTGCTGCCGCCGGCGGAGATGCTGGATGCGCCGGTGATGGACGCGGAGGGCCGGTTCAGCTTCCGCGCGCGCTACCGCGGTGAGGCGGTCCGGCTGCGGCCGGGGCTGCGCGGGCGGCATCAAGTGGAAAATGCCTTGACCGCGCTGCGGGTGCTGGAGGTCTTGAGCGACAATGGCTGGCCGGTCGCGGCGGAAGCGGCAGCGGCGGGCTTCGCCAATGTCGCCTGGCCAGGGCGGCTGGAAAAGCTGGCTGCGCACCCGGATGTGTACGTGGATGGCGCCCACAACCCGGCGGCGGCGCGGGCGCTGGCGGCGTTCCTGGATGAAATTGGGTGGCGGCCGGTGCTGGTGTTCGGCGCGATGCGGGATAAGGCGAGCGGCGAGATCGCGGAGATTCTGCTGCCGCGCGCGCGCGCCGTGGTGCTGACCGCGCCGGGACATCCGCGCGCCTTGTCGCCTTCGGCGCTGGCGGCGCAGTTCGGCGCCGCCGAGCAGGTGGAGACGGCGGCGGATTTGCCCCGCGCGCTGGCGCGGGCGCGGGAATTGGCGGCGACCGACGGGGCGCCGGTGCTGGTGACCGGCTCGCTCTATTTGGTGGGCGAAGCGCGTGCGTTGTTGGCGGGAGCTTCCGCCGACACGGGCGAAATCGCGCCGAGCGCCGGGGGAGAATGGGGGAGATGAAGGCCGCGGGAACCAACTCCGAATCGAACCCCGCCGCAACCGGGCCACCGGCATCATCGGTCCCCGCCGGAACGCCGCCGCAAGCGTCATCGCCACGCTGGCGGGAGCGGCTCTCGCATTGGCGGTCGCTGTTGATTTTTCTTCCGCTGTATTCCCTGGCGACGGCGGGGTTTGGCATGGCGTCGCTGGGGTTTTCCCTGTTCGACCCCAGCGGGCGGCGGCAGCATGGCACGGCGCGGGCGTGGGCGCGATGGCTGCTGCGCATGGGAGCGATCCGCGTGGAGGTCCGGGGCGCGGAGAGCCTGATTCTCGACCGGCCTTGCGTGCTGGTGTGCAACCACTCCAGCTACATGGACATCCCGGTGATCTTTTCGCGGCTGCCGTTGCAGTTCCGAATTCTGGCGAAAGAAGGGCTGTTCAAGTTTCCGTTCCTGGGCTGGCACCTGCGGCGCAGCGGGCATCTGCCGGTAGCGCGGGGCGCCGCCGCCGGGGCGATGAAGAGCCTGCTGCGCGCGGCGGATGTGGTGCGCAGCGGCCAGTCGGTCTTTATCTTCCCCGAAGGCGGAAGGAGCATGGCCGGACCGTTGCAGCCGTTTTTGCCGGGCGCGTTCTTTTTGGCGATTCGGGCGCAGGCGCCGATCGTGCCCGTGGCGCTGAGCGGCACGCGAGCGGTGCTGCCGCCGCATTCGCTGCACCTGCGCCCAGGGCGGGTGCGGCTGACGATTTTGCCGGCGGTCGAGACGCAGGGATTGGGCAAGACGGATCTGGAGGCGCTGCAAACGCGGGTGCGGGAACAGATCGCGGCGGCGCTGGCGGCAGACGCGGCGAGCTGAGCGCGGTGCGGCCATCTCCGCGGTCTTGGCCGCTCGCCCAACACAGCGCCGCCAATGAATATCCCGGGCCTCAGCACCGCCCGCGGCGGGCTTCCCTGGAAGCGCGGCTGGGCCCCGCATAGGCGCCGGGCAGCGCGACGGCGCGGCCCGCTGCGCGGTGCATGCCGGCCGAAGGGGATGATTTCCCACGGTTGCGGCGGACACGGGGCCGGAGTACTCTGAGTCGTTTATGGCCCTCAACCGCCGCGCCTTTCTAGCCGCCGCCTCGGCGACGGCTTTGACCCCACTGC
>DAHUYO010000034.1:9485-36082 GCA_027315185.1 Acidobacteriota bacterium
GTACTCTGAGTCGTTTATGGCCCTCAACCGCCGCGCCTTTCTAGCCGCCGCCTCGGCGACGGCTTTGACCCCACTGCCCGCAGCCGCACTAAAGCAAAGCGGCGGCAATCAAGATTGGACCTGGGCGGCGGGCGGCGGCGGCGACATTCCGCCGGCAGGGGCGCTGCCGGACACGCGCTGGCTGATGCCCGTGCCGGCGCGGCGCAGCTTCCAGGGCCGGCGCTTCCCCTTGACCGAGCAGTTCACGGTGGCGGTCACCGGCTACAGCGACGGGCGGCTGGAGCGGGCGATTTCCCGGGTGCTGGCGCGGATGAACGACCGCACCGGCTTTGGCTGGGACATCTACGGCCGCACGCAGTCGAACGAGGCCACGCTGGTGGTGAAGTGCGGCGGCAAGGGCAACGAAATTCCCGCGATGGACGACGACGAGTCCTACACGCTGGAGGTCATCAAAACCGGCGTGCAGCTGTCGGCGAATCAGGTGGTGGGCGTGATTCGCGGACTGGAAACGCTGAGCCAACTGATCGAGGCGGACGGCGAAGGGCCGTATCTTCCCTGGTGCTCGATTCAAGACCAGCCGCGGTTCCGCTGGCGCGGCCTGCTGCTGGACGTCAGCCGGCACTGGGAGCCGGTGGACGTGGTCAAGCGGACGCTGGACGGCATGGCCATGGTCAAGCTGAACGTGCTGCATTGGCACCTCAGCGACGATCAGGGCTTCCGGGTCGAGTGCAAGACCTATCCCAAGCTGGCGGGGATGGGATCGGACGGAAACTTCTACACGCACGAACAGATCCGGGACGTGATCGCCTACGCCGCCGACCGCGGCATCCGGGTGCTGCCGGAGTTTGACATGCCGGGGCATTGCACCAGCTGGCTGGTCGGCTATCCGGAGCTGGGCAGCGCGCCGGGGCCGTATCATATCGCCCGCGTCTTCGGCATTTTGCCCAACGCGTTCAATCCGGCCAATCAAGAGTTGTATCCCTGGCTGGACAAGTTCTTCGCCGAGATGACGGCGCTGTTCCCGGACAAATACTTCCATATCGGCGGCGACGAAAACCGCGGCCCGCAGTGGAACGTGAATCCGGAGATCCAGCGCTTCATGCGCGACCACCACTTGGCCAACAACGCCGCGCTGCAAACCTATTTCAACCGGCGGATCGCGCCGCTGGTGGCCAAGCACGGCAAGCACATGGTGGGCTGGGAGGAGATTCTGAATCCGGAACTGCCGGACGACGTGGCGGTGGAAGCGTGGCTGGGCATTCCCGCGGTGAATGAGATCGCGCGGCAGGGGCACAAGGCGCTGCTCTCCGCGGGGTATTACCTGGACTTGATGTGGTCGGCGGAGCGGCATTATCTGGTGGACCCGATTCCCGCCGACACGCCGCTGACCCCGGAGCAGCAAAAGCGGGTGCTGGGCGGCGAGGCGGCGATGTGGGGCGAACGGGTGAACCCGGAAGAGGTGGACAGCCGGATTTGGCCGCGGCTGGCGCCGATAGCGGAGCGGTTCTGGTCGCCGCGGGATGTGCGCGACATCAACGACATGTACCGGCGCATGGGCCGGATCAGCGTGGAGCTGGAGGACGCGGGGCTGCACCACCGCAGCAACCCGCAGCGGCTGATGAGCTGGCTGAGCAACGGAGCCGATACCCAACCGCTGGCGGTGCTGATGGCCGCGCTGGAGCCGCGGCAGGGTTACGGATGGTCGCATTCCAAGACCGTCTTTTCGCCGCTGGTGTATTTCACCTACGCCCTGCCGCCGGAAAGCCCTCTGCGGCGGGAGCTGCCGGCGATGGTCGAGCAGTATTTGGCGGATTCGCCGCGGTTCGCCGCGCGGCGGGACGACCTGGAGGATCTGTTCGCCAGTTGGCAGGAAGCGTTGCCGGGGGTCGAGGCGCTGGCGGCGCAGCAGCCGATGCTCCAGGAAATGGCGCCGGTGGCGGCGGATTTGGCGGAGTGCGGGCGGATCGGGGCGCAGTGCTTGGACTACCTGGCGGTGGGACAGCCGGCGCCGGCGCAATGGAAAACGCAAACGCTGGCGAAGCTGACCACGATGGCGCCGGTGCAGGCGGACGTGCGGCTGATCGTGCTGGATCCTCTGAAGGGGCTGGTGATCGCGGCGGCCAGCGTCTAGGACGCCCGGCGATCCGGCGGGAGGGGCGTCCCTCCGCCCGGGGCCGCCACTCGCTCCTCTCAAGCTTTCCAGCCCGCCCGGCGCCAGCCGCAATGGAGAGATGCGCCGGCGGCGCGACGCGCGGCTACCAAACGGTCTGAAGTGCGGAGCTCCGGCGCAGCGCGGCGTCACGATTGATGAGGGGCGCGCCGATGGCCAGCGCGGTGGCGCCGATGATCCGGTCACAAGGATCGGGCGGCAAATCCGGCCCGAAGCTCGCCGCCAACGCGGCGACCTCGGAGGTGATGGGATAGATCGCGGTGCGCTGGGTTAGCTCCGCTAAGAATGCGGCAGTCGTTGTGGCCAGAACGATGCGCCCGCGTGCCGCCAGCCAGGCGACCTCCCAAAGCGAAATGGCGGCGATGCCGAGGCCGCCGGAGGCGGGGGCCTGCTGGATGGCCCGGCGCGCGACCGCCGAAAGTCGCCGCGGTTCGCCGCCCATCCACAGCAGGGCGTGAGTGTCGAGAATGATCACTTTGCCGTTGTCCGGCGCGGTCCGCGGCGCCGCATCGGCCGCGGCGGGGGCACGTCGCGATGGGGTTGTACGAAAGTGGGGACCTGGCGTCGCTGAATGCGGAGCAGGGAGGACGACGATCACGGAATCGGCATGCTGGCGACGACAAAACGAATGTGACACTTTCGCCATGGCGCGGCGAATAAGCATTTTAGAATCAGTCCGCACGGACAGGAATTTTGTCACTATCGGCAGTCCATTTGGCGCGGCCAAACGACCTGGCCACCGCAGCCTAGCGCAGCGTAGTGGCGCTTTTGCCACCACGGAGGGCGCTGTCAGGGCGCGGGCGTGGCGCCGGCGATGGTTGGCATGCGAGCTTGCACCGCCAGCCAAACCAGCCAAGCGGCGGCGAGGACGAAGAGCGTGAAGGCGGCCCAATGATAGGCGCTGGGCCCGTAGGACAAGAACGCCAGGGCGCTGGGAACGACGGTGGTGAGGAAGCCGGCGGAGAGATAAGCCAGGGGGTTGGCGCGGAGGAAGAAGATGGCGAAGGCGATGGCCAAGCCCCAGGCGACGATTCCCAGAATGAGTTGCAGCAGGAAGGCCGGGCCGCTGTGGATGGGCGGCAGGGTGCCGAGGACGAGCAAGCCAAAACCGGCTGTGAGCCATGCCCACCGGCGCCGGCGCCAGAGGCGCACGGCGAAGGGAAAGAGGACGGCGAGGAAGGCGGCGATCCAAAGGCTGTGCAGAATGCCGCCGACGGCGGCGACGAAGCCGGGCAGGAGGGGGTTGGCGCTGCTGGGATCGGGGAGCGCGAGCGTGCCCCACTGGTGGAACCAAGCATTGGCTTGGCCCTGCCAACGCTGCCAACCGGCGACGCAGGCCAGAGCCAGCAGACCGGCGCCGTAAGCATCGCGGGCCCAGGCGCGGCGCGCGGCGGCGGAGCGCAGCCCGGCCCAGGCGGCGGGGGCGGAATGGCGGGCGGCGGCGAACAGAGCGGCGGTGGCGAGAAACCCGGCGATGCCGGCGGTGAGGGCGGCGACGACGAGCAGGGTCAGCCAAGCGGACCAGGGGATGGTATTGGGATAGGCCATCGCCAGGCGCGGCAGGCCGACCAAGGTGGTGGCGGCGAGAGCGAGCCCGGCGGCCAGGCCCCAAAGCAGCAGCGGCCGCCAAGAGGCATCCGAACGCCGGGCGAATTGGTAGGCGCGCCAGGCGACCAAGAGGAAAGCGGCGGCGATGAGGAGGACGCGCAAGAACGCCAGGATGGCGCCGGGAAGCGTGGATTGATGATAGGCGCGGCGGGCGGCTTGGGGGGCGTGCCAGGTGGCGAGCCAGCCGCCGAATTCCTCGCCCAAAAGGCCGGCGCTCAGGCGATAATGCACGCCGCCGGGAGCGGCGGCGGGCGTCTGCCAGACGACATGCGTATCCACCCGGGCGGAGCGGGTTTGCTGCGAGGCGGACTGCAACTTCAGCCCCGCGATGGAAACGCCGGAACGGGCGAGCGCGGATTGGACCGCCGCTTGCGCCGCGGCGAGAGAAGGCGATGCGCCGGGGGCGGTGTCGGCGAGCTGGCGATCGAAGGCGACGATGCCGCCGGCGGGGGAAACCCAGACCGACATCTCCGCCGCGTGCAACGGGCGGAAGAAGCGAACGCGCCAGGCAACGGCCGGGGTGTTGCCGGAATAGGCGTGGAGGACGGCGGCGCGGCCGCTGGCGGTGAAGATGAGATGCGCGGCCACGGGCGAAACCCGCGGCTCCAAGAGGGCGACGGCGCGATCACCGGCGGTGGAAACATGCTGCGCGGCAAGATACGCGCGGGCGGCGGAAATGGCGGCGGAACGGGACACGCGGAGGGGCGTGACGCGGCTCCAACTGCTCCAGGGCAGCAAGAAGGCGGCGAGCAGGACCGCGGCGGCGAGAACCCCGGCGAGCCAGACGACCGGACGAATGGCGCGATAGGCGGCGCCGGTGAACGGCTCCGCTGCGGGAGACGGGCGCTCGACGCCCGCCTCGGCGCTCAGCGCTTCGGCGCTTGCGGGCGTTGGGTGCGGACCGGCGCCGGGCCCGGTGGCTGGCGGCGCTGGCGCGGGGGCTGCGGAAGCGGAGCCAGCGTCCGTGCCGGCGGATGGGGGCGCGGCGGCGGGCAACGATGCGCCGAGCGCTGGCGCCGCTCCAGCAGCGGGGACTAGCGCCGCGTTGCTGAGGGCGGATTCCGGAGCGAAGCCGCCGGTCTTCCAATACCAGAACACGGCGAGCAGCAGCGGCAGGGCGGCAATGAGGGCGGTGATGCCGCCGCTGAGGCGGAAATACCAGTTGGGGGAGCGCCACAGCAGCAGGGCGGTGTAGATGGCGTCCACGGTGTAATGCCAGACGACCGTGGTGAGGATGCCGAAGCGGATCAGAATCCAGCCCAGGATGATGCCGCCGATGCCAACTTCGACGCCGCGGATGAAAAACGGTTCATTGGGATAGGCGGAGTGGCCGAAGCCCCAGATGAAGGCGGCGAGAACAACGGCGCCCCAAACTTGCCAGGCAGCGAAGGAGTAACGGCGGCCGGATGCCGCGCCGGATGCCGCGGCGCCCGACGATTCGCCGCCGGGCGTTTTGCTCCCGGACGAGCCCAAGAACCAGCCGGCGAACAGCGGGATGGCCCCCATGCGGAACATGAACTCCTCGAAGATGGCGGGGAAATAGCCCATGAGGAGAACGAAGATCCAGGGGAAGCGGGTGCTGAGCAGGGCGTCGTAGGGAATGTCGGCGGGCGCCCAGGCGCCGAAGTGATTGGCGATGAGATAGAAG
Organism: Acidobacteriota bacterium; assembly: GCA_027315185.1. GTDB lineage: Bacteria > Acidobacteriota > Terriglobia > Terriglobales > SCQP01 > JAKAUF01. The sequence continues at coordinate 14,912 of DAHUYO010000034.1, forward strand.
ACCGTTTGGTAGGCGAAAAAGAAGCAGGCCAGCATCAGGCCTAGGACGACGCTGCGCAGGAAGGCCTTGCTGCGCACGCCAGGCCAGGTGATCCATTTCTCCAGGGCGACGTGGCGCGGAAAGTAGGCGCGGTAGATGGGTTCGGCGGCGGCGGCGAGCAGGCAGAGAAATAGCCCGACGCCGAAAGCAGACAACAGCGATGAACCCCAATAGCTGGCCAAAAAGGAGGCGTAGGACTGCGTGGTGTCGTAGGCGAATTTGGCTTGGCTGATCTGGTTGAGGTAGGAAAGAAAATCCAGCGCCGCGCCGACGGCGCCGATCAGAATGGGCGCGCGCCAGCGAACCTCGGCGCGGCGGAGATGCTGCACCAGGGCGATCAGCAGCGCCAGGCCCAGGAGGAGAATGGCGGCGGTGTCTATCACGCTGGCGGTTTGGTTTTCCGAGCGCAGGCGGCGATAGGAGCGCACCCAGGCCTGGGGCAGCTGAAGATATTCGCGATAGCCGCCCACCACCGCGCCTTGGATGGTGACTTGGCGGCGGTATTGGGCTTGCCGCACATAGGCGGGAATGCGCGGACCGGTTTCCAGCGGCGCGCGGTCGCGCCAGGTGAAGACGTAATCGGTGCGATGCGCGCGGTGGCGAACGACGGAGGACACCAGGGCCAGGTCGCGCAGTTGGAGATGATGCGCGGGAAGGATGGAATGGCGGAGGAACTGCTCGGCGAGCTGCTGGGCGGCGGCGGGAGAAAGATTGGCGCCGGGGGCATCCGCCGAGAGGCGGCGGGCGAAGCCGACGACGCGGCCCCCGGGCGTGACGGCGACGTCAAATTCCTGCCGGTGCAGGGGGCGAAACCAGCGGTTCTGCCAGCGCCAGAGGGCGACGCGGTTGGGAATGAGGCGCTGGCTTCGGGCCAAGCCAAGTTGGCGTTCCAGGAAAACCTGCGTCAGCGGGTCATAGCCGAACTGGGCGGCGTGGATGTAACCGGCTGTGGACCAGCCGTGAGCGGCAAGAAACGTCTGGGCCTTGGCGGCAGCTTGGGACCGGGTGAGGCGGAAATCAATGGACGCGGCGGGAAAGGCGCGATGGAAATAGCGGTAGGCGACGGCCAGGGAGGCGGCGGCGATCAGGATGGCGATGACGATCAGGCGCCAGTCGCGGCGGTCCAGGCGATGCGGCGGGGCAGGCGTGGCCGGGTTAGAAGCCGACATGGAGGTAACAATAGCTCACGTGCGGGCAGAGGGATACGCGGCGGCGTGCGTTCTTGTTGGCGGGCCTGCCGTTTGCCCTGCGTTGACGGGCGCGGGCCCCGGCTCCGCCCGCGGCGGGGCGTCCCGCTTTGTTTGCCGCAGACCCCCGCTCACGCGCCCCGCTGCGCCGGCGGACCCGCTCACCCCGGCCGGGCGGCAATTTGGCGCGGGGCCACGATCCGGCCCGCCGTGGCGGCGTTCGCACCACTGCCAGCGCCAGGGCCGGATCGGCCGCCGAGACGACGCCCGAGCCGAGCTAACCCAGGCTGGCGAGGAGGGCGCGGGCCTGCTGATGGGTGGGCTGGTTGGGCTCGGGTGGAGCGGCGAGGTAGGCGGCCACCAGGCGGCGGGCCCAGGAGAAATCCTGGCCGATGCTTTGCAGCGCTTTGGCGGCCAGATAGTCCGCTAGGCGGCTGTTGGGATGCAGCGGCTGGGAGGCGGCGAGAACGTGGCGGGCCTTCCGATGGTGGCGCAAATGGATAAGCGTGGCCGCGTAGTAGCCGGCATAGAGGGTACTTTGCGGCTGGAGGTCGCGGGCGCGGCGCAAATAGCGGGCGGCGCGGACGTAATGGCCCTGGTGAAAGAGGGTCACCCCAACGTCGAAAATGCCACGGGGATCGTTGGGGTAGCGGGTGGCGGCTTGGCGATACGCCGCTAGGGCGGCGGCGGGACGGCCGACGGCCAGATCAATCGTGGCCTGAGCGATCAGCCCGTCCACCGGGTCAATTTGCCCAAGAGCCTGAGCCTGGGCGTAGGCGTCTTTGATGTTGCCGCCAGCCACCGGGGGAACATCGAGGTAGAAGTTGATCCAGCCCCAATGGACATCGCCGATATTGGGACCATAGCGGCTGGCAAGCTCAAGCTCCTTTTTAATCTTGTGTACCTCGATCAAGGCGAAAAACTTGCTCTCGTGCTTGGCCTTTTGCCCCATGGCTTCACTCAGATAGAGGTGGCAGCGGGCGCAGGTCGAATCGAGTTTTACGGCACGCTGGGCCTCGCGCAGGGCGAGATGCACATTGCCGAAAGCGATTTGGATGTGGGCGTCGTAGGCCAGCAGCTCAGCGTTGTTGGGGCTTTTCGCCAACTGGATTTCGACCAGGGTGCGGGCTTCCTTCCAACGCCCCCATTCGATGAGCTGCCCGGCGCGCTTCAGGGTAGCGGCGGTGTTCGGCGGCGCCGTGGCGGCAGCCGCGCCGGGTTGCCGGGCGGCGAGGGGCAGGGCTAAGGCGAACAGCGTAGCGAGGGCCAGCGCTAGCGCGCGGCCAGAAGGAGTAAAACGGACGGACACCGGCGAGTGACGCTCCTGGCGAAAGGTGCAGACTGCGATTCTCACCATTATAATGAGAGACTTCGCGGTAGCGCTGGGGCGAAGGGGCGATCCCATGCGGGACCGCCCAGGGAACGGCGAACTAAGGCGCGCCCCAGAGCCGACCCGGCGGGCCCTGAGATTTATTATTCGCCCGACATGCGCATTTTGTTGGTGGAAGACGAGCACAAGGTGGCGCAGTTCCTACGCAAGGGATTGCAGCAAGACCACTTCGCCGTGGACTTGGCCGCGGACGGCGAAGAAGCGCTGTATCTGGCCGATTCCGGCGAATACGATTTGATCATCCTGGACCTCATGCTGCCGAAGGTGAGCGGGTTCTCGGTGCTGTCCACGGTCAGGAAAAAGAACCCCAACGTGCCGATCTTGATACTGACGGCGAAAACGGCGGTGGAGGACCGGGTGCGGGGGCTGGAAATCGGCAGCGACGATTACCTGATTAAGCCCTTCGCTTACGCCGAGCTGCGGGCGCGGGTGCGGGCGCTGCTGCGGCGGGAGTGGCGGGAACTGAAGCTGCAACTGCGCGTGGGGGATCTGGTGCTGGATCCGGTGAAGCGGAAAGCCTGGCGGGGGGAGAAGGACCTGGAGCTGTCGAACAAGGAGTTCATGCTTTTGGAGTACCTGATGCGGAACGCCAACCAGGTGGTGACGCGCACCATGATCGCCGAGCATGTCTGGGACGCCAGTTTCGACAGCTTCACCAATGTGATTGACGTCTACATCAGCTTTCTGCGCAATAAGATTGACAAGGACCGGGAACCGAAGCTGATCCAAAGCGTCCGGGGCGTGGGCTACATGCTGCGCGACGAGGCGCCGGAGAAAGCGCCGGACGCATCATGAAACTGCGCGCGCCCCAGATCCGCATCGGCTTTTTGCGCCCCACCAGCGTGCGTGGGCAGCTGACGCTGCAATACACCGCCATCTTCAGCGTGACGCTGGTGCTGGCGGCGGCGGCGCTGTATGGGCTGCTGACCTGGATCATCTACTGGAACATAGACAACGAGCTGCAAAACGAGGCGGAGTACGTCAAGCAGTACATCCAGTTCACGCCCCAGGGCCAGCCGGAACTGGCGGCGCGGAACGCGGGCCCGGACGGCAGCGCGAACCTGAACGCGCTGTTCCGCATCGCGCAGATCTCGGATTCCCACGGCCGCCTGGTGAAGCAGTCGCCGGAGCTGAAGGGCCTGGGATTTTCCCTCCAGCCGAGCGAGCTGCAACGGATTCTGGCCAAGCGGGCGACCTTCACCACGCACGGCTGGCCGCGGGAAGAGGAGATCCGTTTCGCCAACGCCGTGCTGCGCGGGCCGAACAACCAGCCTTACCTGCTGCAAATTGGCACGCGGCTGAAACCGATCAACGACGCCCTGGAGACGTTCCTGTGGGTGATGCTGATGCTGCTGCCGGTGACGGTGGCGGTGAGCGGAGTGGCCGGATCGGTGATGGCGCAGCGGACGCTGCGGCCGGTGGCGGAGGTGACGCACGCGGCGCAGCTGATCACCGCCTCCAACCTGAGCCAGCGGATCCCGGCCAGCGGGCGAGGCGACGAGCTGGAGGAACTGGCGGAGACCTTCAACGCGATGATCGCGCGGCTGCAGGCGTCATTCCAGCAGATGAACGACTTCGCGGCCAACGTCAGCCATGAGCTGCGGACGCCGCTGCAAGCGATCCAGGGAGAGACGGAGCTGGCGCTGATGTCGCGCGTGCCGCTGGCGGAGTGCCGGCGGGTGCTGGAAAGCAACTTGGAGGAGATTGACCGGCTGAACCGGATGATCCGCAATCTGCTGGTGCTGGCGCAAGCGGACGCCGGCGAGGTGCAGCCACGGCTGGAAGCGATGGATTTGAATGAATTGGTGCGAGATTTGACCGAACAGATGCAGGTGGTGGCGCAGGCCAGGGGAGTGGAGTTGCGGGCCGTGACGTCGGCGCCGGTACCGCTGAAGGCGGACAGCCTGCGGCTGCGGCAGATGGTGCTGAACCTGATGGATAATGCCCTAAAGTACACGCCGAGCGGCGGGCGCATCGAGGTGCGGGTGGAAAGGCACGGGGGACAGGCCCGGGTGCAAGTGCGGGACAGCGGAATTGGGATTGCCGAAGAAGACCTGCCGCGGATCTTCGAGCGCTTCTACCGGGCGGACAAATCGCGGGCGCGCGGTTTGGCCGACGGCTGCGGCCTCGGGCTACCGATGGTCAAATGGGTAGCGGAGTTGCACCATGGACAGGTGGAAGTGACCAGCACCCTAGGCGCGGGCAGCAGCTTCACGGTGAGCCTGCCGATGGAGGCCGCGTAATGGGCGACGGCGCTTGGCAGGAGCGCAATGGCTGGCACTATATCGGCGGGCCGCGGCGGGCCGGCGGCTGGAGGGTGGAGATCGTGATGGCCGGGCTGCCGCTGCAATCCTGCTCGGCGCTGCTGACGCGGGGCGGCGAGCGGGTGCTGGTGGACACCGGGTTTTCCTCGCACGATTCGGTGCTGCGGGACGGACTGGAACGGGCGGGGGTGACGCCGGAACAGATCACCGCCGTGGTGAACACGCATTTCCATTTGGACCATATCGGCTGCAATGCGATGTTTCCGGCGGCGAAGGTCTACGGCAGTCGGCGGGATTACGAATGGGCGGTGCCGATCTATGAATCCGTCTGCGGCGGCGAGACGCGGCGGGAGGTCTTTCGGACGTTCTATCCGGAAGTGACGGACGACGAGTTCGAGCGCATGGACCAGGCGCGGGTGCTGCAACTGATCCGCTGGCTGTGGGATCCGGCGATGCTCGGGGAGATGGGACGGTACCGGTGGATTGAGGAGACGGCATGGCCGTTCGAGGGACTGCGGCTGATCCCCACGCCAGGACACACGCCGGGACACGTGGCGCTGGAAGTGGACGGCGAGGACGGCGCGTATTTGGTGGCCGGCGACGCGCGGGCGTTTCAGGACGAGGCGACGGTGGGATTGGACATGCCCCCGCACAACCTCGCGCAGTATCATGAATCCCGGCGGCGGCTAGATGCCTTTCGCGGGATCATTATCCCGGGTCACGATGAGCCGTTCCGGCACGACGGAACGGAGGCGCCGGCGGCGCAAGCGGCGCGGCAGCACGAAGGAGACAGCCATTGAGTTCAGCGACGCCGACGACCGCCTCCGCGCGAGGCATCTCACAACGGGTGCAGGGATTCACCGAAAGCGTCATCCGGGAGATGACCCGGCTGGCGATGGAACACAACGCGATCAATTTGGCGCAGGGCTTTCCGGATTTCGCCGCGCCGGGCTTCATCAAGGAAGCGGCGGCGGCGGCGATAGCGGCGGATATCAACCAGTATTCGGTGACCTGGGGCGATCCGGAACTGCGGCAGGCGATCGCCGGAAAATACCAGCGGTGGTACCAGCTGCCGGTGGACGCGGACGCGCACGTGACGGTGTGCTGCGGCTCGACCGAGGCCATGATCGCGACGCTGATCGCGGTGCTGAATCCCGGCGACGAGACGGTGGTCTTCGAGCCGTTTTATGAAAATTACGGGCCGGATTCCATTTTGAGCGGCGCGGCGCCCCGGTTCGTTCCGCTGCGGCCCAGCAATGGCGGCTGGAACTTCGACCGGGCGGAGCTGCGGGCGGCGTTCAATGAGCGCACGCGGGCGATCATCCTGAACACGCCGAACAATCCGACCGGAAAGGTCTTCACGCGGGCGGAGCTGGAGTTCATCCGCGACCTATGCGTGGAATGGGACTGCATCGCCATCACCGACGAGATCTACGAGCACATCATCTACGACGGCCGACCGCACGTGCTTCTGGCCGGGCTGGACGGAATGGCGGAGCGGACGGTGACCATCAGCGGCATTTCCAAAACGTTCAGCGTGACCGGATGGCGGGTGGGATGGGCCATCGCCCCGGCGCGGCTGGCGGGCGGCATCCGCAAGGTGCACGACTTTTTGACCGTGGGCGCTCCGGCGCCGCTGCAAATCGCCGCGGCGCGGGCGATCGCCGGCGGGGATGAGTATTGCCGCGGGCTGGCGGCGGAATACACGGCGCGGCGCAAGCGGATTTTGCCGCAGTTGCAGGCGGCGGGCTTCCAATGCGCTTGGCCGGAAGGGGCGTATTACGTGCTGGCCGACTGCGCGCCGTTCCTGGCGGCGCACGGGCCGGACGACGTGGCGTTCGCCCGCTGGCTGACGGCGGAGATCGGCGTGGCCTGCGTGCCCGGCTCCAGCTTTTATCATCGCGCCGGCGACGGCTCGGATCAGGTGCGCTTCTGCTTCTCCAAACAAGACCCCACGCTGGATGAAGCCGGCCGCCGGCTCGGGCGGGTCAAGCAAGCCGGGCGGTAGCCGGCGCCGGGCCCGCTGGTTGGATGGTAGGCACGTGGGGACTCGAACCCCAGACCTCTACCGTGTCATTTCGGGGACGATTTACGACCGGAAGGTGCCGACTAGCACCAAGCGCTATGGGCGGCAGCGGCTTGCGGGCCCGAGCAGCGCTGCGGACAGCTTTGGAGTGCTACCGCAAAACGCCGCAAAATATCGTGATGGGTGGCGCGGTTACGGCACAAACGTGGCACAAGCCGCGCGGCCCCGGCCGGCTCGTGACCGCTGCGACCGCCCAACTCGAACTCGGTTACGGTCAGCCTTGCGTGGGCAGGCCGGGTTGGCGCCCAGGGGGCGCCGCGAAAGCCCATGGCCCAGCGGGGCTAAAGGCGGCGGGTCAAGAGCGTCGTCAGCAGCGACCAGGCCAGCACCGCGACCATGAAGAGCGCGATCGTAAGATTGACCAGCCAATGGGGGTTGGCGCCTCGCTCCCAATCGGATACCAGTTGCCACAGCAAAACGGCCGTGGCGAGGATGACGGACAAGGCCACGGCGAGCAGGATCCAAAACAGTCGGCTGCGCCGGAGCGGTGTGGCCGGCGCGGCGGGCAAGTCGAGCGGGCCGGGCGGGCGCCCCGGATGCGCGGCTGGGGATCGGCCGACCTTAAGGGCGGCCAATACGATGGCTATGGCAATGCCGCGCGCCACGAAGCTGTTGGGCATACCGAACATCAGCCAGCCCGCTGCGGCGATCATGGCGAACATAAGGCCGAGAACCAAGTGCCGCTTGCGCATTGCCTTGTCTCGGTCGCTCATTGGCACACCAGGGGGCTGGTTACGGCGATGTCTAGTCCCTGGTCGGCGACCCGCTCCAGCGTGTCGGCATAGCTGCTGACCCCCGGGATTCGGCTGGCGGCGAGCTCGGCGGCGAAGGCTACCAGATGGGTCCAGTCGTACGCACCCATCGCCTGATAGTTCCCATTCGCGTACGACTTCAGCACGGCCGCCCCCGCGCCCAACAGGTTGGAGGCCTCACCGAAATATGTCGTCGCTGTGGCAAGGGCCACCGTGAGCGGCGTGTCCGCGGCCCCGCTCGGGGCCTCCCCGGCAACCGAAATGGCCCCTGCGATTCCCGTTCCGAAGGCCAACAGCCCCGCCGTATGCGCGGCGGTGTCGGCGATGGAACTCGTGCGGCCCGCCCATCGTTGCAATTTGCTGCAGCTCGGGCCCTTCGGCACCGCAATGGCGGCGGCGACGGTGCCCTTGCCGTTGTTCCAGCTTCCGCTCGGGCCGGGGCCGTTGGGGTGTTGGCTGAGGCCCCAGATCATGCAGGCCGCGGGGTTGGCGGAACAATACGGCACACCGGTGACGATTGCATTCATTAGGGCTGGCGGCGAGGGGCCCCCAGCGTAGACATTCACCGTGGCGACGGTGCCCACAAAGATCGTGGGGTATGCGTACGCATTGACGGTGAAGGTGACCACCGGGCACGGCCCGTCGGCGGGCTGGCCGGCGCCGCAGCCGGTGCTGCCGTTGCCATTGAGTCCCAGCGGATCGGCGGCCGTGAGCGGCTGGTTGGCGACGTAGGCGTATTCGTTCCAGGCCAGGCCGGAGGGACATGGGAGCGGGGCCTCTTGGCCACGGCGGCGGGACATGCGGGTGTTATACACCGGCGGCGAGCTGGGGTCAAAGGCGCGCCGCGCGCAGGTGCGCCGCGGCCGAGAGCGGGGGCCTCTGTCGGAGGTAAACGGCCAACGCGGTAGGTGCGAACGGCCGTGATCGCTCCTGAGTGCGGGCCAGCGGCCCGCGCCCCCAGGGCCGGCGGCGGCGTTCCGCGGCGGCGTCTCCCGGGGTGCGGGCGGCCCCGTCCGCACGCGGTTGGCGGCGGCCCGCCGCGCTCCGCAGGGACCGCGCACGCGAGCGCCCGGGCAAGCCGGCTATTTCACGATCCGCAGGACGTTGGCGGTGGAGTCGGCGAAGAGGAGGAAGCTGTCGTCGGGGGCGACCGCGACGCCGAAGGTGACGTTGTAGCGGACGGGGCCGGTGAGGGCGCCGGGGACTTCGGTGTACTGGCCATCGGCCATGTGGAGAACGCCGGGAGCACCGGCGAGGGTGTAGACCTGGCCGGTGGCGAGATCCATGGCGCGGACCAGGCCGGCGGTGGAATCTCCCCAAAATAAGGTGCGGCCGTCGCCCGCCAGAAGGGCGGGATTGCAGAGCTGCGCGGCGGGGCCGAAGCCATCCGCGTGGCCGCAGACGCCGGGCTGGCCGGCGATGGTGGTGACGGCGCCAGTGGCGAGGACCAGTTGGCGGATGGTGTGGTTGGCGTAGTCGGAGATGTATAGGATCGTGCCGTCGGCGGAAAGCGCGAGGCCGGTGGGCAGGTCGAATTGCGCGGCGGCGCCGACGCCATCCGCCGCGCCGCCGGCGCCGCCGGCGAGGGTGGTGACGGTGCCGGCGGAGAAGTTGATGGCGCGGATGGCATCGTTGCCGGTATCGGCGACGTAGAGCGTGTTGCCGTCGGGGCTCAGCGCCAGGCCCATGGGATCGTCAAAGCGGGCGGCGGCGAGGCTGCCGTCATTGAAACCGGCTTGCGGCGCGCCGGCGACGGTGGTGACGGTCTGGGTGTTGAGGTCGAGCCGGCGAATTTCACTGTTGCCGCTGTCGGCGATATAGAGGATGCCATTGGGCGCGAGGGCTAGGCCGGTGGGGCCGTTGAAGCGGGCCAGCGCGGCGGGACCGTCGGCGTCGCCGTGGCCAGGACCGGCGACGGTGGTGACATCGCCGGTGGAGAGATTGACGGCGCGGATGGCGTTGTTGTTGGTGTCGGCAAGATAGGCGGTCGCGCCGTCGGTGACCACGCCGGAGGGGCCGTCGAATTCGGCGATGGGCGGCGCGCCGCCCACGGGACCGCCGTTGACGTAGCCGCGATGGGAGGGCTGGCCGGCGAGCGTGGTGACGAGGGTATTGGCGCTGGCGGGGGAGTTGGCGGTGAGCGGGTTGGCGAAATCCAGGCGGCGGAGCAGGCCGTTGCCGCTGTCGGCGATGAACAGGGAGCTGGTGTTGTCGCCCACCAGGTCGGGGATGACGGTCAGCGAGCGGGGCGCGTAGAACGAGGCTTGCGCGCCATTGCCGTTATGTTCGCCGGCGGCGATTTGGCCGGCCAGGGTATAGACGATGGCGGGACTGGCGAGCAAGACGGCGCGGATGCGGTTGTTGTCGCAGACATACAGCAGCGGCGGGCCGGAGTGCGGATCCACGGCGATGCCGGCCAGGGCGCGGAACTGGGCCGCAAGCGCGGGACCGTCGGCGTCGCCGGCAACGCCGCTGCCGGCCACGGTGGTGACGGCGGCGGTGGCGAGATTGAGGCGGCGGATGGTGTAGGAACAGGAATCGGTGATGTACAGGTTGGCGCCCGCCGGATCCACGGCCAAGCCCACGGGGCGGCAGAAGGCCGCGGCCGCGCCCACGCCGTCGGCGCGCTTGGCGACGCCGGGCTGGCCGGCCAGCGTGGTCACTTGGCCGGTGGCGATGTCCACGGCGCGGATGACGTCGTTATTGGTGTCGGCGATGTAGAGCGTGGCGCGGTCGGGCGAGAGGGCCAGCCCGTGCGGCTGGGCGAACTGCGCGGCGGCGCCGACGCCGTCGGCCCAGCCGGTGACGCCGCTGCCGGCCAAAACGCGGGGGCCGGCGGCGCCGTTGGTATAGGCCAGGATTTGGCTGAGGTGGGCGTCGGCGACGTAGAAGGTTTGCGTGCGCGTGTCCACGGCCAGGCCTTCGCCATCGGGGAAGGCGACGAAGTAGGGATTGCCCGCGAGGGTGGTGACGGTGGCGGCGGGAAGGTTGAAATCCCGGATGGCGTAGCCTTCGCCGTCGGTGAAATAGAGATTGTTTCCGCCATCGCTGGCGATGGCGAATGGAGTCAGCTCGTCATCCGTGCCGCCGCCATCCTGAAAGCCGATGCCGCCCGGCCCGCCGGCGACGGTGCTGACCTGGCCGGACCAACCGGTGATGGTCAGCAAGACGGTGGCGGTTTGCGTGATGGCGCCGCCGGCGGCGGTGGTGCTGGTGGCTTGGATGGTGATGGGGACATCGGAGGCGGCCAGGCTGATGCTGGCGGTGGCCAGGGTGAGCTGCACGGCGGCGGTGCCGGTGACGCTGGGCGGGGCGAAGCGGGCGGTGACGTTGGGCGGCAGGCCGAGGGCGGTGAGCTGCACCGCGCCGTTGAAGCCGGCGCCGGCGGTGATTTGGTAGGCCAGCGCGGCGGATTGGGCCTTGCCGAGGGTGAGCGTGGCGGTGGCGGGAGACAGGCTGAAGGTGTTGGGGGCGACCGAGAGCGTGACCGCGGCGGCGCCGGTGATGGCGGGATCGGCGACGCTGCCGGCGGTGATGGTGACGGTGGGCGAGGCGGGCATGGCGTTGGGCGCGGAGTAGACGCCCTGCGCGCTGATGACGCCGACCGCGCCGTCGCCGCCTTGCAGGCCGTCCACGCTCCAGACGACGGCGGTGTTGGTGGTTCCGGTGACGGTGGCGGTGAAGGTTTGGCTGGCGCCGAGCTGGAGATTGACCTGGGCGGGCGAGACGGAAACGGCGACGGTGTTGGCCAGGTTGACGGTGGCGCCGGCGGATTGTTGCGGATCGGCCAGGCTGGTGGCGGTGATGGTGAGCTGCGCCAGGCCGGGAAACACCGCCGGGGCGGTATAGAGGCCGGTGGCGGAGATGGTTCCGGTGGCGGCGGCGCCGCCGGTGACGCCGTTGACCGCCCAGGTGACGCCGGTGTTGACCGCGTTGGTGACGACGGCGGTGAACTGCGCCTCATTCTTCAGCGCCACGGTTACGGTCGCGGGCGTGACGGCCACGCCGACCGGCGGCGTGACGGTGACCGCGGCGCTGGCCGTGACCGCGGGATTGTCCATGCTGACGGCGGTGACGGTGACGGGATTTTTGGCCGGGACCGCGGCGGGAGCCGAATAGACGCCTTTGGGCGAGATGAAGCCGGCGGCGGCGGAGCCGCCGACCACGCCGTTGACGCGCCAGACGACGCCGGGGTTGGAGGCGTTTTGCACCGTGGCCACGAAGGCTTGCCGGCCGACATCCGCCTGCACGCTGGCGGTGGCCGGGGCGATGGTAATGACCGGGTCCGCCGGCGGGTCGGAGCCGCAGGCGGCCAGCAGCAGGGCCAAAGCGACGACGGCGGCGATGGCCGCGCAAATTGCGGGGACGGGGCGCAGCCGGGCCGGCACAGCGGGGCGGAGCTGGGGCGGCGCGGCGGAACGGGGCCGGGAACGAAGCGCGCGGTCAGTGATACAGCGCCTGCTCACGTTGGTGGCTATGGATGGCGGCGAGGGTGTCGCCGATGGCCAAGGCATGAAGGGTCATGGGCACGGCCTCCAGCATCAGGCCCAAATGCGGATGGCCGGCGCGGGCCAGCGCCCAGGCGGGGCTGGTGAAGACCAAAATCTCCAGCGGCGTGGCGACCAGCAGGGCGCGCGTCAGCGAGAAGGGATGGCAGCCGTCGGGCAAGGCCGGCCCGCGGAGCAGGATGTTGGACTCGCAGAGGCCCTGGCCGCGGGCATCGGCCTCGACGGCGAAATGGCTGGCGATCAGAACGCTTTCCGTGGCGAGTTCCAGGAGGAAGGGACGATGCCAGTTGTGGCGGATCTCTTCGTGCTCGGCGCAACCCAGGCAGGGCCGGTAACCGGCCTGCGCTTGGGCGGTGGAAACCAGCAGACAACCGGCGAATGCGACCAGCACGGTGCGCCGGAGCCGGCCGCGGCGAGAGGCGCGGGGGCGCGGGCGCGACGCGGGGCGCGGCCAATGCCCCGCGGAGCGCAGACCCGGCGCCGCGAGCGAACGGAATGCCATGGCGGTTTGGACGCAGCTTGCGCCTGAGCTGGATGCACGCGGTGCTCCATGCGACCGTTGGTGGCGGGCCTTTTGGGGGCGGGCACCCTGGGGAAACGGGGCGTCGGCGCCCGCGCGGCCGCGCAGCGGCGCCGTGCCGATGGCCCCGCGCGGCGGGAGACGAGAGCGTGATGGGTGCGGGGGCCCCGCCCCGCCGAACGCGGAGTCTCACGCTGACGCGCCGACTGGACCGGGACCCGGTTCCCCCGTCACGCGCCGAGCGATCGTGGAAGGCTGGCCGGGGGCTGAAGGCGGAGGACCAACGGCGGGGGCTAATGGTTCGGGGGACTGTTGGTTCGGGGATTGGGGGTCAACCTCCACCAGAGCAGCCGCATCCGTTTGGGGACAGGTGATACCGGCGGCCCAACTCCGCGCCCCGCACGGCGGCGCCTTGAGCGGCGCACGCGCCGCGGAGGGGCGCATGGCGGCGCCGCGCTTCGGCGTGTTGACCGTAACCGCCGCACAGCGGCGGCGGCGGCGCAACAGCTTCGGCTTGAGCGTGGCGGCGCAGGTGGGGCTATGGTTGGCGCTGGCCTGGTGCTTCAGCGGGGCGCGGCAGGCGCAATCGGCGGCGCGGACGGCGGAGTTCACGGTGACCTGGCTGGCGGCGCCGGATGCGGGCGGTGCACCCGCCCCGGCGATGGCGGGCCGTCCAACCCCGCCGCGCCCGGCGGCCGCGCGCCGCCGTCGGCTGCGGCGGGCGGAAATGGCGCCGCCGGTGCGAGCCCCTTTGGTCCCGGTGTTGCGCGCGCCACGAACGCATCGGGTGGCGGCGCCGGACCGCGAAGCCCTAGCCGGGGTGGTAATGCGGGGCTTGCCGCGCAGGCTGGAACCGCGGCCGCCGCAACCGGCACGCGTCGCGGCGGTGCGCATGGGCGCGTTCGCCGCGCCGGCGCCAGGCCCGGCCGATCCGGCGCCAGCGCCGCGGCCCATACTCGGGGCCTTTGGCGGCGCGGGACGCCGCGCAGCGGAGCAAGCGGGGGCGCGGGAGGGAAATCGCGCTGAGGATCGCCCGGCCGCGGCGCAACCGGAACAACGCGCGGCGGCTGTCCGGCTGGGCGCGTTCTCTCCTCCGCACGCGCCGGCGCCAGCGGCGGTGACCACGCCGGCGGTGCGGGAGGGCGTGTTCCACCGCGCGGCCGCGCCGAGCCAAAATCGCACCACAAGGCTTGCTATGCGGCGCGGGCGTTATCACCCGCCGGTCATTTTGTCCAAACCGCAGCCCGTTTATCCGCCCGCGGCGCGGGCGGCGGGAACCACCGGAACGGTGGTCTTGCGGGTGATGCTGACCGCGGCGGGACGAGTGCGGGTGCTGGCCGTGCTGCACGGGCTGGGGCCGCTGCTGGACCGGGCGGCCAAAACCGCGGCGGCGGGAATCCGCTTCCGTCCGGCGCGGCGCGGCGCGCGGATGCTGGACGCGGTGGTCGAGGTGCGGGTGCGATTCCGATTGGCGGGGTAGGTATGCAGTGGCGCGGGATGCGGTTGGGCGCGGCGGTGAGAATGCTGGCGAAGGAGCCGGCGATGCGGATGGTTGAGGTGGCGGCGGGAATGATGGCGAGGCTGATGGCGCAGGCGATTGCAATGCTGCTGGCGTTGGCCCTAACTTCGGCGCTGGGCGGCCTGGCGCCGGCGGCGTGGGCGCAAACCGCGGTCCCGGCGGATGCGGCCGGGCGGACATTGACCGGTGCGGGCCCCAGAACGGCAACGCCGCGCGTCCCGCTTGACGCGCGGGCGGGGCTCGCAGCCCCAAGGACAACCGGCGCGGCGGGCGCGGCGGCAAAGCTGAAGGCGCGCATCTTGGATCGCATGGCGGCCAACGAGCGGGCGTTGGTGGAGCGCATGGAAAGCATGTCGCCGCGGATGGAAACCTACCTTCAGGATTTCGCGCCGAACAAACTCGGCGGGGAATCACCGGTCAAGGACCGCTACTATTTGGGGCGGCTGGGCTGGAACGGCAAGGGGTTTCGGGCAATCTCGTTTCTGCGCCGGCCGCAGCCGGCGTGGCTGGAAGATTTGGGCCCCATCACCGGCGCGCTGGCCGCGCCGCTGGCGCATTTGTTCCAGTACAACTACGGCGGCCGGAACACCTTCGCGCGCATGCTGTTTCCCGACGTGGCGCATTTCAACCGGCGGTACTACCGCTTTCAGTATCTGCGCCAGGAATTCTTGGGCCAGGTGCGCTGCTATGTGTTCGATGTCGCGCCGCGCAATCCGCGCTATGACGGCTTTTGGGGGCGAGTGTGGATTGAGGACGAGCACGATCATTTGGTCCGCTTCAACGGCACGTTTTACCGGCCGCGCGCCTTTCATCCGGAACTGCATTTCGACAGTTGGCGCATGAACGTGGCGCCGGGCGTGTGGATTCCGTTCTTCGTTTACAGCGAGGAGACCGATTTCAGCTATGGATTCGTGGTGCACACCCGCTTCCGCGCGCAGACCCGCTTGTGGGGCTACCAGCTGCGCTACGCCGGCGGACGCGAGGCGCTGGCCAGCATGTCCATCGCCGGTCCGCGGGTGCACGCGCCGGCGGCCGTGGCGCATGACCTGTCGCCGGTGGCCAGTTACCGCCGCTGGCAGCGCCAGGCGGCGGACAACATTCTGCGGCGGCTGGAGCGGGCGGGATTGCTGGCGCCGAAGGGCCCGGTGGACCAGGTGCTGGACACCGTGGCCAACAATTTGGTCGTCACCAACCACCTCCATATTCACCCGCCGGTTCGCTGCCGCGTGCTGCTAACCACGCCGCTGGAGGCGCTGACCATCGGCCACACCATCGTGCTCAGCCGCGGCCTGATTGACACGCTGCCGAACGAAGCCTCGCTGGCGGCGATGCTGGCGCATGAACTGGCGCATATCGCCCTGGACCACCCCATCAACAGTGAATACGGCTTCGCCGACACCATGCTGTTTCCCACGCGCGACATCTTCGCCACCATCCGGCTGAAGCGGCCGGCTTGGCAGGAACGGCAGGCCGACCGGCTGGCGCTGGCGCTGCTGGAACGCTCGCCGTACAAGAACGAGCTGGGCGAGGCGGGATTGTATCTGCGGGCGTTGGCGCAGCGGGCGGGAGAAAGCGCGCTGATCGGGCCGCAGCTCAGCAACGGTTTCTTCCGCCATGGAATGCTGGACCGGCTGACCGCGCTGATTCCAAAATCGCCGCCGCTGCGGCCCGCCAATGTGCATCAGATCGCGGCCTTCCCCTTGGGGTCGTGGCTGTATTTGAATCCGTGGACCGACCAGCTGCGGTTGCAGACGGCTCCGAATACGCCGCTGGTCTCGGCGCGGGAGAAGATGCCGTTTCAAATCACACCCTTGTTTCCCTACCTGGTCCGCGTGCCCCGTGCGGCGAAAAGCGCGGCGGTGGGCCAAGGCGCGGCCAGCGGCCAGCGGCGCTAAACCAGCCGGCAAATAAGCGCGGGCCCCAGCCCCGCCCGCGGCGGGCATCCCGCATGGACCGGCGCGGCGCGACGCCGGCGAGCGGCGGGGCGCGCCGCCAAAATGCGGGCTGAGGCCGTACGGCGGCTTTGGTTATAATCGCCGCAGGGCCGCCGTGCGTTCCGAACGGCAGGCAGGTCCGGGTTGGGACACCGTGAAAATCAGCGAAAAATTGGAAAAAGAGATTGAGCAGCTCGAACACGAGTTGTCGGTTGAATTGCCGGCGGAGCTCAAGCGGGCCGTGGCGCTGGGGGATTTGAGCGAGAACGCCGAATACCACATGGCCAAGCAGCGGCAGGAGTTTGTCCGTGCCCGCCTGGGCCAGTTGAAGAAGCGCCGCGCCGATCTCAGTTTGGTGAATTTGGACAACATTCCGCGCGACCGCATCGCCTATGGGTCGGTGGTCAGAGTCTTGGACGTGGATAAGGAAGAAGAGATCGAGTACCGGCTGGTGACCAGCGAGGAAAGTGACGTCGCCAAGGGATTGATTTCCACTTCGTCGCCGATTGGCCGCGGGCTACTTGGCAAGCAGGTGGGCGATTCGGTCAAAATCCAAACGCCGGGCGGCGCCAAGGAATTGGAGATCCTGAAGCTGGCCACCATCTACGACTGCGAGGACAACGGGACGGGACCGGCGAACGGACCGGCGTAGCACGGGGTCATGACGTACACCAAAGCCATCGGCCTGGGATGCAAGAAGGTGCTGGACCGAATCGTGCGCTCGCTGGCGCTGGCGCGCATTGATCCCAACATCCTGACCGCGCTGGGGCTGGCGATCAACGTGATCGCGGCGGTGCTGTTCGGCTTCGGGAAGTTCTGGCAAGCCGGCGTGGTGATCATCGTCGCCGGCATCTTCGACATGGTGGACGGCCGCGTGGCCCGCGCCACCAACACGGTCAGCCGCTTCGGAGGATTTTTCGACTCCGTCGTGGACCGCTACTCGGATCTGGCGCTGTACTTCGGCTTGCTGGTCTACTACGCCCGCATCAACCGGCTCTTCTATGTGGTGCTGGTGGGTGTGGTCATGACCGGATCAGTGATGGTCAGCTACGCGCGGGCGCGGGCCGAAGCCATGATCCCGTCCTGCAAGGTCGGCTTCATGGAGCGGCCGGAGCGGATCGTGCTGGTCATTATCGGCGCGGTGTTCCGGCGCATGGCGGCGGTACTGTGGGTGATCGCCGTGCTCAGCAATATCACGGTGATTCACCGCATCCTGTATACCAAGCGGATGACGCGGGAGCCGGCCGGCGCCGATGCCGAAGCCGCGGCGGCGGGCCATGGCGCGGCGCGGCGCATCGAAACCCAGCCGGCGGCAATGGCGGGCAACGCGCCGCCGCGCGCGTTCTAAGCCGCCTCGCCGCTTCCGCCGTGCATCGCGCCGGGCGAGTGGCCGCGGGCTCCCCTGTGCGCCCTGCCGCCAGTGGAATGCGCCGCACGCCAGCCCGGGCGCGGGCATCTGACCGCCGCAGGAGCGGGCGGCGATGGCCTTGGCGGCGGTGCAGGGAATGGCGTGGGCCGGATGGTGGTGGTTGTGGTGGGTCGTTTGGGTCGTGATCATCATTCTGGCCGTGGCGTGGTGGACCCCGCTTGGCGGCCGCACGCGAATATACCGGGAAACGCCGCTGGAGGTGTTGCGGCGGCGGCTGGCGAACGGCGAAATCACCACGCAGGAATATGAAGAGAAGCGGGCGCTGCTGCTGCGCGACCATGGTGAGCGCGGGGGTGAGCGCGGGCCGCGCGGGGGCCAGGCGGCGTAGGCGGGATGCCCCGCCCGCGGCGCAGCGGGATCCGCGCGCATCCGCTGAAAGCGGTGCTGCTACACTCGGGACATGCCCGAGATCGGCGAACGAGCGCCAGGGTTTCGCGTGTTGAACCAGGACGGCCAGCCGGTGCAGTTGGCGGATTTTGCCGGGCGGCGGGTGGTGCTGTACTTTTTTCCCCGCGCCAACACGCCCGGGTGAATCGTCGAGGCGCGCGGGTTCCGCGACGCATACCAGCGGTTTACCCAAGCGGGAGTCGTGGTTCTAGGCGCCAGCCCGGACCCGCCCAAGGATGAAAAGAAGTTTCAGGAAAAGGAAAACATCCCTTTTCCGCTGCTCGCCGACGAAGACCGCAAACTGGCCACCGCCTACGGCGTGGTCAAGGAAAAAAGCATGTATGGCCGCAAGTTCCTGGCGGTGCAGCGGACGACGTTTTTGATCGGCGCCGACGGCCGCATCGCGCAGATCTTCGACCGCGTGAAGCCGGAAGGGCATGCGGCGGAGGTGCTGGCCGCGCTCGGCGAGTAGCCGCCGACTGCCGCGGGGCCCGCGCGCTGGCGGCGGCAGGGGAGTTCGGCGCTCCTGGCGACGCGATGCATTTCCGCTTGGATCAGATGGCCCAACTCATTCCCCAGCCCTAACCGCCCGGCCGCGGGGCGGGGTTGCTAGACTGACAAAATGACCGCTTCCGGCGCTCCGGTGCGCGTGCGCATCGCCCCCAGCCCCACCGGCGACCCGCACGTCGGCACCGCCTACATCGCCCTGATGAATCTGGTCTTCGCCCGCCAGCGGCAGGGCCGGTTCGTGCTCCGCATCGAAGACACCGACCGCAGCCGCTTCGTCGCCGCCAGCGAGCAGATGATTTTCGACGCCCTGCATTGGCTGGGGCTGGACTGGGACGAGGGCCCGGACGTGGGCGGTCCATATGGGCCCTACCGCCAGTCGGAGCGCACTGAACTCTACCGCCGCAAGGTGGAGGAGCTGCTGGCCGCGGGGCGCGCCTACCGCTGCTTTTGCACGCCGGAGCGGCTGGAGGAGATGCGGCGGGCGCAGATGGCCGCCAAGCTGCCGCCGCGCTATGACCGCCACTGCCGCGGCCTGAGCGGCGAGGAAGCGCGGGCGCGCGTGGCCGCCGGAACGCCGTTCGTGGTGCGGCTGGCCGTGCCGGAGAGCGGCGCCACCACCTTCCGCGATGAGCTGCGCGGCGACATCACCTTCGACCATCACCAGGTGGACGACCAGGTGCTGATGAAGAGCGACGGCTATCCCACCTATCATCTGGCCAACGTGGTGGATGACCATGAGATGCGCATCACCGACGTCATCCGCGCCGAGGAATGGATCTCCTCCACCCCCAAGCACGTGCTGCTCTATCAGGCTTTCGGCTGGGAGCTGCCACGTTTTTGGCACATGCCGCTGCTGCGCAACCAGGACCGCTCCAAGATCTCCAAGCGCAAAAACCCCGTCTCGCTGGTCTATTACCGCCAGGCCGGATTTCTGCCCGAGGCGATGGTCAATTATTTGGGCCTTTTGGGCGGCGGCATGCCCGCGCCCAGCGCCGAGGCCAAGGACGCCGAGCGCTTCGCCTTCGCCGAGATGGTGGAGAAGTTCCAGTTCGAGCGCATCAGCCTGGGCGGCCCGGTCTTCGACCTGGAAAAGCTACGCTGGCTGAACGGCGTCTATCTGCGCCGGCTCACGCCGGAGGAATTCTTCGCCGCCGTGCGCGGCGGCCCGCTGGCGGATGATTATCTGCGCGCCATCTGCCCGCTGGCGCAGGAGCGGATCGAAACCCTGGGGCAGTTTTTCGACCTGACCGACTTCTTTTTCCGCGATGAGGTCCTGCCGCCGGCGGAAACTTGGGTGCCCAAGAAGCGCGACGCGGCGGCGGCGCGGAAAATGGTGGCGCAACTCGCCGAGCGGCTGGAGGCGGGGGATTGGACCCTGGAGGCCCTGGATGCCGCCCTGCGCGCCCTAGCGGCGGAGACCGATTGGTCGGCAAAGGAAGTGTTCATGCTGCTGCGCGCCGTCGCCACCGGCAAAACCGCCTCGCCGCCGTTGTTGGAAAGCCTGGTGGTCATGGGCCGGGCCCGCTCGCTGGCGCGCCTGCGGGGCTTTTTGGCAGCGGCGAAATAGGCGGGGCGCGTCTCGCTTTTTCCGCCCCGAAAACCGCTACCTTCCTAGAATGTCGGCGCACGGCGGCGCCGGCGGGAATGCGGCGCGGCAGGGATGCACTCCGGCTCGGTGCGTTTCGGCGAGGGCGATTTCCGCCGGGACGGCACCGATGATAGGCGCGGGCCGCGCGACTGGCGGGACCGGCAGCGCAGCCCGGCGGCGGACACGGTGCACCGGTCGAAGGCCCGGCCCGGACGGCGCCGATGGGCCGGCGGGGGGCGGCGGCGGGATCACCCCTCGGCGCCGGCGTCTACAGGCGGGTGCGTAGCACCGCGACCACGCGGCCCTGGATGGCGACACGGGCGGCGGTATAGCGCAGCGGCGCCATGGCGGCATTGGCCGGCTGCAAGCGGATGACGCCGCCCGCCTCGGGATAGTAGCGCTTCAAGGTGGCTTCGCTTTGGTCCACCAGCGCCACCACCAAGTCGCCCGGCGCAGCCCGCGGCGTGGGCTCGACCAGAACGTAGTCGCCGGGGACGATGTGCTCATCCATCATGCTGTCGCCCTGCACCTGCAAGGCGAACACGTCGCGGCCGCGGGCGATTTCGGCCAAGGAAATCGTCGCGCGCGTTTCGATCGCCTCGATCGGCCGCCCGGCGGCGATGCGGCCCAGCAGCGGCAGCGCATGCCGCTCCGCCCGCAGGCGGCGGGCGCGGCGGCGCTGCGAAGCCGGGTTCAGCACCTCCAGCGAGCGCCGCCGGTTGGCGCCATGGCGGATGTAGCCCTTGGCGTTGAGCGTGGCGATGTGCTTGTGCACCGTGGCGAGGGAGCGCAGCCCCATGCCCGCGGCGATCTCTTCAAAACTGGGGGCGTAGCCTTGCCGCGACAGAAAGCCGCGCAGAAAATCCAGCACCTGCTTCTGCCGCTTGGTCAGCGAGCCGCCACCACGCATGTGCTGAGCATAGGCGAACGAAAAGCGAAAGACAAGCGGCTGTACTCGTCCAGTGGATGCGTTACACCTCTGTTGAGGGAGGCGCACCCCGCTGGAGTTCCTGGAGGAACTCCAGCGGGGTGCGGTAGCCGAGGGCCTGGTGAGGGCG
>DAHUYO010000035.1 GCA_027315185.1 Acidobacteriota bacterium
GGCGGCACAGGCCGCGGCGGGACCGCCCCCGCCGCCACCCATTCCCCTGCGCTTCTACGGCTACGCCACCCGTCCCGGGCAAACCAAGCGGGTATTTTTGCGCTGGAACCGCAAAATCTTCGTCGCGGCCGAGGGACAGGTGGTGGCGGATCGTTACAAGGTGATTCGCATTGATCCCAAGGCGGTCGCGATTGAAGATCTTCAGGAGCAGCGAACCGAGGTTTTGCCTCTGCTGGTTCCGCCCAATGCCGGTTGATGCGCAGCCACGGAGAAGCACCCGGCGGCGCCCACGCCGGCAGGGCGGCTATGCCCTGCTCATCGTTTTGTTGATGGCGGCCCTGCTGGCCATCGGCCTGACCGTCGCGGCGCCGGGATGGACCACCGCCATCCAGCGGCAGCGCGAGCAAGCGGCAATTGACTATGCCCGCCAGTACGTCATGGGCATCCGCCGCTATTACCAGAAGTTCGGCACCTATCCTCCCAATCTGGCCCGGCTCAAGGAAACCAACGGCGTCCATTATCTCCGCCGCGCGTGGAAGGATCCGCTGGTCAAGAGCGGGAAATGGTACTTCATTCATCCCGGCGATTTGATTGCTCCGAAGGTCAAGGGCGTGCCGGGACAACCCTCTTCGGCGGAATCCGCCAGCCCGCTGGGCGCCACCGGCAGTTCCAACGCACCCGGGGCGCCGGGCACGGCGGGCGCCCCGGGCTCCCCGGGAGCAGCGGGAGGTTTCGGCTCTCCCGGGACCGCTCCAGGTGGGCTCGGAATGGCCGGCATGCCGGGAACTGGGTCCGCCGCTGGCGGATTGGCCGGCGGAATGTCCGGGATTTTGCCGCAGATGCCCAGTGCCGGCGCAACCGCGCCGACCGGGTCTCCCACCGGCGCCGCACCGACCACGGGGACGCCTACGCCCGCGGCCATGAACTTCGGGTTGCCGCTGGTCCAAGGTGGATCCATTCGCGGCATCGAGGTGATCACTGGGTACCGGCTGCGCAAACAAAACGGCTCGTTCGGCAACATTGGCGGCGGGCCGATCATCGGCGTCGCCATCCCCAGCAACACGCCGGCGGTGCATGAGTTCAACGGCGAAGACCGGCCAGACCACTGGCTGTTTATTTATGAACCCGCCGCCGACCGTTCCTTGGGCGGCGGAACGCCGAACGCACCCGGGTTGCCCGGCACCGGATTGCCGGGACAAACCGGCCTTCCGGGTTCCGTTACAGGTCCCAATCCCAGCGGGAGCCCCACCGGCACGCCCACCGGCGGTGCGACGGGCGGGACAGGACCAGGCGGCTCCTCCGGCGGCGCGGGCGGCATCCTGGGCACCGGCCCGGGTTAGCTCGATTGATGGGCGCGTGCCCCGGCATTCTTCTGCCGCTCGCCGCGGGCGCGCGGGTGCGCGGGGGGGGACCCGCAGCCTTCCCGCGCTTGCTTCGTCCCCCGGGAAATCGGCGCGGCCCCGCGAGTTGCGCCCGTATCCGCCGCTTTGTGGTCGCGAATTTCTAGGCGAGATAACGCGCCAGAGCCTCGGCATCGCAGTTGCCGCCGCTGAGCACGACGCCGATTTTGCGATGGCCGGCGGGCAAACGATGGGCCAGGACGGCGGCTAGGCCGGCGGCGCCGGAGGGTTCGACCAGCGTCTTGGCGCGCAGCAGCAGCAGCCGCAGAGCAGTGATCAATTCGCCGTCGGAGACGGTAATCACGGCGGTCAGATGGCGCTGGAGAATGGGGAAGGTCAGCGCGCCGGGCTGCACCGTGCGCAGCCCGTCGGCAATGGTGGGATTGTCAGGGATGGCGGTGATCTGGCCGCGCTCCAGGGAGAGTTTGACGTCCGCCGCGGTTTCCGGCTCGACGCCATAGAGGCTGATCTTGGGATTATGCGCGTGCGCCGCCAGGGCGCAGCCGGACATCAATCCGCCGCCGCCCACCGGCGTGACCAAGGCATCCAGGTCGGGAACATCGGCCAGCAACTCCCGCGCGGCGGTGCCCTGGCCGGCGATGATATCGGGATCGTCAAACGGCGGCACCAAAACCCGCCCCTGCTCGCTGACCAGTTGCGCGGCCAATTCCTCGCGCTTTTGCCGGGCGCGATCATACAGATGCACGACGCCGCCGAAGGCCCGCACCGCCTCCAGCTTGGATTTCGGCGCATCGTCCGGCATCACCAAGTCCGCCGGAATGCCCAATTCCCGCGCCGCCAGCGCCACGGCCTGGGCGTGATTGCCGCTGGAGTAGGCCAGGACGCCGCGGCTGCGCTCGGCCGCGGTCAGCTGCAATAGGCGGTTTATGGCGCCGCGAAACTTAAAGGCCCCGCCCCGCTGCAAATTCTCCGCTTTGAGGTACACTTCCGCGCCGGCGGCGGCATCCACCGAGCGCGACCGGAGCACCGGAGTGCGGTGCGCGCGGCCCGCGATGCGCCCGGCGGCGGCGGCAACATCCGCGGCAGAGACAGCGTTGGCGGCGGCGCTCATAGGTCAGCTAGGTTGGGATGCTGGCGGTGCCACGGCGTGGCCGCCTGAAAGGCGGCGGCGACTTGCAAGACGCGGGCCTCGGCCAGCGGCGCCCCCATGATCTCCAGCCCCACGGGCATGTGATGCTTCGCGCTGAAGCCAACGGAGACGCCGGCGGCGGGCAATCCCAGCAAATTTCCCGCGCCGCTCAGCTCGTAATTCTTTTCCGCGCCATGCGCCGGGGCGCTGGGCCGGTGCGGGTGCTTGGCTTCATACTCCTTCTCCTGCGCCGCGAACGGCACGTCGGCCAAGGGCGCAATGTCGCCGGCGCCGGTATTGATGATGGCGTCGAAGCCGTGCAAATAGGCCAGCATGCCGGCCTGCGCCTGGCCGCGCATGCGGAAGGCGCGAAGGTAATCCACGCCCTTCACCTGCGCTCCGGCGTAGAGCCCGATCTTCTGCCCGGCATCGGGAACCTTTTGAAAATCGGGGCCAGCCATCAGATTTTCAAATGCCGCGGCGCCCTCCACATCCAGCACCGTCTCCGCCGCCAATCCATAGGGAAACTGCGGCAGGTGGGTGGGAATCATTTCCGCCCCCAGGGAATGAAACACCGCGAGGGCGCGACTGTACGGTTCCTTCACCGGACTGTAGCTGGGCAAGCGGTCGGCGGGAAAATACCCCAAGCGGAAACCGCGCAAGCTGGCCGGGCGGCCGGGATAGGCGAACGTCGCGTGCAAACAAGTGGGATCGCGGGAATCGGCGCCCGCAATCGCGGACAGGATGAACGGCAAATCATCAATGCGGCGCGCCATCGGACCCAGTTTGTCCATGGTCCAACTCAACGCCATGGCGCCGGCGCGGCTGACGCGGCCATAGGTTGGCCGCAGGCCGGAAATGCCGCAGTAGGTGGTGGGATTAATGATCGAGCCCCAAGTTTCCGAACCGATGGCGAAGCCGACCAACCCGGCGGCGACCGCCCCGCCCGGCCCGCTGGAGCTGCCGCCGGTCCAGCGCTTGGGGTTCCACGGGTTCCGTGCCGGACCGGTGATCGTGGCCGAGGCGCTTTGGTAATTCCCTGCCCCGGCGAGCTCGATCATCGCCAGTTTGGCGACCAGCACCGCGCCCGCCGCGTGCAAGCGGTCCACTACGGTGGCGTTGTCCTTGGGCACGCGATCGGCATAGGCCGGGCAGCCCCAGGTGGTGCGGATGCCCGCCGTATCGAGCAGATCCTTGGCGCCCCAGGGAATCCCTTGGAGCGGACCGCGCACATGGCCGCGGCGAAAATCGGCATCGGCGGCGCGGGCTTGCTCCAACGCCAGCTGATCGGTGACGGTCACCACCAAATTGAGCTTGGGACCGATGCGGTGCAGCCGGTCCAGATAAAACTCGGCCAGCGCCTGGGCGGTCGTTTCGCGGCGGCGGAGCTTGGCCCCGAGTTCCGCCACGCTGAGGAAGGCCGTAGCCGCGGGCAGCGCGGAGCGATGGACGGCGGGAGCGGCGGCGCTCATGCCTTCGCCTCCGGCGCCGCCACGAAAATGAAGTCCGGCTGGTCCGCGTTGGTCAGCGGGTACGCGCGCAGATGCGCCTCAGAATGGGCGCGGCGCGGCGCGGCCTTTTGGTATTGCGCCATTTGCGCGGTCGTCAATGGGCTGGCGGCAGCCGCCGGAGGTGGAGCGGCATGCGAAGCATGGCACGCGACCGCAAGCAGCGCCGCGGCGGCGGGCAGGAGTTTGGCAAAGGAGCGCCGGTTCATACGCTCCTACTCTATATCAGCGTCCGGCACCGGAACAGCGCGGGGGCAGCGGGCGCAGCGGCGGTTATTTGCGCCGGGTTTTACCGGCGGTCTCTAGGGTTGCTGGTATTTCCAGAGGTCGGCGTACTGGCTAGATTGAATCACCCCGCCGTATATCCACAGCGCGCCGGAACCATCCGCCCAGGCGCCGGCCCAGTTCCGCGCGCCCGGTACGTCGCCCGTCGCCGAGACCCCCATCGTGCCGTAGGTACCGGCCTGATTGGCCAGATTCGAGCCGGCCATCCAGGTCCACAGCCCCGTCGCCGGGTCGTAGCGCCAAAGGTCGTTCAACTGGGGTGGCAGGACGAAATAGGTCCCCACGGCGTCAAAGCCGTCGCCGCCGAAGAGCCAGAAGCCGCCATTCGCACCGGTCAAGGCCACGGCGCCATCCCGCGCGCCGGGCCAGTTGGCGGGCGAGGCGGCGTCCTCGGCGCCGTAATTCCCGTCTTGGGCGTTCAACTTGGAGCCGCCCACCCAGGTCCACTCGCCGCCGGCGATATCGTAGCGCCAGAGGTCGTTGAGGTCAGGGAATGGGCCGGTATCCGACGCGGAGGCGCCGGTTCCGAGGCCGCCGAAGAGCCAAAGGTGGCCGTCGCTGTCCGCCCAGCCCACGGCGGACTCGCGCGATCCGGGAACGTTCCCGGGTGATGCAACGCCCTGCGTTCCGTATTGCCCGACGCCGTTGGCATATTTCGAGCCGCTCATCCAGGTCCATTCGCCGCTCGCGATGTTATAGCGCCAAAGATCGTTGAGCTGCCCCAGCCACCACTGTCCCGTGGCGTCAGCGCCCTGTCCGCCGAACATCCACAGATTGCCTTGACAGTCGGTCCAGGTCGTGGGGAAAAACCGCGCGCCCGGCACGTTGCTGGGCGACGCGATGCTCAGCGTCCCGTAGCTAGGAAGATCGTTGCATTGGATTGGGCTCACCGAGGCGTTGCACGTAGAGGACGTGTCGTAGCCGCTCATCCAGGTCCACTCGCCGGTGGCGGGATCGTACCGCCAGAGGTCATCAAGATCACCTGCATAGATCGCGGCGTAGTTGGGAGGACTGTGATCAATTCCGACCCCGCCAAAGAGCCAAAAATCTCCGCTCTTGTCGGTCCAACACCCCATTTGCTGTCGCGCTCCCGGCCAGTTCCCCGGTGCCGGCTGACCTTTGACTCCGTAGAGGGCGGGAGCGTCGACCTTGTCCGAGCCTCCGACCCAGGTCCACTCGCCGGTGGAGCGGTCGTACACCCAAAGGTCGTTCAAGTATCCGGACCCGCCGGCCGCATTGCGAAGGGCGTTGGAAATGCCGCCGAAGAGCCACAGATTCCCCGACGCGTCGGTCCAGGTGCAGAACGCCATCCGCCCCCCCGGGGTATTGGTCGGGCTCGGCACGCCCACCGTGCCATAGGAAGGCAGCGGCTCCTGCGTCTGGGCGGCGCCCCCCATTGTTCCCCCCATCCATGTCCAGCCGCGGCTGGGCGGCGCGGGGGCCGGCGCGGGCGGCGGCGGCGGAAGCTGCCTTGCGGTTCCTGGTGCCGCGCCTCCGCAACCCGCCAGCAGCAATGCAGACGCGATGGCCGCCGCGACCCGCGCCGCCAGCATCCCGGTGCGCCCCGTGGGACCGCTCACACCGCCCTCCACGCGCCAGCCGCCGCCGCTAGCGCGCCTTGCGCCCCCGCCCCGCACGCATTTGCCAAAGCCGGCTCGGCCAGGGCGCGCGCCGCCTCGTGCCGGCCGGAGACGGCCAGCTTGGCGAAAATGTTTTGCAGATGGAATCGCACCGTACGTTCGGAAATGCAGCAAGCCATGGCGATCTCTCTATTGCCTTTGCCACGCCGCGACAGCGCGGCGGCCTGGGTCCCGCGCGCTGCGGTGGCCTACTTGCGACGGGCTTTGCCAACGCGCTTTGTGGCCGTTTTCGGCTTCGCCGCGGGTTTTTCGGGCGGTTCTTCCGCGGGTTCCGGCGCCGCGCCGGGCTGGGCGGCGAGAATGCTGGCCAGCACCGCGTCGAAAGCAGCCTTCTTGTCCATCGCCCGGTCCAGGGAGCGTTTGCGCGCCCCATGGCCCCGCCGGTAGATGTGCTCGTGCTGGCAGGTGCGGCACCGCACTTTGACCACCTCCCCGTTGACGACCGCCACGATGGAATGGTCCATCAAGCGGGTGCAGCGGGAGCAATGGTCCTCAATGATGTCGCCGAGCCGCGGAGTCATGATGATGCTGCCTTGCTAACGTTAATCCCATCCAGCGCCCAGGGCAACACCCCCGCGGCGGCTTTGCTATCATGGTTCTTTGCCGCCGGTTATGGCCGACGGCACTACCCGGCAACGGCTGAGGAGAATCGGATTCATGGCGCGTGTTTGTGACATCTGCGGCAAAGGACCGCAATTCGGCAACCGGGTGAGCCACGCTCACAACGTGACCAAGCGGCGTTGGAACGTCAATTTGCAGTCGGTTCGAGCCAATATCAACGGCACGCACCGCCGCCTGCGCGTCTGCACCGCCTGCATCAAGTCCAATAAAATCGCCAAGGCGTAGCAGGCCGAGCGCAAGGCCAGACCGCGGCGTCGCGCCGGACGGGCGCCGGGGCCGGTCCTGCCGCGCCGCGCTAGGCGCTGGCGATTACGTCAATTTCCACTTTGACGTCGCGCGGCAGGCGGCGCACCTCGACGGTGGAGCGCGCCGGCGGCTCGGGCCCGAAAAACGTCTGGTAAACCTCGTTCATGGCCACGAACTCGGTCATGTCGGCCAGGAAGACGGTGGTCTTCACCACGTTGTGCATCGTCACGCCGGCGGCCTGCAACAGCGCCTCGATATTCTTCAATACCCGCTCGGTCTGGGCGCGAATATCCGCCTCCGGGAGCAGCGCGTTGGTGGCGGGGTCCACCGGAACCTGGCCGGAAACAAAGATGAAGCCGTTGGCGCGCACCGCTGGAGAATAGGGGCCGATGGCCCGCGGCGCCGCGGAACTGTGAATGACCTGACGATCGGACATGCCGCCGATTATAGCCCCGGGGGGCCGCCTTATCGGCGCGGGCGGGGATAGCGCGCCGTCACCGTGCCGGTGATGCCGCCGCGCGGCCGGAAGCGCCCCTCCACCACGGCCCAGACCGGGTGGCAAGCGGCAACCACGTCGGTCAGGATCCGGTTCACCGCGTTTTCATAGAAAATGCCCAGATCACGGTAGGCCAGCAAATACTCCTTCCAAGACTTCAGTTCCAAACAGCGGCGTGCCGGAACGTAGGTGAGGCGAATCTCCGCGAAATCCGGCAGTCCGGTTTTGGGGCATACCGAAGTGAACTCCGGCTGGACGATGCAGATTTCGTAGCCGGCGAACTGGTTGGGCCAGGTTTCGATCGCCGGCAACGGCGCCTCCAAACCGGCGGCGGCGTGGGCGTCGGTGTAGCGCCGGGCCGCATTGCGCACACGGCGTGCGGGGGAAGCCATAGGTTGAGCATAGCCTAGGGCGGCGCCCACGGTTGCCGCCCGCGCCGGCGGGGCCGGCGACGCCGCAGTCGCCGTGCCGTCCAACGCGGACGACAGTGCACCGGAGGTTATGCCTTGACCGGCTGCTTCGGCTCCCGCGGCAGGCCGGCACGGCGCCGCAGTTCGCCGTGCAACTCCGCGCCGAGCAGCAGCGCCAACGCCAACAGGTAAAACCACAGCATCAGCACGATCACCGCCCCCAGCGTTCCGTACACCGCATTGAAGTTGGCGAAGTGATCCACATACACCGCCAAGCCGATGGAAATGACGATCCAGATGGCAAATGTGGTCAGCGCCGCCGGCCATAGCCCGCGCCCGGAATGCTTCAGGTTCGGGGCCGTGTGGAACAGCAGCGCGATCGCCAAAATGAAGAAACCGGCGACCACGCACCAACGCAGCAGCGGCCAGGCCGCCGCCAGCGCGGGGCTGAACCCTCCGGGGCCAGTCAGCATCGCAATCAGCCGCCGTCCCAGTAACAGCGCCGCCAGGGCGACGACGATGAGAATGCCGGCGCTCAGCGTCAGGCCCAGGGCGAGCAGTTCGACGCGCCAATAAGGCCGCGTCTCCGGGACCTCATAGGCGCGGTTCAAGGCGGCGATCAGGCCGGCGAAGCCTTGGGAAGCCGAGTACAGCGTCAGGGCGGTTCCCAAGCTCAGCAGCGCGCCATGCGGGCCCGCCAGCAGGGAACGGAGCTGATGGCGCAGGAATTGGGCTGTCGAGTAGGGTAGCGAACGGCTGAGATCGGCGCCGACGCCGTGCACGGCGGAACTGAGGTGGAGGGCCCCGGCCAAGGCGGCGATGAGCAGCATCAGGGGAGACAGGGAAAACAGAAAGTAGTAGGCGAGGGCGGCGGCATAGTTCAGCAGGTCATCCCGAACGGCGGCGGTGCCCACGGTGAACAGCAGCCTCATGGGCGGTAAGATGGGGTGCGCCGCACAGGCGTTGGCGCTTTTTGCTCCATTTGGCCGAACCGAAGCTCACGGTCGCCCGTATGGGTCATCTAGGGGAAGGAGAACGCGATGAGCGGAGCAGGCAGGCGGTCAGTGATCCTGACGGCGGTGTTCGCGGCCTGGGCGGTAGCACCCGCCTGGGCGGCATCGCACTGGCAGCGCACGTTTCAGCTCACCGGACCGGCGGCGTTGCGGCTAAGCACCAGCCAAGGCGGCGTCCAGGTGCGGAGCTGGGATAAGAACTCGATCCAGGTTCGCGTCCGGGTACGGGGCTGGAGCATTGGACCGGATGGCGTGCGGATTACGGCGCGCCAGAACGGCGGCGAGGTGACGGTGCGAATCCGTACGCCGCGCCATGATTGGGGTTGGGCGGACCACGATGTGCACGTCTGGCTGATGGCGCCACGGCGCGTTCGTCTTCACCTTCGTTCTGGGGACGGCGATCTGAATATCCGCGGCGTGAACGGCCCGATTTGGCTCAGGAGCGGGGATGGCGACATCACCGCCGAGGCGTTGGCCAGCGGCGATCTGGTCGCCCACTCCGGCGATGGCAATCTCCGTCTCACCGGCCGGTTTGGCAGCGTGCAGGCCAGTTCCGGCGACGGCGACATTCATTTCCAGGCCGACAGCGGCTCCGCCGTGCGGGGCGCCTGGATGCTGCGCACCGGCGACGGCAACCTGGCCGTGGAGCTGCCCGCCGGTCTAGCGGCGGATGTGGATGCCCGCACCGGCGATGGTTCCATCCACCTCGAGGGCGTGCAATTGCAGAGCGGCGCCGACCGCCATCATGTGCACGGACAACTGCACGGCGGCGGCGGGCTAGTCGCCCTCCGCACCGGCGACGGTTCCATTCGCCTCGCGCGGGACTAGGGCGGGCACGGCGCAAACACGCCCAGCAAGGCCGGCGCTCCGGCATAGTCCCCGGGGCCCCGGGCGCTGCGGGCCGGCGCGCCGCTGGGCCGCGGCTCTGCGCCGCGGGCAGCGGCGGGGTGGAGGCCCGGGACGCCGCGGCCTAATGGCTTAATACCCGGTGGCCTGAAACTCCGTCCAGGGATGGCTCGGCATGCTGCGCAAGAAGGGCTTCTGCCAGTCGTACTGCGGATGCGCCTGGAAAAACGCCGGCGCGTTAAAGCCAATCCCGTCGGGATGGCCCATGGCAGCTTCGATTTCCATCTTCGCCGCCATCGCCGAATCCGTCACCTTGGCCTGCACCGTGCCGCCCGGCCAATACGGCGGCCAGCCCCATATCTTGACCCCCCGCGGCGACAAATCGTTGTGGCCGCAGAGCGTGCGCTCGTCGGGGTCAATCTTGTGCTCGATCACGTCGTAATCGTCGGACTCCATCTTTTCGGCGATGGCGATATCAATCTTGCCCTTGTATTTCCGCCGCAGCTGGTCCCAGCGCAGATGCCGCGCGTTCGGGCTGCTGGCCAAATCGCGGGGATTGAAACCCGTGGTTTCCGCTTTGATCAGCGCCGGATCACTGGCGAAGTTGGAACCGACATACATGCCGTTCTTCGTGCGCCAAATCTCCTGGTGCGTCAAGCCCAGCTCGACGCGGGCGATTTCGTTGGTTTTGCGGTCGCCGAGCAGCCAGTCGTTGGCGTAGCCGCCGTTGTTGCCCTTCATCATGATGGCGATCCACTGGCTGATGTTGTGGGCGTACTGCAAGGCCTCGCGGGAACGAACGAATTCCGGGATGCCGTTGGGATCGTAGCCAAAAAACTGGCTGATCGTCGTTTCCGTCACCATCAGCCCGGCGCTGTTGATGCCGAAATCATCGTCGCTGGTAATGACCCCAGGGAAACCGTCCATCAAAATATGCAGGCCGTGGTTGGGCACGATATCGTAGATGACGTTCCAGTCCTCGCCCGGGAAGTAGCTGGTCCAGTTGTTATGGCCGATGACGATCTTGCCGTCCTTGGTATAGCTGCCGGTGGCCACGAAGGCGCTGCAATTGCCCGGGGCAACCAGGCGCGCCACCTTGGGATCATGGTGCTGGGCGTCGTACCAGGGCACGTAGTATTGCGGCATCTCCTCGAAGGCGTTGAGGATGATGACGTCGCCCAAATCCGCGTGCACGCCGCGCGTGGCCAGCCCCGCGGAGATGCCCTGCAACTCCTCGACATACTGCCGCGGAATATGGGGCAGCATTACGTGCATGGCGGCGTGGTGCAGCCAGGCCCAGCTCTTCTTCGTCTCCCGGGGCATGGTGACGTGAAAGCCGCGCAGCACGCGGGCAATTTCCGGCGCCAGCCAGTAGCCATTCTGGTAACCCAACTGCCGGGGCGACCCCTGCAAATGCACATAGATCCAGCCGTGCCGGACCGGCCGGCGGAAGGAGCCCGCCAGCAGGCGGCGATTGCCCGGGGGCAACGTTTGGGGCGCGGGCGCGGCGGCCCAAGCGGCACAGGCTGCCAGGGAGAGAGCCAGGACGGCAATGGCGCCGGTACGAAAACCGGCAACAAGATGGCGCATCGTTCCTCCTTGGGGAACTAAACGCGCCAGTTTACCGCAAATGGTCGCCGCAGCTCTAAAATCCGCGCTTTCGCCGCTTCCCCGGGGCCCGCGGCCGCGCACTTGGCGTCAAGCCGCTCGCTGGACCGCTTCCCGCGCTCCCAGCCGGGCCATTGCGGCGCGATAGCCGGCGAGGGTGCCGACATCCCAATATTCCGTGCCGGCGCGATCCGCCGTCACCCGCCCCCCGGCGGCGATCCAAGCGTTCAAGAGTTGGCCCAAGAACTGGTCCCGCCGCCCCGGCTGCTGCCACAAGCGGTGCAGCGCGAGCAGTCCGGCGGCGGGCATGGCCACCGCTCCCCAGACGCGCCGGTCGCTGGGACCCGGGGTTTTCACCTCGACCCGCTCCACAGTTTCCGGTCCTTGCCAGGCGACCGCGTCGAAATGCTCCGGCGCGGCGACGGGAAACGTGACCAAATGCACGCGATCCCGCGGGGCCGCCGCCAACGCGTCTTCGGGAAACCAGATGGTATCCGGCAGACCGATCAGCACCGGCTCCTCGGCTTGCAGGAACGGCAGGGCGCGAAACAGGGCATCGCATAATCCCAATGGCGCCGGCTGGATGGCGTAGGCAATGGCCATGCCCGCATAGCCCGCGCCGAAATATCGGATAAGGTCGGTTTTGCCCGGGGCAACGACCATCAGCACCCGCTCCGCCCCAGCCCGCGCCATGCGGGCCAACAGGTATTCCGCCACCGCGCGGGGGCGGTCCACGCCCTCGGCGTCGCGCCAGACGCCGACAGGCAACAGTTCCTTCGAGCACCCCAGCGGTTGCAGCCGGGTTGCCGCCCCCGCCGCCGGCACAATCCCCAACACACCAGCACAGATGCGGCCGACAGGGGATGTGGTTTTTTATTGCAAAGCCGTAGCCATAAGGCTACATAGTGAAAGGGTACGCTGGCTTTGCCATGCCCGCTCTCAGCCCCGCCACGCCGCCCATCGCCCTAACGATCGCCGGCTTTGACCCCACCAGTGGCGCCGGTGTTTCGGCCGACCTGAAGACCTTCGCCGCCAATCATTGTTATGGCGCCGCGGCCATCACCGCGCTAACGGTGCAGAACACGCGGGCCACGCGGCGCTTTGAGGCCGTTGCGGCCAGCGTGCTGGCGGAACAACTCGACTTTCTCCTCGCCGACATCACGCCGGCGGCGGTCAAAATCGGCATGTTGGCCAATGCGGAGATTGTCGGAGTCGTCGCGGCCGCGCTGCGCCCACTCTCCGCCGCCGTGGTCTTGGATCCGGTACTGAACGCCAGCAGCGGCGCCGAACTGCTCGATAAGGCGGGCCGCCAAGCCCTGCTGCGGGAACTGCTGCCTCTGGCCACGGTCCTCACGCCCAACCTGGACGAAGCCGCAATTCTGACCGGCCGCCCCGTGAGCAACGAAGCACAAATGGCGGATGCGGCGCGCGCCTTGCGCGACCAAGGCGCCCGCGCCGTGGTTGTCACGGGGGGCCATCTCGAACGCCCCGTGGATATTCTCGTCAGCGACGGCGCCCCCATTCCGATCGGCGGCGACCGGGTGCGAACGGTCCATACCCATGGAACCGGCTGCACGTTTTCCGCCGCCGTGGCGGCGAATTTGGCGCAAGGAAAGGCGCTGACCGACGCGGTGGTCCAAGCCAAAGCCTATGTCTGCGCCGCGCTGCGCGCCGCCTACCCCGTGGGCGGGGGCATTGGCCCGCTGCATCATCTGTTCCGTTTGCAGGAACCGCTGCGGCCCAAAAACATAGATCCCGCGCCGATTCCGGAGTACACCACCCGCTAAGCGGCACGGCGCCCCAGTGCAGGGGCCCAACGGCGCGCCGCAACCTCCGCCCCCACGGCGGCGGCTAGGCCAGCAGTTCCCGTAGGCGGTGGAGAGGCAGGCCCATGACGTTGGAGTAACTGCCTTCAATGCGGGGAATATATTGGGCCGCCGGACCCTGGATTCCATAGGCGCCCGCCTTGTCCAGCGGCTCGCCGCTGGACACGTAGGCGGCGATTTCGGCGGCCGAAAGGGGCGCAAACCACACCCGCGTCATCTCCGCGGCTTCGGCCGCCGCCAGGCCCGGACGAAGCACGCACAACCCGGTCCAAACCTCATGCATTTGGCCGGACAGATGCTCCAGCATGGCCGCCGCCTCGGCCGCGTCCGCCGGCTTGTTGAGGATTTCGCCCGCCAAAACCACCACCGTATCCGCGCCCAAGATGGGCGCGGAGCCCCGCGTTTGCATTTGCGCCATCGCCGCCGCAACCGCCTCGGCCTTGGTCCGCGCCAGCCGCCGCACCAAATCGGGCGCTGCCTCGCCCGGCCGGGGAGCCTCATCCACGTCGGCGGGCCATACCCGCACGGCATGGCCAATCTGTTGCAACAGTTGCCGTCGCCGCGGCGAGGCGCTAGCTAAGATCCATTCCATGAAAGGGTTCATTCCAGGACTGCGCGGCTGACCCACAGCCGCGGCGCCGCTGGCCATGCCCGCGAACGGCGGCGCATCAACGGAACGCGCGCTTCCCCGCCGACCAGACGCCGAGTATGGCATAGGCGAACGGCCAGCGGGCGGAGAAGGGCCGCCTGCGGCTCCCTCTGGGAGCGCCGACGGCTGCCCGCAAGCCGCCGGGCGGCGGGCGAGGTCCCCGGGGCGGCCTGGCCCCAGGCCGCCGGTTCGGTACAATGAATCTGCCGCGATTTCCGCCCACTTCGGTGCCTTGAATGACTCTGGCCAGTCTGCTCGCATTCGCCCCCAGCGGCTTCTGGCAATATGTCCAGCAGCAATGGCTGAACACGACGTTCACCGTGGGCGCTTCGGGCGGGCCGTTGTATCAGCCCAATGCCTTTGATCTTTCCCTGCTGATCCCTTATTTCACCGTCCTGACCATTCTGGCGTTCTACGGCTGCCACCGCTACGCGCTGGTTTTTTTCTATTACAAAAACCGGGGCCGCCGCGCCAAGGAGCCGGCGGCGCGTTTCACCGAGTTGCCGCGGGTCACGGTGCAGTTGCCGATCTATAACGAACAATTCGTCGTCGCCCGCCTGGTCGAGGCGGTCTGCCGTTTGGATTATCCCCGTGACCGGCTGGAAATCCAGCTGCTCGACGACTCCACCGACGAGACGACGGCAGTCGCCCAGGAAGTGGTGCGGCGCTTCGCGGAGCAGGGATTTCCCATCGTCTTTCTGCACCGCGACAACCGTGCGGGCTTCAAAGCGGGGGCGCTGCAAGCCGGCATGGAAGCCGCCCATGGCGAGTTCATCGCCATCTTCGACGCGGATTTCGTTCCGCCGCCCGACTTCCTGCGGCGCACGATGGATTTCTTCACCGACCCCAAGTTGGCCATGGTGCAAACGCGCTGGGGGTATATCAACCGGGATTATTCCTGGCTGACGCGGATTGAAGCCATCCTGCTGGATGGGCATTTCGTCCTCGAACATGGCGCCCGCTACCGCACCGGCCTGTTTTTCAACTTCAACGGCACCGCGGGCGTGTGGCGGCGCGCCGCCATCGAGTCCGCCGGCGGCTGGCAGCACGACACGCTGACCGAAGACACCGATCTCTCCTACCGCGCCCAACTCGCCGGCTGGAAGTTCCTGTATCTTCCCGAGGTGGAATGTCCCTCGGAGTTGCCGGCCGAGATGAACGCCTTCAAGGTGCAGCAGGCGCGCTGGGCCAAGGGCCTGATTCAAACCTCGCGCAAGATTCTGCCCCGGCTGCTGCGCCGCAAGGACGTCAGCCGGCACCAGAAAATCGAAGCTTGGTGCCACCTCACGGCCAACATCTCCTATCCGCTGATGATCGCCCTCTGCGCCCTGGTGCTGCCGGCGATGATCGTCCGCTTCTATCAGGGCTGGTTCCAAATGCTGTACATTGACCTGCCCTTGTTTATCGCCTCCAGTTTTTCCATCTCTTCGTTCTATTTGGCGGCGCAGCGCGAGCTGTACCCGAAATCCTGGTGGAAGACCGTGCTCATTATGCCGGTGGTCATGGGCGTGGGCATCGGGCTGGCGGTCACCAACAGCCGGGCGGTGCTGGAAGCGCTGCTGGGCATCAAGAGTTCCTTCCGCCGCACTCCCAAGTTCGGATTGCAGGCGCGTGGCCAAAAGGTGGGCAAGAGCAAATACCGGCGCCGCACCGGCTGGGCGCCGCTGATCGAGCTGGCGCTAGGCGGCATCTTCTTTTGGGTGGCGATCTTCGCCTGGCAATGCGCCAACTTCATCACCATTCCCTTCATCCTGCTGTTCGTGATGGGCTTTTGGATCACCGGCCTAGCCTCGCTGTTGCAGGGCCGCTTCCATCGCCGCCGTCCGGCGGCCGCCGCCGCGGATGAGCCCCAGCCGGCCGTGCTGGCGGGCTGAGCGCCCCTAGTCGCCGGCCTTCGTAGGCCGAAACCCAGCCACCGAAGCCGCTCAGCCGGCGTCCCGCGGCGCGGGGAGGGAAGACGCAGCTACTGCACCTGTCAAAATGGGATGCCGGGTTGGTGTTTGGGGTCGGTTTGGGGCCGGCTTGGGTTCGGTTCGGTCTTGGGACGGTCCGGGATTGGCCGCGATCTGGGCCTCAGCGGCGGGGAGAGCGCCACGGCGCAGGGATAGAATCCGCACAGCGAATGGTCCCCTTTTTGGCTTGGTTCCGGCGCTAACCCATACATTTGCAGTCCGGCCTGGGCCGCCCCGGCGCCAGGGCGGAAGCGAGCCGCATCGGTCTGCGCGCTGGCCGATTGATTCACCATTCCAGCGCCAACGCTGCTGAAATCGGAATGGGCGGCGCCGCCGGCGGCGATCGCTCAGCCCTTGCCGCCGACGGGTTGCAATGTCTCGACCGGAGTCAGCCAGCCCCGGTTGTCTTCGCGTTCACCGGTGACAATCGCAAAAAAGCGGCGCTGAATGGCCTCGGTGATCGGCCCGCGTTTGCCGGCGCCGACCGGGACCCGATCCACGGAGCGGATCGGCGTCACCTCCACCGCGGTGCCGCAGAAGAACATCTCGTCGGCCACGTAGACGGCCTCGCGCGGAATCGGCTCGACCCGGCAGGGGATGCCCAGATCGGCGGCAATCGTCACGATGGACTCGCGAGTTATGCCGGGCAGCACGCTGTTGCTCAACGGCGGCGTCACCAATTCCCCGTCGCGCACCAAGAACAAATTCTCGCCGCTGCCTTCGCTGATGAACCCTTGCATGTCCAGCGCGATGCCCTCGGAGTACCCATTGGTCACCGCTTCCATCTTGATCAACTGCGAATTCATATAGTTGGCGGCCGCCTTGGCCATGGCCGGCAACGTGTCCGGCGCCATGCGCCGCCAACTGGAGATGCAGACGTCCACGCCCTGCTCCAGGGCGTCGCCGCCCAGATACCGGCCCCATTCATAGGCCGCGATGTACACCTCGATGGGATTTTCCCCGGGCAGCACGCCCAGACTGCCATAGCCGCGCAGCACCAAGGGGCGCAGATAGGCGGCCGCGAGGTGATTTTCGCGGATCACGTCCACGCAGGCTTGCTCCAATGTCTCGCGCGCAAACTCCGGCGCCATGCGATAGATCTTGGCGGAGTTGATCAGCCGCCGCACATGCTCGGGCAGTCGGAAGATGGCGGGGCCGCGCGAAGTTTGGTAGCAACGGATGCCCTCAAAGACCGCCGACCCATAGCTGACCACGTGAGACAGCACGTGGATCCGCGCGTCGTCGAAGGGAATAAACCGGCCGTTGTGCCAAATCTTCGCGGTTTTTTTGATCGCCATCGGTGTTTCCGTAGCCAAAGAACTGCAACCCCAAATTATACCGGTCCCGTCCGCCGCCGGTCGCGATCAGCCCCTACCGCCTGGTCGGGGCTGCGGGACTGGCAGTCGGCGCGGACCTGGCCGTCGCGGTTCGAACACTGACCGGATAGGGAAAACCGCCGGCCCAATACGCCGCGGGGTTGGCCACCATCGCCGGCATGGCCCGCATCGCCACGCCATAGAAATTCCCCGCATTCCACAACTGGAAACCATCACCGTGCTGCTGCCACGCGGCCCGCACCTGCACCTGGATGTAGTGGGGATTGTAGATGTGCGTGTGCCAGGAGAAAGCCTGCAACCACGGCCGGATCACCACGCCCGTGCCCCGCGTCGCCCGGTCAAACCGCTGCATGGAAATGCGAATGAAATGCTTGGGTCGGTCGCCGGGGTTGGGAATGTCGTCGAAGTGGAAAAAATGGGACGGATAGATCATCGGGCAGAGCACGTCACAGTAGTACGACAATGCCACGATGTCCTGCCCAGTGTTGGCCATGTCGCGCGCCCGCGCCCAGCCCATGACCCCGAACACATCCAAGGACAAATGGACATGGTAGGGCCGCAGTTCCCGGCGAACCTGGTAGACGAACTGCGTGATGACATCGGCACGGGTCCAACCCGGATGCACCTTTTGATAGTAGAACTCGGCGTCTTTTTGATGCCCGACGACCGGAAAGCGGATGTAGTCGAGTTGCAATTCATCCACGCCCGCTTGCGCCACTTCCTTGGCCAGCGCTAGGTTGTAGCGCTGCACGGCGGGCAGGGACGGGTCCGGATAGCGGCCGTGATACCACAAGCCGCCGGTGGCCCGGGAATGGATTCCCAACTCGGGATGGGCATGCACCAGGCGTTCGTCCTTGAACAGATCCTGCCGGGCGATGACATACAACCCATGGGCGTGCATCCATTGCACCCAGGCATGCAGATGTTGAATGTAGGGCCGCGCATAGTGATTCGCCAGCGGCAAGCCGGAGTTGAAGCTCACCACGCCGTCTTCATCCTTTACGTTGAAGACGATGGCGTTGCCGCCGGCGGCGCGCCATTCCTTGGCCAGCCGCTTGCCCCGCGGCATGCCGGCCACGACCCCGGTCAGATACAGGGCCCGGATCTC
The DNA here is from genome assembly GCA_027315185.1 of Acidobacteriota bacterium. Classification (GTDB taxonomy): domain Bacteria; phylum Acidobacteriota; class Terriglobia; order Terriglobales; family SCQP01; genus JAKAUF01. The sequence goes on from DAHUYO010000035.1 coordinate 18,036, forward strand.
GGTGTACTTGCTGGTGGGCACGCGGCCATCCGCATAGCCCGGCGCCGGGCCCGTAGCCGCGATCGCCAAGAGGGACATGGCCAGCAGGGATGCCGCCAGGCGGAGGCACCCGCTCCGGTACGCGTTCGATTGGGCGCCGCTTCCGAAAATTGAGTTCACAATACCCGCCCCTTGTTCTCTCGTCCCGGGGCCGCCGCATGCGGCCGGCACCGGGTGGTTCCATCGAATGTACAACGGAGTGGATTCCGTTCAGGGCCGGCGCAAGACGAGCGGAACCACGGTCGTCAGCCTGGACGGACGACCAGCCGGGAGCGACGTTGGGGCCGCTGCCTCGGGCGGCTCCCGAGGCCGGCGCCACCCCCCACGAATGGGGCCTGCGGACAACGTCAGTTTTCAGCCTCGGCATCTATCGAACGTGGTGGGGCCATCACCACCACGGCTGCAAATCACAGCCGCACAAGCTGTTTGGAAAGGACCGACAACATGGCCTTTGTGCGCAAAAAAGGCAAATCCTACTACCTGGTGCACAACGTGCGTGAGGACGGGCGGGTGCGGCAGGTCCACCTGGCCTGCCTGGGCAATCGTCCCCGGGTCACGGAAGAGGTAGTGCAGCAGGTTCGCCAGGCGCACCCTGGCCTGGAAATTGATTGGGCGGCGGTGCGACGGCGAGCCAATGAAAGCTTTGCATCGCCGTTTGCCGACCCCGAGGGAGTGCGCCAACTGTCGCGCGGGATGCGTGGCTTGGTGATGGACCTGAACGAATTGGATTGGGAGTTGGTGGCGCGCCATGGGGGCGGCGAAACGCAGGAGCTGGTGCAGGATCTGCGCACGTTGCGCGGCGCGCTGGACGCCAAACTTTCCGCCTGGACCAGCCGGGCGCCCGGTTCCACCCCCGCCGACGCCAGCAGCCTGGAGGCGCGCAAGTTCGGCAGCTAAGGGAAACAGCGTTCACCGCCGCCCCAAGACGCTCCCACGGGCGGCATGTAGGGAGAGATTGCGTGGCCAAAATGCAAGCTAGATTCGGCAGCCGGGAAATCTTGGATCCTTCGCGCAGATGCGAGGAAGCGCGGCAGTTTGACGCCACCGTGCGCGCCAAAGTCGTCGGGCAAGGCGCGGCCCTGGAGACCCTGGTGGAAATCTACCAGACGTTTCTGGCCGGTCTGCAACCCCCCAATCGGCCGATCGCCAACCTGCTGTTCCTCGGCCCCACGGGTTCGGGCAAAACCCGCACCGTGGAAGCCATGGCGGAGACGCTCTTCGGGGACGCCCGCGCCGTCATCAAAGTGGACTGCGCCGAGTTTCAGCACAGCCACGAAATCGCCAAACTCATCGGCTCGCCTCCCGGCTACCTGGGACACCGCGAAACCCATCCGGTGCTGACGCAGGAGGCGCTCAATCAGTGGCACACCGACCGCGCGCGGCTCAGCCTGGTGCTGTTCGATGAGATCGAAAAGGCCAGCGACGCGCTGTGGCAGCTGCTGTTGGGCATCCTGGACCGCGCGACGCTGACGCTGGGCGACAACCGCCGCGTGGACTTTTCGCAAACCATGATCTTCATGACCAGCAATTTGGGCGCCGCGGAGATGTCCAACCTGGTGGAAGGCGGCCTGGGATTCAATCCCCCCGCGGCCGGCCCCAGCGCATTGCTGGACGGCAAGGTGGAACGGGTCGCGGTGGAAGCCGCCCGGCGCAAGTTCTCGCCGGAGTTCATGAATCGCATTGACCGCACGGTGGTGTTCCACAATCTGCGCCCGGAAGACTTGGCGAACATATTGGAGATCGAGTTGGCCCGCGTACAGCAGCGGATTCTGGCCGCCAACGGCCCGCATCCGTTTTTGTTTCAATGCACCTACCGGCTGAAGGATTATCTGCTGCAGGAAGGCTATGACCCCAAATACGGGGCGCGGCACCTGAAGCGCGCCATCGAACGCAATCTGGTGTCGCCGCTGGCCAAGCTGATGGCGACCGGCCAGGTCAAGCTGGGAGACATGGTGCGCGTGGATCTGGACCCGGCGGGCCGCCTGCAGTTCACGCGCGAAGCCGAAGGCGTGCTGACGCCGATGTACCGCGAAGGGTTTGCGGCGGAGTACGCGGTGGCGGCGGCTTCCGGCGGCCGCCGCGGCGGCCGCCGCATGGACTTTCCCATCGCGCTGGACAACAAATAGCGGCGCTAGCCGCCGGCGCGGCAGATCAACGAGGCGGCGTAGCCGGCGCCGAAGCCATTGTTGATGTTCACCACCCCGACGTTGGAGGCGCAGGAATTGAGCATCCCCAGCAGAGCCGCCAGGCCGCCGAGGCTGGCGCCGTACCCCACGCTGGTGGGAACGGCGATCACGGGCACGGCCACCAGGCCGCCGACGACGCTGGGCAACGCTCCTTCCATGCCCGCCGCCACGATGATGACCCGTGCGGCCGCCAGCGCATGCCGCTCGGCCAGCAAGCGGTGCAAACCGGCCACACCCACGTCATAGATGGCGCGCACCGGACTGCCCATGGCTTCCGCCGTCAGCACGGCCTCCTCCGCAACTGGAATGTCGCTGGTTCCGGCCGCAAGCACGAGAATGCCGTTTTGCGCCGGCTGGCCGCCGCGCGATCCCGCGCGCCGCCGCACCGCCGGGCCCGTTCGCAACGTAATCACCCGCGACAAGGGGTGGTATTGAGCCGCCGGCAGGCGGCGCCGCACCGCGCGGTAGCTGGCGGCGTCGGCGCGGGTGATCAGCAGGCGGGACGAATGCTTGGCGATGGTTGCCGCGATCGCCGCCACCTGGGCCGGGGTCTTGCCCGCCGCCAGGATCACCTCGGCCATGCCTTGGCGCAGGGCGCGGTGGTGGTCCACTCGCGCGAAGCCCAAATCCTCGAAGGGCCAATGACGCAAGCGCTCCGCCGCCTGCGCCGGAGTGATCTGCCCGGCGGCGACGGCCGCCAAAATCGCTTCTAAACGGTCCGGATTCACGGCTCGATTGTAGCGGACCCGGCGGTGGCCAGCAGAAAGACCCGCGCGCGGCGGTGCATGCGGGCCTGATACTCCGCCGTAACCGCCGCGGCGAACGCCGGCGCCAGGTCCGCGGCGACCAGGTTCACGGTGCAGCCGCCGAAGCCGCCGCCGGTCATTCGCCCGGCTAGAAATCCCGGCGCTGCCGTGGCCGCCTCCACCATGGCGTCCAGCTCCGGGCAACTGACCTCGTAATCATCCCGCAGACTGGCGTGGGAGGCGGCAAACACGGCGCGCAGGCGCGGCCAGTCCCCCGCCCGCAGCGCGGCACAGGCGGCCGGCACGCGGGCATTCTCCGTCACCACGTGCCGCGCCCGCCGCACCACGACCGGATCGAGCTCGCCGCCATATCGCTCCAGCATCTCCAGGCTCACGTCGCGCAGGCTGCGCAAACCCGGCAGATGGGCCGCCAAACCGGCCACAGCCGCCTCGCATTCCCGCCGGCGCTGGTTGTACGCCGAGGTCGCCAGTTCGTGACGTACGCCGGTGTGGCACACCGCCAGGACCGCCTCCGCCGGCAGCGGAATGTATTCCGTTTCCCGGCTGCGGCAGTCCAGAAGCAACGCCGCGCCGGCCCGCGCCAGCACCGCGCTGGCTTGATCCATGAAGCCGCAGTTCGCCCCCACCCATTCCCGCTCCCCCGCCTGGCCGGCCAAGATCAGATCCCAGCTCAGCGCGGGTAACGGCCGCGCGTCTCCAGCCAAGCGCAGCAGCCCGAGCCCAGCCGCGATTTCCAGGGCGGCGGAGGAGCTCAGGCCCGCCCCCGGCGGTATCTCACTGGCGAACCACAGTTCCGCGCCCGCTACCGCCAGCCCCCGCGCCGCCATGGCCCGCGCCGTGCCGGTGACGTAATCGGTCCAGTCGCCGCGTGGCCGGTCTGCCGCCAAGGGAACCTCGACCACGCCGGGAAATTCACGGCTGGCCAGGCGCAACATCGGCGCGGGCAGGCGGCGGCCGGCGGCAAACGTTGCCAGCGAAACCGCCGCGGGCAGGACCAACCCGTCGTTGTAGTCGGTGTGCTCGCCGATCAGGTTGACGCGCCCCGGGGCGCGCGCCACCAGGTCCGGCGCGCCGCCGAAGGCGCCGCGAAATCCCGCCGCCGCGTCCTCGCGCGAGATAGGCGCGGTGCTCATGCCCGGGCCGCCGCGGCGATGGCGGCCCGCAACCGCGGCGCGCACTCCTCGGGCAGCGTGTCATTGATGAAGGTGCCGGCGCCGCTTTCGCAGCCGGCCAGGTACTTCAGCTTGTCGGCGGTGCGGTGCGGCGGCAGAAATTCGAAGTGCAGATGCGTGTACCGCTCCCCGGCCCGGCCTGGCGGGCGCTGGTGCAGCAGCATCATGTAGGGCAGCGGGAAGCCAAACAAATGGTCGTAGCCCTCGGTCACCGCCCGCAGCGCGCGCGCCAGCAACATCGCTTCCCCGTCCCGCAAATCCGTGATCGCGGCCAGGTGACGGCGCGGCAGCAGGTGCACCTCATATGGATAGCGGGCATAAAACGGAATCACGGCGGTGAACGCCGCGTTCTCAAACACCACCCGGCGCCGCTCCCGCCGCTCCCGCCGCAGGCTGTCGCAGAGCAAGCACCGCCCCTGGCGGCGCCAATGCGCCCGCATGGCCGCTAGTTCCCGCGCTGGTATCGGCGGCAGGAAGGGAAACGCGTAGATCTGCCCGTGCGGATGGGACAGCGTGACGCCGATCTCGGCGCCTTTGTTTTCGAAGATCAGCACGTAGCGGATGCCCGGCCGGCGCGAGAGTTCCTGAAAGCGGTCCTGCCATACGGCGATGAGCTGGGCAATGCGTTGCGGCGCCTGCGTGGCCATGCTGCCCTCATGCCGCGGCGAATATACCACCACCTCGCAGGCTCCCGCCGCCGGGCGCACCGGCGTGAGCGCCGTTCCGCGCAGCGCGGGCCGAGGCGGCTGGCGGCGCAGGGAGGGAAATTTGTTCTCGAAAACGGCGATCTCGAACTCCGGGCGCGGGATCTCGGTCGCAAACGCCCCCGGCCGCGTCGGACATAGCGGGCAAAATCCCGGCGGGGGATGGAAGGTTCGGTCCTGGCGCTGGGTTGCGGTAATCACCCATTCTTCGCGCAACGGATTCCAACGCAGTTCGGACATCGGCCTAGCGCCGTGGACGGCGGCGCGGCGTGGACGCCTGCCGTGGCGGTGACGGGCGCGGGGAGGGCGCGGACGGCGCCGCCTTCGCCCCCGGCGCGGCGGCGGGGAAGGTGTACAGCAGCAGATAGCGGCCGTCGGGTTTGACTATGCGTTCACGCTGCATGGGGCGCTCGCGCCGGCAGGGGGCAGTTTCGCTGCATAAGGCGTTTCCGCCGCCTTGGCGCCGTGCCGCAGCGGACGATCTCCGCCGCAACCTCCCCACGAACACGGGATGGGCAACACGGCGCGGAAACGCCTATTGTACATGCTGGAGTTGAGGATGCACTTGCCGGGCCCATGCCGGCGCCGGCTCTTGGCGCCGGTGCTGGCGATGATTTTGCTGGCGCCGGCCGCGGCCCGGCGCCATGCGCGCGCCACGCCGCTGAACAACGCGGCCATCGTCAGCTTGCTGCGGTTGGGATTCTCGCCGGCGGTGATCGCCGCCAAAATCCGCCAAGCGCGCCAGGTGCGCTTCGACGTTTCCTTGCCCGCCCTGGCGCGCATGCAGGCCGCGGGCGCGACGCCCGCCATTCTGCTGGCGATGATCGCGCGGGAAACGCCCCACCGCGGCCGCCGGCGCGCACCCATCCCGCGGCGCGGTTCCGCCCGACGGGCGCGGCGATCGCGGCGGCTTGCACCACCCCCGGCGCGGCCCCCGGTCCTGCCATCGTCTACATTTGGGATCGCAGCCGCACCGGCTTGGCGGCGCGCTGTTGGAGCGAACTCCACAAACACTCGCCGCTGCGCTTGGCGTTTTCGCCCGCGGAGGCCGATTGGCTATTGGTGATTACGGCCCAGGGCCGGGGCTTGCGCCGGACGGAAACGCTCCAGGTCTTTGACAACCGCACGCAACTGTTGCTGTGGAGCGGGCACGCGGATGTAGCGCCGTTCCGCCGCAGCGCCATTCGCCGCCTGGCGGACCGGTTCTGGCAGCAGGAAGGCGCGGCGCTGAAAAAGGGCGGCGCGGCCGGCACATAGGCCACCTCGCCGCCCAAGCGTGGTTAGCGCCGCCGGAGGCCGGCCTCCGGCGCAGGGCGCCGCGCTACTTCTTGGGCGGCGCGATGGCGTCCTTGACGGCCTTCGAGACGCGGAACTTCACCACGGTTTTCGCCGGGATCTTGATGGCTTCCCCGGTTTGCGGATTGCGCCCGGTGCGGGCTTTGCGCTGCTGCTTCACCAACTTGCCCAGTCCGGGTAGGGTGAATTGGCCCGACCGTTTGGTCTCCTTCACCGCCAAAGCGGCAAGCGAATCCAAATACTGGGCGGACACTTTATTGCTGATCTCATTCGCCTCCGCCAATTGGCGGACCAGCGCGGTTTTGGTCAATGCTCCTGCCATGCACCCTCCTTGGGGTTTTACCGAAAGCGGAGCCATTGTACACGACTGCGCGTACGGAATGGGCATGTTTAGCGGGTTTTTTTCTTATACGGCGGCGTCAGGCCTTGACGTTAGCGGCAACTGCACTCAGGCTAGCGCGCGCACGCGAGTCACCACTTCCGCCGCTCCGCCTGATTCCGGCCAGACCGCCAGCGCCGCGCTGCCCTGGTAAACCCGTTGGGCGCCCCCTTCGGACTGGGACACGGTCCAAATGGGGCGTACCCACCACGCGACCGCGCCGGGGGCGTGCATTTCGACGCGGCATTTCCGCCATCCGTCTTCCAGCGCCAGGAATTCGCCGGCGTGCGCCCCGCTCCAACTCAGTGGCTCCCAGTGCTCGCCCAACCGCCAACCGCGGTCCTGGGCCGCTGGCGCCAACAGATTGAATACCATTTCGATCCCCAGCCGCTTTGCGCCCGCCGCCGGCGCCCCGGCCGGCCAGCGCAGGCGGCAGTGGAAGGAGTCGGGCGTAGGGGCGGCGAAGCCCAACGATTTTTCCAGGCGCTGGGCTCCTTCCGCGACGGCCTCCATGCGCACCTCCGGTCCATCAAGCGCTACTTCAACAACCTGCCAGATGCCCCCGGCCAAATGAGGGTCTTCTTCCAAGCCGAGCCGCTCATAATCCGGAAACTGCCGATCCGCGGAAAACCAATAGACCCGTGCACCGTGGCAGGCATAGCGGTCATATAGCAACCAACCGCTCATGTCCTCGGCGGGTTCGGTGGCGGCGCCCGGCAAGCCCGCGGGATTGGCGCCCAGCCGCGCGCGCAGCGCCTGATGGTAAACCTCGGGCCGGCGCCGCAGCGAATTGAGCAAATTCGCGTCGGCGGGCAAATAGTCGAATTCGGCGATGCTGCCGCCATCGCGCGGCTGGACCACGGCGCGCAGCAGCGGCGTGCGCAGTTCGATCTCCTCATGGCCGTCGCAATCCCAATCCCCGCGCCGCAGGGCCGCCGGCGGGGTCAGGGTAGCCAACAAGCGGTCCGCGGCGAGCAGATGGGTATAGACGCTGTTGCGCAAGTTGGGCGCGTAGAGCCCGCCAAAGAGCCCGTGCCAATAGGCGTCGTTGCATTCGGCGGCCAGCAAATGCGTCCGCGCCGCAGCCACCCGCGCCTCCTCCGCCTCGGATTTCGGCCGGCGTTGCGCCACCTCCTGCCACTGCCGGCTGAGGTCGAGCGCCCGCTTGTGCATGGCGTTGGCTTCGGCATATTTGGCAAGAAAACTCCGCCATGGCGCCCCGGCCAGAAAGCGGTGAAAGGGCGCGAGAGCGGGGTCGGCGCGCGCCCGCCCGAACTCTTCGGCGGCCGGCATGGGCAGCGCCCATTGCATCATTTCCGGGTACGACGCCGTGGGCAGATAGGCTAAGCCCAAAGGCGGGTGGCGATGCAGATAGTCGGTAACCGTCGTGGTCTCGACCTGGCCCGCCAGCGCCTCCAGCCCGTCCAGAAAGCGCTGTAGCCAACCGTCGCGATAGACGTGCTCATAGGTATGGGGCCAGGAACCAAATTTTTCCAGGTCATCGCCCATCGCCAGCAGCGGGCTGTCCGCGGGCGACGGATGATGGGCCGCAATCTCGGCCAAAAATCGCAGTGCTTCCTGCTCCGGACGAAAGGGCAGGGCCACGCGCAGGAACTGATTACACGCGACCAGGCGCAGCGTCCGCCCGCGATGCTCGGTAAGAAACGATCCGTAGACGTGCCCGGCTTCCCAGCCCGCCATCAGCAAGTGACTGTCGTCCACCAATGCGAACTCGACTCCGGCGTCGGCCAGCGGCGCCGGAAGATCCGGCTCCCAGACCCGCTCGGTCAGCCATATGCCCCGCGGCGCCGCGCCGGTATGCCGTTCCACGCAGGCGCGCAGCCGGTCCAGTTGCTCCTCCTTATCGGCGTCGGGGATGGCGGCCAAGATCGGCTCGTAGTAGCCACCGCCCAACATCTCCACCCGTCCCGCCGCCCGCAGCGCGCGCAGCCGGGCGACGTACTCCGGGTGCCGCTCCGCCAGCCAATCCAGCAGCCAACCACTGAAATGCAAGGTAAACCGCAGCCAGGGGCGGGCCTCGGCGGCATCGAGAAACGGCCGGTAGGAACTGGCGTAGGCGTGCTCGATGACGTCATCGAAGTTGTCCACCGGCTGATGCGCGTGCAAAACCAGGGCAAGCGAAACCATGCTGCCTCTAAGCTAACCCTTCTTTTGCGGTTGCAGCAGGGCCGGTGCGGTTGGGCCGCCGGGCGGGACCGCGCCGCTTCCGTTGCCGGAGGCGGGCGGCAGCCTTCCTCAGCGCGCCGCGGGGGCGCGGGGATTTCCGGGGCCTGCCCGCGCCCGCTTTGCCCCCTAGAAAGCGGCGCGGCTCCCGCGAGCAGCCCGGTTTTCCGTGGCTCATCTATACTCAAAGTTTGAGGAACGGTTTTCGCCATGTCTGACCGGGAAACGCCCGAACCGAGCATTGTCATCAGCGACCGCCGCCACTTTACCTCCGCCGGCGAACGCCGCCCGGAGGTTCCGGACGAGGATAACGACTCCGCACGGGTGGTGGATCTCGGCGCAGCCGCCAAGGCCCCAGCGGCGCCGGCGGGTAACAAACCCGCCGCCAACACCGGCGGCGGCGCCAAAACCGCCGGCGGCGCCATTCCCTTTCCGTCGCCCGCCGCCGAGCCGCCGCCACCGGCCGCGGAAGGCGCGCCCGCGGCGCCGGAAGAGCCGACGCCATTCCTGGCCCTGCTGGAGTCGCTGTACGCGTCCGCAATGATTCAATTGGGCGCCAGCGCACCAGGGGAAATCTCCCGCCCCGAGCCGGATTTTCCCGCCGCCCGCCAGACCATCGAGATCATGGGCGTGCTGCAAAACAAAACGCGCGGCAATCTGACCCCGGGCGAGGCTCGCGCCCTGGAGGAAATGCTCTACGAGCTGCGCCTCTATTACGTCCAGCTGACCCGCGCCCGGGGCCAAAAATAGTGGCCGCGCGCCACGCCCGGCTGCGCGTCCTCGGGTCCGGCACCTCGACCGGGGTGCCCATGCTGGGCTGCCATTGCCCGGTCTGTAGCTCCGAAGACCCGCGCGACCGCCGGCTGCGCCCCAGCATCCTGTTGCGCCTTGAGGGACAGACAGCGGTAATTGACACCACGCCCGATTTCCGCGCCCAGGCGCTGGCGGCGAACTTGGATCGCCTGGACGCCGTTTTGTTCACCCACAGCCACGCGGATCACATCTTCGGCTTGGACGACGTGCGCCAATTGAACTTCGCCCATCCGGGACCCATCCCCATCCACGCCGACCCGCGCACGCTCGCCGACCTGCGCCGCGTCTACCAATACGTCTTCACCAACGACTACAAGGTCAGCGCCATACCGCAAATCTCCGCCCACGAGATCCCGCCGGGGACCTCGCCGCGCCCCACCATTTCCGCCGCCGGCATGGCTTTTGAACCCATTGAGGTCTGGCACGGCGCCCTGCCGATCACCGCCTACCGGTTCGGCCGCAACGCCTACGTCACGGACTTCAGCGAGCTTCCCGCCCCGGCCATGGAACGCCTGCGGGGCTTGGACCTGCTGATCCTCGATGCCCTGCGCCACCGCCCGCATCCCACGCATTCCAGCGTCGCCAACTCGCTGCGCCTAGTGCGGGAGCTGGCGCCGCGCCGCGCGCTGTTTACCCATATCTGCCACGATCTGCCGCACGCGGAGACGGAAGCCGCTCTGCCGGATCACGTCCGCTTGGCCTATGACGGCCTAGAGCTGGACGTGGAGCTATAAGGCCGCATGGCGCAGATCCTCCAATCCGCCGCCCAGCTCACCTCACTGCCGCGCGGCGCCGTCATCAGCGTCGGAAACTTCGACGGTGTGCACCGCGGCCATCAAGCCGTACTGGCCGCCGTGGCCGCCGCCGCCCGCGCCCGGGCCGTTCCGGCGGTAGCCGTGACGTTTGAACCCCATCCCCTGCGCCTGCTGCGTCCGGACGCCGCGCCCCGCCTGATCACCCCGCTGGCGCGGAAATTACGGCTGCTGGCGGAAACGGGCGTGGACGCCATCGCGGTTCTGCCCTTCACGCGCGAACTCTCCGAGCTGACCGCCCGCGCCTTCGTCGAGACCATCCTGGTCCGCGGACTCGCCCCAGCCGCGATTCATGAGGGCGCTAACTTCCAGTTCGGGCATCGCCACGCCGGCAATGTGGAAACGTTAGCGGAACTGGGACGAGAATTTGGCTTTCAGGTGGTGGTGCACCCGGAAATGCGCTGGCGCGGCGAGCGGGTTTCCAGTTCGCACATCCGCCGGCATATCGCCGCCGGCGCTGTTTCCTGGGCCGCCCGGCTGCTGGGGCGGTGGTTTTCCATTGCCGGTCCGGTATCGGCGGGCGAGGGCGTCGGCCGGCGGCTCACCGTTCCCACGCTCAACCTGGCGGACTATTCCGAACTCCTTCCCGCCCGCGGCGTTTACGTGACCCAGACCCGCATTGGAGACCGGTGGTTGGGCTCGGTGACCAATTGCGGCCTGCGGCCGACGTTCACCGGGGACAATCCTGACCCAGCGCCCTTCCGGGTGGAAACGCATCTGCTCGAGGTGGATCCCGCCAACCCGCCGGAAACGCCCGCTGAAATCGAAGTCCGCTTCCTGCACCGCCTGCGCGACGAGCAACGGTTCCCTTCGCCGGAAGCGCTGAAGGTACAGATTCTCGCGGATGTAGCCCGTGCCCGGCGCTTTCTGCGGCGTCTGCCCGCCGCCTGCAGGGTTTAGGGTATAGGGATCGGTGGTTTGCCACCGCGATGGTGGCGGGAGGACACATGAAGATCGGCATCATCGGCGCGGGTCATGTCGGCGGCACGCTGGGCGTGCGCTGGGCTCGCAATGGACACCAGATCACCTTGAGTTCGCGTGATCCGCAGTCGGCGGCGATGCGGGAGTTGGTAGCCAAAGCCGGCGGCGCGACGCGGGCCACGACGCCGCAGGAAGCCGCGATCAGCAGCGATGTGCTTCTTTTGGCCACGCCGTACTCGGCCGCCCGCAGCGCCATCAGCAGCTTGGGCAATGTCGCCGACAAAATCTTGATTGACGCCACCAACCCGCTGCTCTCGGATTTATCCGGCTTGACGCTGGGCACCACGATGTCCGCCGCCGAGGAAATCGCCGTGTGGGTCCGCGGCGCCAAGGTGGTCAAAGCCTTCAACACCGTCGGCTACAACATCATGGAAAACACCGACTTTGGCGCCGCCCGCCCGGCCATGTGTTATTGCGGCGACGACGCCGACGCCAACGCCCAAGTGGCCAGCCTGATTGCGGAACTCGGCTTCGAGCCGGTCAACGCCGGGCCCTTGCGCCAGGCGCGGCTCTTGGAGCCGTTCGCGCTGCTGTGGATTTCCCTGGCCTACGGCGCCGGGTACGGCCGCGAAATCGCCTTCCAGCTCCTGCGCCGCTAAACGCGCGCGGCGCCGCCCCAAGCGGCGGCGCGGAATCTATAATGAAAGACGAAATGTCTTCCCCAATCGCCATAGCGCCCGCCCAGCGCGCGGACTGGATCGCGGCCCGCACCCAACGCCAATCCGCCGCCGGCGAAACCGCCATGACCCAGATGTATTTTGCCCGCCGGGGCGAAATTACTGAAGAGATGGTCTATGTCGCCGAGCGGGAGGGGCTGGCCGCCGAAACGATCCGGACGGAACTCGCCGCCGGCCGCCTGATCATTCCCGCCAACGTCCGCCATCCCGAGCTGGAGCCGATGGCCATCGGCGTGGCCAGCCGTTGCAAGATCAACGCCAACATCGGCAACTCGGCGGTCACCAGCAACTCCGATGCCGAGTTGGACAAGCTGCACGTCGCGGTGCATTACGGCGCCGACACGGTGATGGACCTTTCCACCGGTGGCGATATTCCCGCCATCCGCGACCGCATTCTGCGGCACTCGCCGGTGCCGATCGGCACGGTCCCCATCTACGAGGCGCTTAGCCGCGTGAAGCAGGTGCGGGATCTAAACCGCGCCGTGCTGCTGGAGACGATCGAGAGCCAAGCCGAGCAGGGCGTGGATTATATGACGATCCACGCCGGCATTCTGTTGGAGCATCTCCCGCTGACGCGCGGCCGCATCACCGGCATCGTCAGCCGCGGCGGCAGCATTTTGGCCCAGTGGATGGTGGAGAACCACCGCCAGAACCCGCTCTACGAGTGCTTCGAGGATATTTGCAAGATCTTCCGCAAATACGACGTCAGTTTCTCCCTCGGCGACAGCCTGCGCCCCGGCTGCCTGCATGACGCCAGCGACGCCGCGCAGTTCGCCGAGCTGAAAACCTTGGGCGAACTCACGGCCGTGGCTTGGCGGCACGACGTGCAGGTAATGATCGAGGGGCCGGGCCATGTGCCGATGGACCAGATTCAGTTGCAGGTGGAAAAGGAAGTCGAGTTGTGCCATGGCGCCCCGTTCTATACCCTGGGCCCGCTGGTCACCGATTTTGCCCCCGGCTACGATCACATCACCAGCGCCATCGGCGCGGCGATGATCGGCTGGCACGGCGCCTCGATGCTCTGCTACGTAACCCCCAAGGAGCATCTCGGCCTGCCCAACGCCGAGGATGTCAAGCAGGGCTTGATCGCCTACCGCATCGCCGCCCACGCCGCGGACATCGCCCGCCACCGCCCGGGGGCACGCGACCGGGACGACGCCCTGTCCCGGGCCCGCTATGATTTCGACTGGCCCCGTCAGTTCGCGCTGGCGCTGGATCCGCCCACGGCGCAAGCCATGCACGATGAAACCCTGCCCGAGGAAGGCTACAAGGAAGCCCATTTCTGTTCCATGTGCGGGCCCAAATTTTGCTCCATGAACATCTCCGCCAAGGTTTCCGAGTTTCTGGACACGGCCGCCCTCACCGCCCCTCCGGCGCGTTAAGTCCCGTCCGCTCTGCCCGCCCATGAACACGACCACCCGCGACGAACAACTCCGAGCTGAATTCAATCAATGGGCCCGCGATGGCCATGGCGAAGCCATGGAGCGGCATCATTTCCGCATCGCCCAAAAGACCATCCAGTGCATGCAGTTGGCGCCGCGGGAACGAATCCTGGAACTGGGGTGCGGCGACGGCTGGGCTTGCCGTTTGTTATCGCGGCTGCTCCAGCCGGAGTCGCGGCTGGTAGGCATGGACATCTCCGATGAGATGATTCGCCAAGCGCGCGACCGGTCCGGCGACTACGAGAACGTCAGCTTCCTCTGGGGTTCGGCGGAAGCCATCCCCTGGGAAGACGACTTTTTCAGCAAAGCTTGGGCCATCGAGTCGTTCTATTACTACCAGCACCAGGAGAAGGTTCTGGATGAGCTCAAGCGGGTCCTGGCGCCGATGGGCCGGCTGTATTTGCTGATGTGCATCTATCGGGAAAACACCGATACGCTGCGCTGGGTGGAGCAGGCGCATGTGCCCATCCATGTCCGCAGCGCGGAGGAATACAAGGCCATGCTGGCCGCCCGCGGCTGGATTGAAGTCACCGCCGAGGAGTTTCTGCCCGAGCCCGGCGCTCCGGCCGAGACGCGCAGCCATGACCGCGCGCTGCTGATTTCAGCGCGCAAACCCCACGCGGCGCCGCGACCGGGGTTGGGGTAGGCCGGCATGGCCGGCGAAGCGCCGCGTTCGGTGGACATCTCGCTCTCGGAAGGCGTCACCATCGAATGGCGGGATGGCCACCTCAGCCATTACGGGATCAAGTACCTGCGCCAGCAGTGTCCCTGCGCCACCTGCACCGGGAAACATGGACCCGTTCCGCCGGCGCCGGCCGCCGCGCCCGGCGCGCTGCCCATCTTCTCGCCCAGCGGCGCCACGCTACTCGGCGCCGAACGCGTCGGCAACTACGCCCTGCACTTCACCTTCAGCGATCGCCACTCCACCGGCATCTACACCTGGCAATACCTGCGTTCGCTTTGCCCTTGCGGCCAGTGCCACCCGGAACCGCCGCCCAAGGATTAGGGCGGCGGGGGACAGCACCCCGGGCTTGCCCACCACCGTCCGTCTCCGTACACTGAATACAGATGCCCTGGGCGGCATCAAGTCCCGATGGCGGAACCATCCACCGGCGCCAGCGCGAATCCTCAGCCCGCACCGCTGAACGCGCGGGAACATGCGGTTCTGAACACGGTGCTGGAACTCTACCTGCGCACCGGCGAACCGGTCGCTTCCCGCCATGTGGCTGAAATGGGGGGAACTGGAGCCGAGCACCTCAGCGCCGCCTCCATTCGCAACGTCTTCGCCAGCCTGGAGGCCACCGGCTACCTCTCCCAGCCGCACACCTCCGCCGGCCGCATTCCCACGCTGCAAGCGCTGCGCCACCACGTGCGCGGCTTGCCCTCGCCCCGTCCGCTGACAGCGAACGAGGAGCGCCGTCTGCAGGCGCTGCTGGGCCGCAGCGATTCTGGGCCCGAAATCGAAATAACCGAAGCCCAATTTCTGGAACGCGCCTGCCAGTTCCTCTCCGAAGTGTCGCATCGCATTGGCTTGGTGGCCGTCGCGCCGTGGTCCGATCCGAGCCTGCGGGAAATCCGCTTTTTCCGCCTCAACGGCCGGCGCGTTCTGGCGGTGCTGGCAGCCCAAGACGGTCAAGTGCGGGAATGCGCGGCGCGCGTTCCGGAGGATTATTCGCAAGCGGAACTCGACACCGCGGCCCGCTTCCTCAACGCCTCCTTCGGGGGCTGGACGTTGGAACGCATCCGCCGCGAACTGATCCGCCGCGTGGATGATGACCGCGCCGCCTACGATCAACTATTGCAGCGGGTATTGGTGCTGTATCACTGCGGCATATTGCAGCTTCGCGATCCCGGCCAGGTCTACGTGGACGGCGCCAGCAATCTGGTCGCGCTGCTGCGCGACCATGAGCGGCTGGCGGACATTCTCCGCGCTTTGACGGCCAAGGAAAAGCTCTTGGCCCTGGTGCAACAAATCGCCGACCCTGCCGCCCGCCCCAATCCGGTCCCCGCGGTGAGCGGCGGGATGCCGGATACGGTGCACATTCAAGTCGGGTTGGATGCCGCCGACATGCCCGATTTCGGCCTGGTGGCGGCCCATTATTCCACCCCCGAGCACCGCCAAGGGACGCTGGCCATCCTGGGCCCCGCCTGCATGGAATATGGCCTAGCGGCCGCCGCCGTGCTGCGCGTGCGAACGTTGCTGGAACATCTGACACCCGACGCCTTATCGGGGGACAATTAAAGCATGAGCACCAAGAAAGAACCGGCGCCGGAAATCCAGCCGGAAGCCGCCGCCGCGGAGCCAGACGCCCTAGCGCAAGCGCAGGCGGAAAACAGCCAATTGCGCCAGCAGTTGCTGCGCGCCATGGCGGATTTCGATAATTTCCGCAAGCGCGCGCGCCGCGAGGAGGCCGAGCAGCGCCTGCATGGGCTGCAAGAAGCCCTGCGCGTCTTGCTTCCCGCCTGGGATAACCTGCACCGCGCCTTGGCCCATCCCGGCTCCGGCGCCGAGGATCTGCGCCGCGGCATTGAACTCACCGAGCGGCAATGGGCCGAGGGGCTGCGCAAACTCGGCGTCGAGCCGATTCCGGCCACCGGCCAGCCATTCGATCCGCATCTGCACCAAGCCGTCGAGATGGTGGACACGACCGAAGCGCCGGACCACACCGTGCTGGAGGAATTACAGCGCGGCTACCAATGGAATGGGCGCTTGCTGCGCCCCGCCATGGTGCGTGTGGCGCGCAATGCCACAGCAGCGCCGTCCGCGCCGGAGGAAAACGCCGACGCGTAGTGCCTAGGTGAATCCGCCGGAGGTGCGGCGGCGTCCAAGGACTTAGAATGGCAACGATGGCGGGCAAGCGGGATTACTACGAGGTGCTGGGCGTCGAGCGCGGCGCCGACGATCAACAGATCAAGAGCGCCTACCGGCGTTTGGCCATGCAGTATCACCCCGACCGCAACCAAGCGGCGGGCGCGGAGGAGCGCTTCAAGGAAGCTTCCGAAGCATATAGCGTGCTCTGCGACCCGCAGAAGCGCAGCCAATATGACCGATTCGGCCACTCCGCATTCGGCGCCGGTAATGGCGGTCCGGGCTTCGATCCCGGCGCGTTTGCCGACTTCAGCGATATCTTCGGCGACATTTTCGGCTTTGGCGACCTGTTTGGCGCCGGCGCCCGCCGCCGCTCCCGCGCGCAGCGCGGCGGCGACCTGCGCTATGACCTGGATCTGAGTTTCGAGGACGCCATCTTCGGGACGGAAAAGACCATTCAGTTCCAGCGCCGGGAAGCGTGCGCCGATTGCCGCGGCCGCGGCACCCGCAAGGGCGCCTCCCCGGCCACTTGCACCGCCTGCGGCGGCCGCGGCCAAGTGCGGTTCCAACAGGGCTTTTTCAGCGTCGCCCGCACCTGCGGGACCTGCGGCGGCGCGGGCAGCGTCATCCGCGACCCATGCCCCACCTGTCACGGCCGGGGGCGGATCCAACGCACGGTGGAAAAACAAGTCACCATTCCCCCAGGCATTGATGGCGATAATCAACTCCGCCTGGCGGGCGAAGGCGAAGCGGGCAACCAGGGCGGTCCCAACGGCGATTTGTATATCGCCGTATCCATTCAGCCGCACGCGTTTTTCGAGCGCCGGGAAACCGAGCTGTACTGCGCCATCCCGGTCTCGTTTCCGCAGGCCGTCCTTGGCTGCACGCTAAAAGTACCCAGCCCCTGGGGCGAGCACGCCCTGGAGGTCCCGGCCGGAACGGTTAGCGGCGCCGAGTTGCTGGTCCGCGGCCAGGGCGTGCCGCGCGTGAATGGCCGCGGACGCGGCGATCTGCACGTGGTGGTGCGCATCGAGGTGCCCCAAAAGGTGAACCGGGAACAGCGGCAGTTACTGGAAAAGCTGGCTGAACTGATGCCCAACGAAAACCTCCCCCACGATCGCGGCCTGTTCGACAAGGTGCGCGATTTCTTCGCGTAACTCGGCGGCCGCGTGGCGCGCCGCCTGTTCTTCGCCGAACCGCTCCCCGCCACGGCGC
Source organism: Acidobacteriota bacterium (assembly GCA_027315185.1). Classification (GTDB taxonomy): domain Bacteria; phylum Acidobacteriota; class Terriglobia; order Terriglobales; family SCQP01; genus JAKAUF01. The sequence goes on from DAHUYO010000035.1 coordinate 35,512, forward strand.
CTCCGCAAGCCGTGGTGCGCGGGCCGGAAGCCCGTCATTTGACGCAAGTGCTGCGAGCGCGGCCGGGCATGCGGATGGAACTCTCGGCAGGCGGGGACCGGTTTCTTGCCGCCGTGGCGCGGGTGGAAGCTGGCGCCGTCATCTTCGATCTGTTGCAGCCGCTCGCCCCCGCGACGGCTCCCTTGGGGCCACGCCTGATCGCCGCCATCTTCAAGTTCGACCGCTTTGAGTGGATGCTGGAAAAGGCCACGGAACTCGGCGTGGCGGAAATCCGGCCGCTGGCCGCCGCCCGCACCGATCACCGCCTAGCGCGTGCCGCGGCCGGGAGGCAAGAGCGCTGGCGCCGCATCCTGCAATCCGCCGCGCAGCAATCGCGCCGGGCGGAAATTCCCCGCCTACGGCCGCCGGCGGTTTGGTCGGACCTGGC
>DAHUYO010000036.1 GCA_027315185.1 Acidobacteriota bacterium
GCCGGAGCGCGAACTGCCGCGTACGGCCTCGACTCATAAGCTACAGCGCGTGGCCATCCGCGATTGGGTTAATCGCCGCCCGCTGACGACCGCCGCGGCCGGCGAGCGGCGTGACTGGCGCGAGTTCCTGGCCGACAAATTGCGCGTTCCCGCCAGCGCCCTGACCCCGGAACGAAATCTGGACGAACTGGGGCTGGGATCGCTGGACCGCGTCGAGTTGATGACTTGGCTCGAGACGCGGGCGGGAATTCCGCTGGACGAGGCCGCATTGACGGAGGCGCGCACCGTCGGCGACATCGCGTCCTTGCTGGCAGTTCCCGCCGCGGCTGCCAGCATCACTCTGCACGGCGCCGATTCGCGATCGCTCGCCGCCGCGGAGCCATTTCGTTATCCCCGCTGGCCCACCGCCGCGCCCACGCGCGGCCTGCGCGGCCTGGGCTACAACGTGATCGTCTTCCCCGTCCTGCGCAGCCATGTCCGCCTGCACATCGCGGGACGGGAGCATCTTCGCGGCCTGCGCCGGCCCGTGTTGTTCATCGCCAACCATCAGAGCCGTTTCGATGTGCCCAGCATTCTTCGCGCGCTGCCCTCGCACTGGCGCCCCTGGCTGGCGCCGGCGATGGGCGCCCGCGACTTCCTCGAATTCCTCCGTCCGGCTGGCCACAGCCAAGACCGTCGGCGCGCCGCCTATTGGCGCTACGTGCTTACCCAAGCGTTTTTCAATGGCTACTTGCTGGCGCCCGAGGGCGGCATCCGCAACGCCCTGCGCTATACCGGCGAGCTGGCCGACAAGGGCTTTTGCCCCCTCATTTTCCCCGAGGGGCAGGAGACCCCCGACGGCCGCTTGCATCCCTTCCGCCCGGGCATCGGCATGTTCGTCCATGAGTTGGGCCTGCCCGTGGTGCCGATCGCCATCGAGGGTCTGTTCGAGCTCCTTCCCATCGGCGCCAAATGGCCGCGGCGCGGGGACGCACGCCTAACGATCGGGCCCGTGCATGTGTTTCATGGGCAGGATCCCGCCGCCATCACCGCCGCTCTGCACTCCTGGCTGGAGCAGCGCCTGGCCGCGCCGGTCACGATGCCCGTCCGCGCCTGACAGCCGGCGCTAATTCTGGCGGCGGTGGGCAAAGTGCTTGCGGTGCTGCGCGGCGATAAACCGGTCGGTCATGCCCGCCAAGTAGTCGCATGCCTGGCGTTGTGGCGCCGTGCCGGGCGCCGCTTGGTAGGCGGCCGGCATTTGCTCGGGATGGTTTAGGTAGAAATCGAACAGCGCCGCCACCAGCGCCTCGCCTCGCCGTTTTTCGGCACGCAGGCGCGGATGATTGTAAAGGGCGCGATGGAGGAACTGCTTCAGTTCCAATCGCTCCGCCGCCGCGGCCGGAGACATGGCCGCCAGCCGCCGCGGGTGCTGCCGCACTTCCGCCGCGCTAGTAAAGTTCCGCGCCCGGCGGGCGGTTTCCTGAATCAAATCCGTGGCGAAGTAATCAATCATGCGGCGTAGCGCCTCGTTGAAGCGAAGCTTCTCCGGCGCTTGCGGGTATCGGGCCTCGGCCTCCGCCAACAGCCGCGCGAACACCGGGACTTCGCCGCGAATCCGCTCCAGCCCGAGCAGGCGCGCCTCGAACGCATCATCGAGATCCGCGGCGTTATAGCTGATCTCGTCGGTCCAATCAATCAGCTGTGCTTCCAGCGGTGGCCGCAGCGCCAAGTCGTATTCCTCGGCCGCGATCTCGCCGGGTGAGTAATCGCGGGAATGCTTGATCAGGCCCTCGCGCACTTCAAACGTCAGATTCAAGCCGGGGAATTCCGCATATCTTCGCTCCAGGTGTTCGACCACGCGCAGGGCATGGAGATTATGGTCGAAACCGCCATGGCCCGCCATCGCCCGGTTTAGCGCCGCCTCGCCGGCATGGCCGAACGGGGGATGACCGAGGTCGTGCGCCAGAGCTAACGTCTCCGCCAGTTCCGCGTTCAGCCCCAACGCCGTGGCGACCGTGCGCGAGATTTGCGCCACTTCCAGGGTGTGGGTTAACCGGTTGCGAAAATGATCGGAGTAACGCCCGGGAAAGACCTGCATCTTGTTTTCCAGGCGGCGGAAGGCGCGGGAATGTATGATGCGGTCCCGATCCCGCTGGAACTCGCTGCGGTACGGGTGGGGCGCTTCGGGATAGCGGCGGCCTCGCGTGTCGGTGCCCAAAAATGCGTAGCGCGCGGGGAAGTTCGCGGCCAAGGAGCCAGCGGCGGACATGGGCCATTATCCCAAACCCGCGCGGCATGCGCCGACCCATGGCATGGATCGTCTCGGCCGCCGCGCGCCGTACGGTCAGGCCGCAAGTTTGTCCTTGACCCACTTAGCGTCTTCCTTCAGACGTTGCGCCGTCCGCTGGAAGCCCATCGCTCCCTTGCGCAGCGAATTCATCCCTGGCAGGGCTACCAGCAGCGCCACGATGGAATAAGCGATGCCGACGATCAGTGAGGCCCACCCCCAGCTGTTCAAACCGTAGGCGATCGCGCTAACCAGGGCGACGGTCAAGAAGAAAAATCCCAATGCCGCAAATGCCGCGGCCAGCACCAGTGAGACCACCAAAACGCGCAGGTACCGGCCCTTCTCGGCGGCTTCCGCCGCCGCCAGTTTGACGAAATCGCGGGCATACGTCATGCCGTGCTGCGCGAGTTCGCGAAACAGCTCCAGCAGGCTTTGCCGCGAGGCGGTGAATTGCGGCGAAGCGTGTTCCGATGGTGGTTCTGGCGGCATAGCGGTCCCTCGGTTATTGGCGCTGCTGGCCGTGATAGTGGGAGACGCTGTTGTAGGGGTAGGCAGCGGGAGTGGTCGCGGGCAGGTAATACCTGAATTCCGTGATCGTGCGATTCCCGATCACCGCCCACGCCAGCAGGGACCAGACGATGATTTCAACGCACAAGATGCCGACATACAGGCCCACGATGTGACCATCCCGCAGACGCTGATCCCAACTGCGGCTGTCTTCGCGTGGCTGGGACGCCGCGGACCCCGAGCGCGAAATATATTTGGGCGGCTCCATGGGTCAGTAGTAATAGCCGTGCCACATGACCACACCGGTAATCGTGAACATCCAGGCCAAAACGGCGATCGTCCAAAACCACAGAAAAAGGGGAATGGGTCCGTGACCCTCGCGCAGCCAGCCGGCGTAATTCTCGATCGGGCCCCAGGGGTGGTCGGCATCGTAGTACCGGTGCCGCGAGCGGCCAGCCAAATACGCCATGCAGACGAACACCACGAGCGCAAAGCCGAGAAGCAGGACCTCGGCCATGCGGTGTACATTCGTCAGCCAGTCAAACATGCCCATGGCAAAGTCGCTCCTTGCCAGCGGATGCCGCGGGTACGCGCCAGGTTGCGTGCTCTGGTCCCGGCGCCGCAGGCCGTGGCGGGGGCTATGGCCGCAGCCACAAGGAATCCACCAGCAGTTGGGCGATCAGAGCCGCGAGAATGGCGCCGGCGATGATCAGTCCGCCAATGTAAAACCCCAGCGCAACCGGCCGGCGGCGGCTGGCATTGAGCGGGGACTCGGCCGCACGCAGAGGCAACCGGTTGCCCCGCTCCACGTCGCGAAACTGGCCGTGCGAAATGGCCCAGAGCATGGCTTCACCGCTTACTGCAATGGAGAGGATCAAAAGAATCAGCCAAACCCGGGGTGACATCGGCGGCTCTCCTAGTGGCGCCGGCTCCGGCCGCCAGGCGCGGCCGGCGTCCTGGCCGGTTGGGGCGAGCTGCTCGGACGCTGGGGATAGACCTTGCGCGCGGGACCAGGAACCGGCACTTTGGTTCCGGCGCCGGGCACCTCAGGCTTGACGCCGGGAATCGGCGCCTCGATGGAAGCGGGAATGCCGTTCAGATCGTTGCCGGAATCTACGTTGCGGCCAATAAAGTTGACCGCGACGTAGTTGGCGACGTCCCAAATCTTGGCCGACTCCAAGTCTTCCTTGAAGTACGGCATCGCGCTGCCGGTGATGCCGTTCATGACCTGGTAATAGATCATGCCCCCCGACCAGCGGTGGCGCTTCAGCAACGTGAAGTTCATCGGCTTGGGGTTTAGATAGCGCGCCGCCGGCCCGTTGCCGTCCCCCACCGGCCCATGGCAGAAGATGCACATTTGCTGATAGACGAACTTCCCCTTGGCGACGCTGGCCTGCGTCGCGGCGTACGGATTGGGCATGCTCATCCATTGCTGGGGCACGAGGCTGGCCAAGAACGTGGCGTTGTAGTCCTCGCCTTGGCGGTACGCCGCCAGCAAGCGCCGATGCCAATAGATTTGCCGCGCCATGCGCTCATCGGCCATCTTGAAGCCGAGGCATTGCACGTAGGCGGTGATGGCCTGCATCTGCTGGTGGGTGAAGAAGGAAAACCGCGGCATGATGGAGGCCGGGCGCACGAACCGGGGATCCTCGAAATGCGCCAGATTCCAGTCGTTGCTGTGCTGGCCGCCCTCCTGGGAAAGATCCGGGCCGGTACGTTCGGAGCCGAGCAGGTGCGGCCGGTCGTAGATGTAGTCGCCGCGCTGCGAAACGCGCAGCGCGCTGTAGCCCCAATCCTCCGGCCGCACGTACTGCGTGTGGCAGCCGATACAGCCGTTTTTGATGTACAGCACGCGGCCTTCCCGCTCCAGCGGCGTATACGGGCGCACGATATTGGAGGGCGTATTGGGCGCGCTCAGGCCGGGAAGGAACAACACCGCCCAGGCGGCAAAGGTGGCGATCAAGGCGATGCCCAAGGCGACGCTGCGCGGAGTCATGCCCATCGGAACGCTTCCTTCAATCCCCGGCCATTCCGGTTAGGGCCGCCGGCGCCGCCGCCACCCGCTCCAGGCCGAAGAATTCCTCCTCCGACCGGCGGCGGCGGGCGTAGACGGTCTTCAAGAAGTTGTAGACCTGGATCCCCGCGCCGGTCAGGATGAAGCAGCCAAACACGCCCCGTTCCACGTAATAGCTGAAAATTTCCGGCAGGACGCGGTAGACCGTCTCGCCGTTGCGCCACGCCAGACCTTGCAGCAAGCCAACCGAGGTGAGTACGAACGTGAAGCCGATAATGCCGATCAGCATCAGCCAGTACTGAAGTTGCGCCAGGCGCTCGCTCCAAATTACGCCGTACATTTCCCGCAGCACGCCATAGCCGGCGCCACAGGCGATAAAGCCGGCAAAACCCAGCAGGCCGAGATGGGCGTGTCCCACCGTCACGTTGGTGAAATGGGCAATGCGTTCAAAGCTGGGCAGCGCTTCGACGGTGCCTTCCGAGGAGGTGAAGAAATACATGATCGTGCCGGCGAAGATGAACTTCAGCACCACGGAGTCCGGAATCTTCCACCAGCGTCCGCGCAGCGTCATCCATTGGTTGGTCAAGAAGGCGTAGACCGGAATCAGCAAGCCGACGCTGTTGACCTCGGCGATCAGTTTCAGCCAGGGCTGCGCTGGCGCCTCGATCAGGTGGTGCGTGCCGACTTGGAGGTAAAAGGCGAAATAGGGCCAGAATCCCAGCAAGCTGATGGCATGGCTGTAGAGCGGGTTGTCCGCTTCCCGCGGCACCCAGAAATACGCCAGACCCAGGGCTAGCGGCGTGATCCAGGTGCCGAACACGTTGTGGCCATAGAACCAGGCCCACTCGGCGTCATTGATGCCCACCATCGCGCTGGTCTTGGGATGCCACATGACCTTGCCGAAGAAAAAGACGATGAGCGTGGCGGTGAACGCTCCCACGGCGTACCAGTTGGTGACGTACAGCAACTGCTCCGCCCGCCGCGCCAGTGTCTGGAAGACGTTGATGGTCAGCATGAAGATGGCGACGATGATGGCCACGCTGATGGGAAATACATATTCGCCGTACTCGTGGCTGGTGGTGAAGCCGGCGGGGATGGTGAGAAAGCCGGCCAGCACGGAAAAATTCCAGATCCACATGGCCACGTTGCCCATCTTTTCGCTGTAGAGCGGGCGCCGCGCCAGCCGGCATACGGCGTACAGCATGGCGCCGATCAGCATCATGGACAAAAACCCGAAGACCATGGTGTTGACATGCACCGGGCGGATGCGGGGAAAGATGAGCACACGGGCGCCGATGAGGTCAGGCGCGACCAATTCGGTGGCCGCCGTTAGGCCGACCACCCCGCCGGCCACGAACCACCAGGCGCCGGAGATCACGAAACGCCGCGCGGTGCTGCCCGGGGTGGTGTCGATAAAGCGGAAGGCCATGAGGCGCCGTTAGACGGCGGGTCGTTGCGGCGCTGGCGGCGCCCTCGTTTAGGAATGCAGGCGCCCTGGCCAGGGTTGCCGGCGTGCTTGGCACGGTGCTCGCCGCCGCGCCGTGTTGTGAACACCGGGCGGCTGTGGCTCCGGCGCTCGCGACATTCACGGGCGCGTAGGCGCCTTGTGGCCGCTAGGGGGGTCCAGCGAGCACCGGCGTGCTGGCGCGCTCGGCTGCGACGATGCGGCGGAGGTTTGCCCCGCGCAGGGAATCCGGCTCAACTGGAACGGCTCTCCGCCTACGGCGGGCGCGCCCATCAATAGCGTTTGCCGCTGGGCGGGGATGACGCAGCCGGGGACGGCTACGGCCCGGATGCCGCCACTGGCGTACCCCCGCTCGGTCCAGGCGGGGGCCCTGGGGATGGCGGCAGCAGTCCGTGCGCAGCCAGGGCCTTGCGGCTGCGCCGCGCCTCCAGAATGTCCCGCCGCACTTCGGCCAGCGGTAGCGCCGGGGCTACTTTGAGAAAGGTCAGAAACTGCAGCATGAACCAGCCGAAACTACCGGCGGTGATTCCCACCTCGATCCATTGCACGTGGTAGACGCCCCATGACGCGGGATCGAAGCTATAGGCGAGGGTGGTGACGATGAGGACAAAGCGCTCCAGCCACATGCCGATGTGAATGAAGATCGAGATGATGAACATCCCCGCCAGGCTGCGGCGGATGCCGCGCCAAAAGAAGAGCAGCGGCAGCACGCAGTTGAAGGCGATGGTCATCCAAAATGGCTTCCAATAGTGCCCGAAGGCCCGCATCCAATACGCGCTGCGCTCGTAGGTGTCAGCGCTGTACCAAGCCATGAAATACTCGGTCGCGTAGGAGAAGGTGACGATGCTGCTGGTCAGCAGGATCAGCCGGCAAAGCGCGTCGAGATGGTCCATGGTGACGTGGGCTTGCAACCGGAACCAGGAGCGCAAGGGAATAATGAGCGTCAGCACCATCGCCAAGCCGTCGAAGATGGCGCCGGCGACGAAGTAGGGGGGGAAGATTTCCTCATGCCAGCCTGGCAACAGGGAGAGTGCGAAGTCCCAGCTCACCGTGGTATGGACCGAAAGCACCAGCGGCGTGGCCAGGCCGGCGAGAAGAATGTAGAGCTTGAGATACGGCGACATCTGCCGTAGCGAACCCATCCAGCCCAATGAGAGTACGCCATAGAGGGTGCGCTTCCAGCCGCTTGAACGGTCCCGCAGCTCGGCCAGATCGGGGAGCATCCCCAAATACCAAAAGACCAGACTGACGGTCAGATAGGTGCTGACGGCGAAAACGTCCAACACCAGCGGCGAGCGCATGTTCGGCCATATGTGCCGCATGTTGGGGTAGGGCAGGATCCAGTAGAACCGCCAAGAGCGCCCCAAATGAATGATCGGAAACAAGCCGGCGGTCAATACCGCGAAGATGGTCATGGCCTCCGAAGTGCGAGAAAACGCGGGCCGGAACTTGGCGCGAAAGAGATAGAGAATGGCGCTGATGAGCGTGCCGCTGTGGGCGATGCCGATCCAGAACACGAAATTGGTGATATAGACGGCCCACATCACCGGCCACATCAGGCCGCTGACGCCCATGCCGATGTACATTTGCCGGGCCCAGCAAACCGCTCCCAAGAGGGTGACCAGGCCGCTGATCACCAATCCGGCGATGTGGCGGAAGGTCGGGCCGGTTTCCACCGGCCGCAGAATCTCCTCCGAAGTCCGCCGCAGATCCAGGTCGCCTTGCGCCAGTTCGATGGTGATGTCGGACATAAAACCTCAGCGGGCGCCTAATGTTGGACCCGCGCGGCCGCCGCCGGAGGATTGCCCACGATGTGATACGCGGGCTGCGGGATGGCGGTCGCGGGCGGCGTGGTCGGCGGGCGGCCCGAGCCGAACTCGGCGCGCAGGTAGTAGGTAAGCTGCCAGCGGGCGTTGGGCCCTAAATACAGCCGGAAGGCGTGCCAGGCGTCGCCGATGGGGGGATAGGTATTGATGCTCTTGACCTGATCCATCCCCGTGCCGTTGCTGATGCGGTCAAAGACCGTCGCGTTATTCAGCCCCGGGATCACCCGGTACAGCAGCGGCGGCGCAGGGTCGTATTCCAGGCCCACCGGCGCATCTCCCCGGCCGCTGGCGGCATGGCAGAACTGGCAATTATCGTGATACAGCCGGGCCCCGTAGGGCAGATTGGGTTTGGGCAGTGGCGGCGGCGCCTGACCGGCAGCCAGCAACTGCCGGGGCGAAAAGCCAAATCCCTGGTCCGACACCACGCCTTCCGGCAGGGGCAGGTGCGGCCCGCGCCGCGCGCCGTAAACGTCTTGGTAGGACATCTCATCCTTGAAGTAGCCCAGCCCCTGGTACAACCACCAGCAGCCGAACGTCACCAACGGAATCACCACCCACAACGTCGCCCGGGTCAGAATCGTCAGATTCCGTTCCTGCTCGCTCTGGTACCGGCGATTGAACATAATCCCCGCATTCCAGCCGCGCCGCGCTCAATGCCGCGGTAGGCTGGCCACCAGCGTTTGCGCCAGCGCCGGATCTTGCACCGGAAACAGCGGCGCCTGGCGCATGAACCATAGGTAAATGAGCCCGTATAGCCCCAAAAACAGGCAGGCGATGCCGGCCGAAGTCAGCAGCGGCGGAAAGCCGCGCGTCCAGATGGATCCCATGACGATCAGGTTCTGTTGCAGCCACATGGCCGCCAAGGCGAAGGCCGCCAGCGTGGCCAGGGTGGGGCCGCGGCGCTTGAACGCTCGGCTAAGCCCTAGGCCGAAGGGCAGGAAAAAGCCCAGGGTCAGCACGAGCCAGGCGATCGTTTCCCAGGGCTGGGTGGTGCTGACCAACAGCAAAAGATGGATGTTGCCTTGCCGGTTGGCGAACCACTGCACCATGAACTGCGACCAGAACAAATAGGTCCAGAAGATGGCGAAGGCGAACATCATCTCGCCCACGTCGTGCAGGATGTCGCGGTTGATGATGTCGCGCACGGCCATGCGATTGCGCCAGGCCACGGCGAGAATGCAGATGAGCGCGATACCGGCGTACCAGTTGCAGATCCAGAAATACCAGTCGTAGATGTAGTCGTACCACACCGGGTTCAGGGACATGTTCATGTCCATGCCCAAGATTCCGTAGAAGTAGGCGTAGGCGAAAATGATCAGCACCCACAGCCGGCCAAGGCTGTGCTCGATGCGGCGGTGTTCGGCTTCCATGCCCCGCCACTTGCGGCAGATAAACCGCTGCAACCCGGTGGCCTGGCCGCGGCCGGGATGGGCGGGATCATCGCAGACTTCTCCCAGATCGCGCCGCCGCGACCAATAGAGATACCGCACCTCCAACCACGCCAGCACGATCCAGAAGCCGAGATCGCGGCCAAGCAAAAACCAATGGTTCAGCCATGGTCCTTTGCCGTACGGGATGTGGTTCCACCAGGAATAGATGAAGTTGTGCGCCAGCATCAGCGGAATGTAGAGCAGCACCGTTACCGGCAACACCACCGACAGGCCTTCCGCCAAAGGCATCAGCGGCCGCGCCCATCGCCCATTGCAGCCGCGCGTCACGGCGCTGAAGAGAACGCCATCCAGGGCCAAGCCGGAAAAGAAAATGAACTCGGCGAGATAATCAGTCCACAGTTGCCGCGGGTCCGTCACTAGCAGCGTGAGGAAGACGCCAATGCCGATGAACAGCAGCACCCAAAGCAGCCGCGTCACCCACCTCGCCGGCGTGCCCGGCGCGCGGGTGATCGCGGGCCGGGGCAGGCTCGGCGGCGAAGTCGGAGGCTGGGGTGGAGGGGCGATGGCCATGGCGTGGTGTCTAGGGGGCCTGCGTGGGCTCGGCGAGCCGTCCGAGGCCGTGGTCATAAATGGGAAAGATCGCCTCTGCCTGGGCTTGCGCCAGGATGGTGCGAGCCATGCCCGCCTCGGAGAGGCCGCAGGGTATGAACATGCCGAAGTGGTCCACGCCGAACTCCGGCCGGTAGGCGGGATGCAGGTGAAGGTTGGGCAGACCGGAGAGCAGCAGGAAACCGCCGGCACAGAACAAGGAAGCGAACAGGACCACCCATTCGAACATGGGCTGGATGAAGGGCGGCCAACTGACGATCGGCTTGCCGCCCACCACCATGGGCCAGTTGTGCTGCGTCCAGACCGTTAACGCCATGGCCGAGACAAAGCCCCCGATGGCGCCAAACAGCGTCCAGAAGCGGACGCCGTTTTTTTCGGTGCGGAAGCGCAAATGGCGCAGCAGTTCCTCATCGGCGACGGGCATGAAGACCTCGAATCCGAGGCGTGCCTCGTTGGCCAGGGAATGCGCCGCCAGCAGTTGCTCCTCGTCGGCGAACGACCCCAGGACGCCCCGGAACACCGGGGCCACCGCGGGCTGATCGTCATGAATAAGCGTGGCCGGCCACTGCGGCATGTTGCATTCCTCCTTCTCACGAACCCGCCGCCGGCGGCGGCGCCAGCGGCTGTCCCCCGCCCGCCGATTCCGGCGGCGGCCACAGCCCCGCGGCAGCCAGCGCCTGGCGCTGGCGCCGGGCCTCCAGAATGTCCCGCCGCACCTCGGCGGTGGGCAGGGCGGGAATGACCTTGAGCGAAAGCAGAAACAGCGCTAGAAATCCGCCAAAACCGCCGGCGGTGATGCCGATCTCGATCCAGGTGATGTGATAGATGCCCCAGGACGCTGGATCGAAGCTATAGGCCAGGCTGGTCACGATGAAGACAAACCTCTCCAGCCACATGCCCACGTTCATCAAGATGGACATGATGAACATGAGCGGGATCGAGCGGCGGAAGCGCCGCCAGAAAAACAGCAGCGGCAGGGCGCAGTTGAAGGCGATGGTCATCCAAAATGGCTTCCAATAGTGCCCGAAGGCCCGCATCCAATACGCGCTGCGCTCGTAGGTGTCGGCGCTGTACCAGGCGATGAAATATTCCGTGGCGTAGGAGAACGTGAGCACGCTGCTGGCCACGATGACGAGTTGGCAGACCTTCTCCAGGTGATCCACGGTGATGAAGTCGTGCAGGTGGAACCACTCGCGGATGGGGATGATCAGCGTGAGAATCATGGCCAATCCGCTGAACACCGCCCCCGCCACGAAATAGGGAGGGAATATTTCTTCGTGCCATCCAGGGATCAGGGCGGTGGAGAAGTCCCAGGCCACGGTGGTATGCACGCTGAAGACCAGCGCCAATTCCAGTCCGGCCAGGATGATATACAGCTTGAGGAACGGCGAGGTGTCGCGGAGGCTGCCCGTCCAGCCGAGGGACGCGATCCCGTAGAGCGTGCGCCGCCAGCCGATCGCTCGGTCGCGCAGCTCCGCCATATCGGGCAGCATCCCGATGTACCAGAAGACCAAGCTGACCGCCAGATAGGTGGTGATGGCGTAGGAGTCCAGCACCAGCGACGAGCGGAAATTCGGCCAAAGGCGGCGCTGGTTGGGGTAGGGAAGGATCCAATAGGCGCGCCAAGAACGGCCGAGGTGAATCAAGGGAAACAGCCCGGCGCTCAGGATGGACCAGATGGTCATGGTTTCGGCGGCGCGGGAAAACGCGGAGCGGAAGCGCGCCCGGAACAAATAGAGGGCGGCGCTGAGGAACGTGCCGCTCATGGCGATGGCGATCCAGAAGACGTAATTGGTGATGTAGGCGCCCCACATCACCGGCCACATCAGGCCGCTGACGCCAAGGCCGATGAACATCTGCCAGCCCCAGCAGATAAAACCGAGAATCGCCACCATCCCGACCGCGGTCGTGCCGGCGAGATAGCGGAAGCCGGGCCAGGATTCCACCGGCCGCAGCACCGTCGCCGAGGCGGCGCGCAGGTCGTGATCGGCTGGGGCGAGTTCGCTGGCGAGGGACATCGTTGTGAGCCGGCATGGCGGGGGCGAGGATTACAGCGGCGGCTGCGCCGCGGGAGCCCCCGCCAAGCCGTTGAGCACGAATTTGGTTCGCTTGAGATAGGTGACCGCGGGGAAGGTGTTTTCCTCCCAGAACAGCCGATAGCCGCGGTCTTGCTGGTGCAGTTGCGAGACGCGGCTGTTGGGATCCTTCAGATCGCCGAAGACGATGGCTTCGGTGGGGCAGGTTTGCATGCAGGCGGTTTGAATCTCTCCATCGCGCAGCGGCCGGTCTTGGGCTTTGGCCGCCAGCTCCGCCTGCTCAATCCGCTGCACGCAGAAGGTGCACTTTTCCATGACCCCCTTGGCCCGCACCGTCACCGCGGGGTTGAGTTGCTGGTCCAGCGGCTTGGGCCACATGGGCGTATACCAGTTGAAGCGCCGCACCTTGTAGATGCAGTTGTTGCTGCAATAGCGCGTACCGATGCAGCGGTTGTAGATCTGCGCGTTCAGGCCCTCATCGGTGTGATACGCGGCGAAGACCGGGCAGACGTATTCACAGGGGGCGTTGCCGCATTGCTGGCAAGGCATGGGCAAAAAGCGGATGTCCGGGTTCATGGTCGTCGGCGGATGCCAGGCGTCGCCGGCGTAGGTCTCGATCCGCAGCCAGGTCATCTCGCGGTAGCTGAGGCAGCTGCTGCGGCCCATGACCGGGATGTTGTTTTCGGCGTAGCAAGCGGTTTGGCAGGCGTTGCAGCCGATGCAGCTGGAAAGGTCCACGGCCATGCCCCAGCGGTGCACCGGGGTGGGGTGGAAGGCGTAGAAGGTGGCGCGCGGCTCATCGTCGCGCACCGCGGGCGTGCCGGCTTGGCTGATCAGGCAGGCCTGCGCGATGCGCTTGTCCCGCTGCCAATGCTCCAATTGCAGGTTGGCCATGGGCCGGGTTTTGCCGGTGTTGGTGACCTTCACCTTGACCCCCATTGGGATGGGTCCGCCTGCCGCGTCCAGCCGCGGCGTCCACAGCTCCTGCGGCGCCTCGCCGACATTGGTGGCGAACATGCCGAAATCGCGATGGCCCTGCCCTAAGGGGATGCCGAGCGTGTCGGGGCGAATGAAGGGATCCAAATGCACCGGCCATTCGCCGTGACCATAGAGAGTCTCCAGGCGGAGAATGCTGCCTTCGGCGGCGTGCAGGCGCCAACCGGTGTCGGGGTGGATTTGCACCCAACTGTCCCACACCAGCTTGCTGAGCGGATCGGCGATCTCCTGCATCCAGGAGCGATTGGCCTGCCGGCCGTCAAAGAACTGCACCACCGGGAAGCTGGTGAGATAGAAATCGCCGCTGCCCTCAAACTCCGCCTCGAGCGGCAGCGGGGGCGGGTCGCCATTCGGGCCCTCCAGCGTGGTGGTGGGAAGCGTCTCGTTGATCGGCGGGCCCAAGCGTCCGGGCGGCGGCTCGGTGGCGACGGCCGGCTCCGCCTGCGTGGTCAAATGCACGCCGACCATCAACAAATTCCGCCAGGCCGAGGCTTGTTCCGCCGGCGGCGCGTTGGGGGCCAGGCGCAGCTGCCAGGCGCGGCGCAGGTAGGCGTCGAAGCTATGGATCGCCGCGGGCGGGTCGTAGGTGAGCGGGGTCGGATTGGGCAGGCTGGGGCTCTGCTGCCAATTGCTGCCAACCGGCGCCACATCGGTGGGCAGGGCGGCAGCGGGCGGCATCTGCACCCGTTGCAGGATGGGCCCCTGCACCGCCGGTCCGGCTTGCGCCGCCAGCCACAACAACACGTCGGGAGTGGGGCGGGTGTCAAACACCGGCCGGCGTCCGGGCTGTAGTATCCCGGTCAGTCCAGGAATCGGCGCATAGTCGCCCCAACTTTCCAGCGGATAGTTGTCCGGCAGCACCAAATGGGCGTATTTCGTCGTTTCGTCGCGCCACCAGCCGAAGCTGACGATGAACGGGATCTTGCCCAGCGCCGCGGGAACGGCCGCGGCGGCGGGAAAGTTGAAGACGGGATTGGCATGGTGCAGAAACAGCAGCGGCACCTGGCCGCTGCGCGCCCGCTCGAAAACCGCCGCCACATCGCGGGCGCGGGCCGCGCCGCTCAAGGCATGAGGATGGTTGAGCAAAATCGTGGTGCCGATGTTGCCCAGCATGGCGTTAACGGCGTTGAGCACGATGTTGGCCGTCAGCGCGGCGGCGTTCAGGTTGCCGTACCCGACGGGCAGCAGCAGCGAGGGCCGGTTGCGCGCCAGGCGTTGCGCCGCGGTGTCCACCACGTCGGCGGGGATTTCGGTGCGCTCCGCCGCCGCGGTTTGGCTCATGCCCAGGCCCGATGGCACGCCCGTCGGCAGCCGCAAGGTCTGCCCGGCATGAAATGCCACCCGCTCCGCCAGCGCCATCGCCAGCAGCGCCTCGCTTCCCGGCCGGAGCTGCCAATGCTCGTCGGCGTTGGCTCCGGTCATGGTCACGCGCGGGCCGACGTTGATGAAATAGGCGGGGTCGTGGGTGTGGCCGTAGCTGTGGCCCATGGCCCAATCGGTGGCGAACTGGACGTTCGACACCCAGGTCTGCAAGAACTCCGCGCCGAAGCCGACGACCACCTTGGCGCGGTCAAAGCGGTAGTACGGCACCACGTCCTGGCCAAAGCTGACGCGGTTGGATTCACGCACCGCCTCATACGCGAACGCTTCGTAATACAACGGAGCGGGATAGCCAAACGCCGCCAGCCAGTCCCGCAGGAGTTGGTCCAGCGTGCCGGTTTCCAGCCGCCCCAGCCAAACTACGTCCGCTTGCCGCCCCGCCACTGCCACCTGCCGCATCTGCTGTTGCAGCATTGCCAGCGCCTCCGGCCAGGTGG
Source organism: Acidobacteriota bacterium (assembly GCA_027315185.1). GTDB lineage: Bacteria > Acidobacteriota > Terriglobia > Terriglobales > SCQP01 > JAKAUF01. Next base: position 14,928 of record DAHUYO010000036.1, read on the forward strand.
TCACCACCAAGCGCCCATGCCCGTCCCGCCGCATCGGTTGGGGAAAGCGGTCGGGGTTGTATAGCCCTTGCACCGAGGACTGGCCGCGCATGCAGAGCTTGCCCCGGTTCAGCGGATGGCGGGGGTTGCCTTCCGGCTTGGTGGGACGGGCGTCGTTGACGCGGATGTGCATGCCGCAACCCGCCGGACATTCGCGGCAGACCGTGGCGTAATGCTGCGGCACGCCGGGGATGTAGCGGTTGTCCGGCACCACCAGCGGCAGAATGTGGCCCGTCGTGCGGCAGCCCGCCAGCGCGCCCCCGGCCGCCGCCGCGCCCCCGGATTTTAAAAAGTCCCGCCGGTCCAGCGGCGCGCCGCCGCCGGCGTTGCGGATCTGAACCAGTTGGTCGAACGGATTGCGCGGGGTTTCGGGCATGATGGCGGCTCAGTGATGGCAGGCTTGGAAACAGTCCGTGCGGGCGCCATAGGCGCGGTGGCAGGTGACGCAGGTTCCCATGTTGAAATTGACCACCTCGAAAACGCGATTCTCATGCCCCACGTCGCCGTGGCAGACACCGCATTGCACCCCGGCCAAAATGTGCGGCTGATGCGGAAAATGCACGTATTGGGGAATCCAAAACACCCGCACCCATGGAATGGGCCGCTGCTCCCGCCAATAACGGTGCAGTTTGGCGACGTCCGGATAATAGGGAATAACCTCGCGATGGCATCCCATGCACTTCAGCACCGGCGGCATGCCGGCATAGGCGGATTTGGCGACGTCGGCGTGGCAGAAAATGCAGGCGATTTGCCGTTCGTAATGGATGCGATGGCTGAAGCTGATCGGCTGCCGCGGCGCCGAGCGGTATGGCATGTCCTGGAAATAAAAGATCCAGAGAAAGACCCCCAAAAGCACCGCCGCGAGGTAAAACATGTGCCGGACGGAGAAGAACATGGCCGCACATCCGGCACGCTTCCGCTTCCCGCCGGTACACGGGAGTAAATGCCCGGCCCAAGCTCCAGGTTGTCTTGCCGGGTTTAGGGGTCCACCGCCGCCAGCGGTGGGAAGGGCGCGGCGCCGCGCGGCTAAACCTTCCGTCCGCCGATCGCCGGCCCCACCGGGCGCATTTCCGGCCGCCGCCGCTCCCGATACTCGCGGGACCAGCGCGTGACGCGGGGAATGCCCCACATGGGCTGGCCGGTGATCTCCGCCGCCAGGGTTTGCTTCGGCGTCGGCTTTTGCCGCCAGATCGTCAGGATCAGCATCAGCATCGCGGGGAATAGGAACATGCCGTCCCAGCTAAACCACATCCAAAACACGCGCCAGCCGAGGAAGGCGATGCCGGCGAGCTCCAACACGCGGATGGGCGTAGGCAGGAAATATGGCGGATAGCCGGGCGGAAGGTCGTGTTTGCGCACCCAACCGCTTTCCAGCCACAGGCCGGCGATGGTCAGGATGCAGGCCATGGCAGGGCTGTAGAGCAAGAACCGCATGGCGCGGTCCGGGGCGCCGGCGAAATGGCGCAGCAGCGTCGCTTCCGCCCAGGCGCTATAAATGACCGCCATGCAGGCGAACGCCATGCGGTGCCGCAGCATCATCGCCCTGGCCTCAATCCTTTCCTTCGGGCCGGTAATGCGCCACCCAGTTCATGATGGCGATGCAGATGGCGGCGGCCAGAAATGCCTGCACCAAACCTCCCGGCCGGCGCTCCACCACCCACAGCCCCACCCACAGCGCGAAGAACACGCCGCAGACCACCCACATCACTCCGCTGTACACGCGCGGGTAGATGCCGCTCGGGTTGGCCGGGATGCGTTTCGCCCGGCGGCGGACGGAGGCGTCCGCTGCGGCAGGCTAAGTTGGGTTGCTGGTGTTGGCGGGGTTACGCCGCTCCAGCTCCCGCCGTCCCGGGGACAAGGCAGCCTGGCCCATACTGGAGCTTGGCTCGTCCCGCGAAGCTCCGTTCTGGATTTGTCGTTCTATTCGGCCGTCCCAACGTCGGCAAGAGCACCTTGCTCAACGCGTTGTTGGGGCGCAAGGTCGCCATCGTCAGTCCCCATCCGCAGACCACCCGCACGCACCTGCTGGGCATATACAACACCCCGGCCGGCGCCAGCCCGCGCGGCCAGATCGTCTTCGTGGACACGCCCGGGCTGCACCGCTCGGCGACGCCGATGAACCGCGAAATGCTCCGCCAGGCGCGCCAGGCGCTGGAGGGCCGGGATCTGACGCTGCTGATGGTGGATGTGACCCGCGCTACCGGCGCGGAAGATGCCTACGCGGTGCAGATGCTGGACGCGGACAGGGAAGCGGGAAGGGAAGAAGGTGCAGCTTCAGGCAGCGGCGCGCCGCCGGTCATCCTGGTGCTGAACAAGATTGACCGCCTCGCCGACAAGCGGGCCTTGTTGCCGCTGCTGGAGCACTACCGTCAGCAGAAGCGCTATGCCGCCATCGTTCCCATCTCCGCCCGCAGCGGGGAGCAGCTTGGTGTTTTAGTGGAGGAGATTCTGCGCCTGCTGCCCTCGGGGCCGGCGTATTTTCCGCCGCAACAGAGCACCGACCAGCCGGAGGAATTCTTCGCCGCCGAGTTGATCCGCGAGCAAGCGCTGCGCCTGACCCGGGAGGAGGTGCCGCACGCCTTGGCCGTCGCCATCGAACGGTTTGAACCCGGTCCCCGCGCCCGCATCGAGGCGGTCCTGTACTGCGAGCGGGAAGGGCAAAAGGCCATTCTCATCGGCCGCCGTGGCGAAATGATCCGGCAAATCGGCGCCGCCGCCCGCGCGGAGATCGAGCGGGAGCTGCCCCATCTGGGGCCGCGGCTGTTCCTCGGCCTGCGGGTGGAAGTTCGTCCCCGCTGGCGCGCCGATGCGGCGTTTCTGCGCCACCTAGATTGGCGCGGGGAATCCTGACGCCAGCGGGACGGCCGGCGCGGCGAGTGGCGCGGGCTCTAGCCTGCCCACCGTGGGCTTCAGCCCGCGGTAGCCCCTGGGGCCGGTGCGCGCCCTGACCGGGACACCGAGCGACAGCCGTCCCGCTCGTAGGTTTCCGCCGTCCGGAGGGCGACGGTTCCGCCGCCGGCGGGAGTCCGTCAGAACACGATGCGTACGCAGGGCAGGAGCCTACCCCACCAAGGGCGGCGCGACGGGCGGGAGCGAGCCTGCCGGTAGGATGCCGGCGCTCCCGTCAAGGCGCTGTCTTTTCAGCAGCCGCGGGACCGGGTGTCGTCTCCGCCGCCCAGAGGGTCGCAGGACGCAGGGCAGGAGCTCTACCCCACGCGCGGCCGCACATGGGGCATGCTTCTGGCTGGCGTGCGGCCGCGCTCGGCGCCGCCGGCGCGGCGAGTGGTGCGGGCTTTAGCCTGCACGCCGTTCGCGGGGGCGCGGCGTTGGCTCCGGGAGCCACGCCGGGGTTCTCAACGGGACTGCAACTCCGAGAGGACGGCGTGGTACATCTCCTGCCGCGGCGCCGGTTTGCCGGTCCAGATCTCGAATTGCTCCGCGCCTTGCGCCACGAACATCTCCAGCCCGGTGATGACCTGCGCTCCGCGTTCCCGCGCGCGCCGCAAGAGCTCGGTCTCGAGCGGGTTATAGACCAAATCAAAGACGATGCCCGCGCGGATTTCCTCCGCCGCCAGCGGCGACTGCCGCACCTTCGGAAACAGGCCGACCGGGGTGGCGTGCACCAAAATGTCGAAGTCCGTCTTCGCCAGATCGCGGCGCAAAATCGTCTTGGCGCCCGCCGCCCGGGCCAGTTGCCGCGCCCGCGCCGGCGTGCGATTGCAGATGTGGACGTCGGCGCCCCGCGAACGCAGCCCAAACACCGCCGCCCGCGCGGCGCCGCCGGCGCCCAAGACCAGCACCTTTTTTCGTTCCAGCGCGGTCCGGTTTTCCAGCGGGCCGAGAATGCCGGCCACGTCGGTGTTATAGCCGTAGAACTTGCCGGCGCTGCGCACCACCGTGTTAATGGCTCCCACCTGCCGCGCCAGCGCGTCCACGCCGTCCAGCGAGCGGAGCAGGGCGGTCTTGTAGGGCAGCGTGATGCTAAATCCCCCCAGCGGCAACTCCGCCGCCAGGGCCAAGGCTTCCTCGGCATGCCGCGCGGGCAAGGGCACGTAGACCGCGTTGACGCTGGCGCGGCGGAAGGCGGTATTCAGCATGAGCGGCGACAAGCTGTGCGCCAACGGATGTCCGGTCACGCCGTAGACCCGCGTGGCGCGGTTGATTTCCTCGATGCGGTAGATCCGTTGCAGCGCGGCCACGTCAAACTGTCCGTCGGCGGTCTCCGCGCCTTCCGTCGCCGCCGCATAGGTGAACGGGCTGCCCGCTTGCAGCGCGAGAATGCGGCTCGGCTGCCCCGCTTCGCCCATGCAGAACGCCACACGCGGGGCGGGCAGATCCGCGCCCCAGCGCAGCACTTTCACGTTATCTTCCAGGCGCTTGGCTTGCCAGACTCCCTTATAGATATCCGCCGGCAGCGACCGCAAGCGGCGTTCCACTGCCGCCAGGTGCCGGGTCGCACCGTAGTCATGATAGGAGATCATGAGGCCGGCGCGGGCCCGCAGCTGCTTCAGCGCCGCCATCCCGGCCCGTTCCGCGCTCTCCAGCGACAGATCCACCCATTGGCAGCCGGCGTGCGCGGCCTTGGCCAAAATGGCGCATTCCGCCTCAACCGAGCCGCGGAAATACCCACCCGACTGTTTTTTGCGGCAGGTAGCCAAGGCGATCAACTCCGGCCGCGCGGCCAGGAACTCCCGCAGCTTGGGGAGCCCCGCCGCCGGCTGACTCAGGCGATCTAAACGAAACTCAAGAAAGGAGTTAGATCGTGCGGCCCGCTCCGCCAAGGCGATCATCTCCGCGGCCTGCGCGGCGGCAACGGGCACGCACAACCGCGGCAAATGCTCGGGCAGTACCCGGTTGGGAACCGGATTGCTGGAGACTGCGGCGAGGAGAGCCATAAGCTAAGGCATCATACCGAGGGCGCGGCATGGAGGGAAGGGGCTCCCCAGCCCGGATTCCTGCCCGGTTCGCGAGGTCTATCCTATGTCCTGCAAAATCAAATACTTACTTCTTGCCGCCGGGTTTGCCCTGGCGATCCGGCCCGCCGCGGCGCAGACGGCCCCCTCGCACCACTTTGCGACCAGCCAAATCGCCTGTAGCAATTATTTCAGCCCGCAGCGCTATCGCCATGTGGCGCGGTTGATCGGCGCCCGCGGTGGCATGCAGGTGTCACTGTTCACGTCCGGTGACGTGCTGTATCTCAATCACGCGGGAGACTTCCATCGCGGCGATTCCGTTCGCCTGATGCGCGTCGCCAGCGTGGGCCAGGAGGCGGAACAGTTTCCCGGCCAGTTCGGCATCCTCAGCCACATGGGCGCTTTCTTTCAGATCGTGGGGCGCGCCAAAATCCTGCGCGTCAACCGCCGGGGCATCGCCCTGGCGCGCATGACCTTCTCCTGCCAGCCCGCCCAGGTCGGCGACTTCGCGCTGGCCTGGCGCGCCAACCCCGGCCCCATCCGCCCGCGCCTGACCCGCGCCGCCTGGCTGGCTCCGGTGCGCGGGAGGGCGCAACTGGTCGCGATGGGCCGCGACATGGCCGGCATTTTGGGCGCCAACGATGAGATCTATTTGACCGGCGGCGCCGCGGCGGGCGCGCGGATCGGCCAGGTCTGGACGCTTTTCCGCCGCCGCAATAGCCCCAGCAATTGGCAGTTCAAGACGGAATCCGAGGGCATGACGCAATCCAGCACGCACCCCGAGCCCGGACTGAATGTCGGCGCGCTGCGCGCCATTCCCGAGCCCGCCGACGTCCTGGGCAGCGCCGTCATCATCCGCGTCGAGCCCCTTTCCGCCACGGCCATCATCCTCGCCTCCCGCGGCCCGATCCTTGCCGGCGATGATGCCGTGCCTGCGGCGCGCTAGCCGCAGCGGCCCTCCGATCGCAGCGCCCGCGCCCCCCAATAGCGGGTTTCCGCCGCCGCCCGCCGCCCGCGGAGTGACCGGCGGCGTGGCCGTGTGTTGCCGCACAGATAACCCGCATTATTACCGCCGGGATGTGTTAGGCAGCACGGATACAGAAATGCTGGGGCGTTTACACTTGCTGCATCCGAATTTTCCCGGCGCGGTCAAGGTGTGGATACCAAGAGCGTTCCGGGGACAACTTTCCAGTTTGCTGTTCGGCGGTAGCCGTAGGAGAGAGTTTCCCCAATATGCGCAAGCGAATCTTGAAATGTGCCGGGGCCGTGCTGGCCCTGAGCTGTCTGATCTTCGCCCAAAACATCAACGCCACGCTCAGTGGCACGGTTAAGGATCCCTCAGGCGCGGTTGTGCCGGGCGCCACGGTTACGGTGCTCAACAACGCCAACGGCAGTCTGCGCACGGTCACCACCGGGGCGCAGGGCGCCTACACGGTCAGCAACCTGGCTCCCGGCGTCTACACGGTCACCGTGAAGAAATCCGGCTTCCAGACCTTCCGCACCAAGAACGTCACGCTGCAAGTCGGCCAGCAGTTCGGCCTGCCGGTGGCCTTGAAAACCGGCGCCATCACCCAAACCGTCGAGGTCAGCACCACCACCGCCCCGGTGCAATTGGAAACTGGCGCGCAAATCTCCACCGTCAGCGGCCACCAGATCCGCCAGCTGGAACTCGACAACCGCAACTTCGAGCAGTTGGTCGCCCTCCAGCCCGGCGTCTCGTCCAACCTGGGCATGACCGTCGGCTTCGGCATGGCCAACACCACCAATGTCGCGGTGGACGGCGCCCGCCAAACCATGAATAACTGGACCGTGGACGGCGCCGACATCAACGACACCGGCTCCAACTCGACCATCCTGAACGTCCCCAGCGTGGACGCCCTCCAGGAGTTCAGCATCGCCGGCAGCGGCTACAGCGCCAAATACGGCCGCAGCGGCGGCGGCCAGATCAACGTCGTCACCAAGAGCGGCACCAACCAGTTCCACGGCGACGCCTATGAATTCGTCCGGAACAACATCCTGAACGCCAACGATTACTTCGCCAACTCGGCCGGCCAAGCCCGGGGCGTTGAGCACTACAACGATTTCGGCTTCACGGTCGGCGGACCGATCATCAAGAACAAGACCTTCTTCTTCTGGTCCGAGGAATGGCGCCGGGAAAGCACGCCGTCCACCTATGAATACGCCCTGCCCAATCCCCAGGTCCTGAACGGCAACTTCAACGGCCTTTACTACACCGACCAGCAGGGCAATCAAGCCCCGGTCACGCTGAACCCCGCTTCGGCTCCCGCCGGCTGCATCACCGGCAACCAGATCAACCCCAACTGTTTCAGCTCCAACTCCGCGGCCTACGTCAAGAACATCTACTCCAAGCTGACCCCGACGCCGGGCGCCTGCATCTCCAACGGCCACCCCGAAGTGTCCTGCTATCCCTACACCGTCAATCTCCCGGCGACAAACAACACGCGTGAGGATTTGGTCCGCCTCGACCAAAATGTCGGCCAGAACATCCAGCTGTTTGCCCGCTACATGGGGGACAACATCCCGACCACCGAGCCGGGCGGCTTGTTCAATGGCAGCAATCTGCCAGGCGTGTATCCCACATCCACCGACGCGCCGGGACGCAACCTGGTCCTGCACGCCACGATCGAGATGACGCCGAACTTGGTCAATGAGGCGGCGTTCAACTATAGCTGGGGCGCCATCAACAGCGTCATTACGGGCATCGGCGGCAACGCCAGCGGGTTTAGCGGCCTGTCCACCGCCAACTTCCCCTACCAGGATCCCTACAACCGGATTCCCGGCATCAGCGTCTCGCAGATCACCGGCGTCGGCCTGCCCAGCGCTCCCTATCATGAGCGCAACATTGACAAGCAGGCCTACGACAACCTGAGCTGGACGCACGGCAACCAGACCATCAGCACCGGCGTCAGCCTCCAATCCATGACCAAGACGGAGAACGCCGACAACAATGTCGCCGGCCAGCTGAACTTCGCGGATGAATACGGCAACCCCGGGCTCGCCAACTTCCTGCTCGGCTACGCCAGCGGCTTCAGCGCTGCCAGCCGGGACATCGTGCCCGACTTGCACTTCGCGAACTTCGGCGCTTACGTGGAGGACGACTGGAAGGTCACCCCGACGTTAACGGTCAACCTGGGCATCCGCTATCAATATCTGCCGACGCCCTACGATTCGACCGGCATTCTGAACAACTTCGATCCCGCCGCCTTCAATCCCGCGGCCGCGCCGACGATCGAAACCAACGGCTCGTTCGCACCCGGCGGCGTGACGCCGGCGAACTACACGAACGGCATCATCATCGCCAACGTCAATTCGCCCTTCGGCGCCAACGTCAATCCCAACAACACGGCGGATTTCGCTCCCCGCCTCGGCTTCTCGTGGGATCCGTTCGGCCACGGCACCACCGCCATTCGCGGCGGCTGGGGCTTGTACTTCGACCGCACGCTGGATGGCATTTGGGAGGAGAACGAGTTCTCGAATCCCCCGTTCCTGAATTTCGTGAACATCACCACCAGCCAGTCCACGCCCTATGACCTGTTCGACAATCCGAACGGCGGCAGCCTCCAGGTCGGCCTCACCCCGCGCTCACTGACCGCGACGGGCAACCCGGCTTATGCCACGCCGCGGGTGCAGGACTGGAGTTTGTCGCTGGAGCATCAGTTCACGAACAATACTCGGGTGCAAGTCGCGTATGTCGGCAATCACGCTAGCAACCTGCTGCTGGAGGAGGACCTGAATCAAATCCCCGTGAGCACCATCTACGGGCTGACCGGCTGCGTGGCCGGCGGCAGCGCCGGCTGCCCGGAAACCACGGCACTGCGCCCGTATCTGGGCTACTCCGCCATCACCACGCGCAACCCTGCGGCGATCTCGAACTACAACTCGCTCCAGGTGTCGGTGAAGCACCAAGTCGGCGCACTCACTTTGGACGCCGCGTATACCTGGTCCAAGGATCTCAGCTATAGTTCCGCGGACCGTTTCGACACCGTGCTCAACACCTACAACTACGGTATGGACTACGGCCCGGTCGGCTTCAACCGCCCGCAAGTCTTTGTCCTCAGCTACGTCTACGATCTGCCGAACTTTGGCATGACCGGCTGGGCGCGCAACGCCTTCGGCGGCTGGGAGTGGAGCGGCATCACCACTCTGGAAAGCGGCGTGCCGCTGACCATTAGCCAGTTCACCGATCCGTTCAACTGCAACGACTACGTGCCGGGTGGCGCCGCCTGCCCCGCGGGAACGGCGCCCGGCGGCATCGGCATTGACTTTGCCGGCAACGTGCCTCGTCCCAACCTGGTCGCAAACCCCAACGGGCCTAAGCTACAGTCGGAGTGGTTCAACACCTCCGCCTTCCAAACCGCGATCGGCCAATGGGGCACCGCCGGCAACGGCATCGTGCTGGGGCCGGGCATGGACAACTGGGATATGGCGCTGATGAAGAACTTCAGCGTCAGCGAGGGCCTGCACGCTCAGTTCCGCGCCGAGTTCTTTAACACATTCAACCATGTGAACTTCACCGGCGTCAGCACGGCCTTAGGCACGACGAACTTCGGCCAGTTGACGTCGGATTACGGTCCGCGGCAAATCCAATTCGGTTTGAAGTTCATCTTCTAGGCGCGAATTCCTTGGTTGCATCCTCCGGGCCCCGCTGCGGCGGGGCCCATTTTTCTTGGTGCTTCCTCTTCACGCAGGTCGCACCCTTTGCACGGTACGCAACGCTGCCGCGCAAATGCGGTGACCTTCCGCTGGCGGTCCCCGCTGGCCGCGCCGCACTGTCCAGGGGCGTCCGCGGCGGCCGCGACATGGCATGATCGTCCGCCCCAGAGCCCGCGTCAATGGGCGCCGCGCGGCGGCTACGCCGCCGCGTTAGGCTAAACACATGCGCCTCCGCGCCGTGTCCATCATTCTGCTGGCGCTGGCCGTTGCGCTGCCCGCCTCGGGGCAAGAGTCGCGGGCGCTTGCCGCTCAGCAGACCCCGGCGCAGCCCGGACCGTCGCTAGGCCCGGACGCCGCCGCCGGCTCCGCGGCCCTGGCGCGCAAGGATTATCCCGCCGCCGCCGCCGCGTTTGGCCGCGCCCTCCGTTCCCATCCCCGGGTCGTTGGCCTGCTCAACGACTACGGCATCGCCCTGGACCGGGAAGGGAAGACCGATGCCGCTCTAGCCCAATACCACCGCGCCCTGCGCCTGGCCCCGAACGACCCCTCCACCCTGCGCAACGCCGCCATCTGCGAGTTCCGCGCCCATCGTTACTCCGCCGCCCTGCATTATCTCCGCCGCCTGCGCGCCGTGCGGCCCAAGGATTACCAGGCGCAGGCGCTGACCGGTATGTCCCGCCTAGCCCTGGGGCAGAATGCCGCCGCCGCCCGCGCGTTGTCCCGCGCCGCCGGCCGCCGGCCGCAAGACCTGCGGCTGCTGTACACTCTGGCCCGCGCCGACATCGCGGCGAAGCAAATGCACGCTGCTATCGGCGTCTTTGCCCGCATCATGCACCTCGCGCCGCAATCCGCCGAGGCGCACACGCTGATGGGCCTGGCCGCGGAGCGGACGTTTCACCTGCGGCAAGCGGGCAAGGAATTCACCGCCGCCCTCCGCGCCAATTCCCGGTTTCCCGGTGGCCATCGCCGCTTGGCCCTGGTCTATGCCAAGCTCAACCAAAACGCCGCCGCGGAAAAGCAATTCGCCGCCGCCGTTCGCCAATCCCCGGACGATGCCGTCTCCGCCTGCTTTCTGGGCGAAATTGACGTCCGCCGCGGCCAGCCCCGCGCCGCTTTGCCCTGGTTCCAGCGCGCCGCTCGCTTCGCTCCGCATTACGCCCTCGCCTGGGCCGGGCTGGGCGAAGCCCGCCTGGACCTGCGCCATCCCCACGCCGCGCTCCCGGCCCTGCGCCGCGCCGTCCAGCTCGATCCGCAAAACGCCCGCGATCACTACCTCCTCGGTCGCGCCTACTTCGCCCTCGGCCAGACAGCCGCCGCACGCCAGGAAATGAACCGCTCCGCCGCCATCCAGGCCGCACAGCGCGCCGCCTACACCAAAAAGCTCAACGGGTCTTCCTCCCACCGCCGCTAGCGGAAAGACCCGAGCGGTGGTGCGACGCGTAGGGGGGGGAATCGCCGGACGAAGCCGAGCGCAGCGAAGGGCCGGGTGAACGCTACCGTAGCGAACCGGCGAACGGTGCCCGAACGTCTGGCGGCGACCGTCCCTGCTAGCTTCCATCGCGGCGCGCCCAGGCGCGGCCATAGCGCCGATAGTTGTGCCACATTCTTCGCGGCAGCCCCAACCCCTTGACCGCGTCCCGCCGCACGCCGGGCCAAAACGGCCGCCGGCCCCGTCCCCGCGCGCCAATCTCCGACGGCGCTTCGCGCCGTGGCGCAATCACCGCCGGTTCGAGGCAAAACACGTCCAGCTCATGCCGCCAGTAGGAATCAATCGTGTTGTCCACCGGTTCCCAAATCCGCCGCGTGTATTCCAGCAGCCGCCGTGCCCCCCGTGCGGTGATGACATACCCATGCGTGCCGCCGGGCTGGCGGTGGTAAGCCATCAGGCGCCATTCCCGCGCCTCCTCCGGCGCAAGCGGGGCGCTCCGCCCGCGTCCGTGCTGGGGCTCGTGCCCATCCATTGCCGCCGGGGCCGGCAGGGAATACTGCCGCCATCCCCGCCGCGGCAGCAACTGCATCAGCCGTACCAAATCCCATGGCGGCGTTGCCGCTTGCGCCGACTGCTCCAGCGCCGCCAGCGCGGCGGCGAATCCCGGCCGGATTTCGATGTCGTCTTCCAGCACGCACCAGCACGCGTCGCCGGTGGCGAGGCACCGTTCCCACACCGCGCGGTGGCTCAACAGGCAGCCGATCTCGCCAAAGGCCAAGTCGAAACCAAACCACCGCCGCCGTGCCGCATGGTCATATTCGGGTGGAAACTGCCGCACCACCGTCCCGGGATGAAAATGCCAATCCAGATCCATCTCCGCCAGTTGCGCCTGCATGCACTCGCGGCGTTGGCGCGAGGTCTCCATCGAAATCACGGCAATTTGCATCGGCGGTTCAGGGCGCAACGTTCTTCCCATTTTGTCGCATTCCGCTTCCTGTACCTGGGGGTTTCGCCCTGCTGCTTCCGTGGGACTACAATGGTCGGTTCGCCCACATGGGGTATTTCCCCCAGGAGCTTGCATGCGCCGCTATTTCACTCTCCTCGCCGCGTTGGCTCTGGCCTCGGTCCCCGCCTTTGCCGCGAAAACGTCCCCCGCCAAGAAAACCTCCAAAGCTCCCAAGGAACGCACCGTCGTCACCCACGCGACGGCGATGATCGCCGGCCACCGCCTGGCCTACACCACGACCGCGGGCACCTTGCTGTTGTACAACAAGGCGCACCATCCCATCGCCAGCGTGTTCTACATCGCCTACACGAAGGACGGCGCCAAGGCCGCCGACCGTCCGATCACGTTCGCCTACAACGGCGGCCCCGGCTTCGCCTCCGCGCTGGTGGACATCGGCGGCTTCGGCCCCCGCCGCCTGGTCTGGCCCGCGCCCGGGCAAATCGCCGCCGAGCAGCCTCCCTATCGCCTGGAGGACAACGCCTACAGCATCCTCAACGCCACCGATTTGGTCTTCATTGACGCCGTCGGTACCGGCTACAGCCGCATCGTCGGGGCTGGCAAGCCCAAGATGTTCTACGGCTTCAACGCCGATGCGTCGGCCTTCTCGCAGTTCATCCAGCGTTACATCGCCCGCTTCGACCGCTGGAACTCCCCCAAGTTCCTGCTGGGCGAAAGCTACGGCACCACGCGCAACGCGGTTCTCGCCTATGATCTGGTCTCCAAGGGCGTCTACCTCAACGGCGTCATCATGTGCTCGACGGTGCTGGATTTTCCCACCATCAATTTCACCGCCGGAAACGATCTGCCCTTTGCACTGTACCTGCCCTCCTACGCCGCCGTCGCTTGGTATCACCACAGGATCCATCCCGCCCCGGCTAGCCTGCCGGCCTGGGTGCGCCAGGCGGAGGCCTATGCCCGCGGCCCATACGCCCAGGCGCTATTCCGGGGCTCCAGCCTTTCCGCCGCGCGGAGGAGCCAAGTAGCGGCGCGCCTGAGCCATTTCACCGGCATCCCCGCCGCCTATTGGCGGAAGGCGGATCTTCGGATGACGCTGCCGGTCTTCATGCGCCGCGTGCTGGGACCGTCCGGCCCCATGACCGGCCGCTACGACGGGCGCTTCACCATTCCAGAGTTGCAGCCTATCTCTCCGGTGCCGGGCTACACGAATGAAGGCGCCACCACGAGCGCGATTTGGGGCGTGCTGACCGCCAGCTTCGACCATTACCTGAGCCATACGCTGCATTACTCCAGCTCGCGGCTCTATAAGCAGCAGAGCTACACGGTGTTCCGCCTCTGGAACTGGACCTTCCGCTCGCCGCTAAACAGACTTGGCAGCGGCGTCGGGAATCTGCAATCGCGCAACGTGGCCCCGGACCTGGCCCGCGCCATGGCCAACGATCCAGGCATGCAGGTGCTGTTCAACAACGGCTACTACGACATGGCGACGCCGTTTTTCGCCACCAACTACACCATCGCCCACATGGGCCTCACTCCCAAGCTGATGGCCAACATTCACCGCGACTATTACCCCGTCGGCCACATGCTCTACCTCAACCCCAAGGCCATGCCCATGCTCCAGCGCAACATTGACGGCTTCATCGCCGCCGCTTCCAGCAGCCACGCCGGCGCCTAGCCCGCCGCGGCGAGGGTAGCGGGATAGCCGTCCCGGCTGTCGGTTTGCGCGGCCCGGGAGGGCGACGCAACGGAGGGCAGGAGCCCCACCCCACGCTTGGGCGCACATTTCCCCGCCGCGCGAAATACTCCCGCCGCACACCGTGGGGTATGCCTCCGGGTTGCGTTCGGTCGCGCTCCGCGCGGCCGGGCCGAGCGCGTGCGGGCAGCTTCCACCAGTCCCGGGGCCCGCGCCATCCATCGTGGCGCCGAACTCTGGTCCGCAGCGCCGAGCTTTAGTCCGAAGCTGCGTCGCGCCGTTGCACCGTTCCCGCGCTTACTCCGCCCGCGCCACCCACAGCTTCCGCGCCGCCCCTTCGCCGAGCGTTGCCGTGCCGCCCGCCAGCTTCAGGTTGAGCGTGCCGTCGTAGTTCCGCCGCAGCACGTGCAGCTCCGCCCCGGGCTGGATGCCCAACTTATGGAAATACTCCAGCAGTCCGGCATCCCGCTCGTGCATGCCCGCCACGCGCAGCGCTTCCCCCTCCGGCGCCTCCGACAGCATGTGCAGCCCCATCCGCCGCCGCTGCGCCGGGCTTTTGTTGATCATGTTGCCGTGCGGGCAGGCGCCGTCGGCGCCCAGCCGCTCGGCCAGCTTCTTCTCCACCCGCTCGGAGATGGCGTGCTCCAACCGCTCCGCCTCCTCGTGCACCCGATACCACTCCACCCCCAGCATTTCGTGCAGCATGCGCTCCACCAAATGATGCCGCCGGCGCAGGTGGTTGGCGATGGCCCGTCCCGCCGGCGTCAGCCGGATGCGGCCCTCGCCGTCGGTCGTCACCCAGCGGTCGCGCTTCAGCCGCCGCAGAGCCAGCGCCACCGCCGGCGGGCTTACCTTCAGCCACCGCGCCAGCGTGGCCGAAATCACCGGCCCTTCCTCGCTCTCCGCCTCGGCGATCGCCTTCAGGTAATCCTCTTTCGAAATGGTCAGCTCCATGCTGTCTCCCGCGCCGCCTCCGCATCGCCTCCGCCTTCCATCTTCGCAGCCTCCCGCCCCCGGCGCCATCGGCGCAGCGCAGGGCTCCAGGCGGCCCAGGGCCGGGCCCGCCGCCCGGCGCCACGGCCGCCGCGGCTAAAATGAGGGATGGCCCAACCGCGCGCGCCGCACGGGGCATCGGATCGGCGTTGCGCCCTATGCCGCAACACCGCGGAGCTCCACGACAGTCACCTGATCCCAAAATTCGTCCTCCGTCGCTTGCGCGGTGACGGCATACCCCCAACCAGGGTTCGCGACGGCACAGCCGTGATCGCCGACCACCAGGACCGCTCGCGGCTGCTGTGCGGGGGGTGCGAGGCGCTGATCAGGAGTGGCGGAGAAGATTGGGCCGCGCGTAATTGCTGGTCCCGGGACGGGTTCCCGCTGTTGGAGAAGGTGGAAGCGCTGCCGCGCGAAACGCTTGGTGGGGGGGATTGGCGTGTCCGGGCGTCCGCGGAACCCGCGATCGACCTCGCCAAGCTCGCCCATTTTGGCGTCGGGGTCGTCTGGCGCCACCACGCGGCAGGGCGGATCGACCTGGGCCCTTACGCGGAGCCGCTCCGCGAATTTCTGCTCGGACAATCGGCCCTTCCAAGGACATACGCGTTGACCCTTAACCTCCTGGGCGGCGACGCCTGCCCCGTTCTAAGCCCCCCGCAGATTATCGACCGCGGCCGCGTGAGGGCGACCTACGGTTCCGGTTGCGCCGGCGGCATATGGGTTTGCTCGACACTAATCCTGGGCCTGGGCTACAACCTTGTCTACGGTCGGCGGGTCGCGGATCTCTCCCACGACAACTGCCTCATCTGCTGCGGCGCAATTCTCGGGGGAGCCAGCGCCACGAGCCGCTTCCTCCGCTCGGCCGAAGATTTACTTAGCACGGCCACGCCGGGGGGGCGGCGGCTTAAAGACCTCCTGGGGCAGGCCGGTTGACCGCAGCCTCGGCGCGCCTGCACCCCGGGCGGATCGCTGGTCGGCCCGGGAAGGTCCCAAGCATCTAGGGTTGCGCGGCGGGCCCGCGTTCGATGCCTCCACGGGGGGCCGGGCGCCTGGCCGGCTAGCGGAGGACGCAACAGCTGGCGTGGCGGCGCCAGCGGACGCCGCGAGCGGGAGCTGGTGGGCGATGAAGGGCTCGAACCTTCGACCTCCTGCTTGTAAGGCAGGCGCTCTGACCAACTGAGCTAATCGCCCTGCTCCCCATTGTCGCCGATTGTTCCTGCCTGGGTGCCGAGGCTCTCCGCGCGGCCGCGGCGCCCTCCCTCCCGAGCCGCTTACGGCCCGCAGGCGAGCCGCCCTCCCCGTCGCGGCACGCCCCCCGCCACGGCGCCATCCGCCCGCGCCTGTGCCGCAGGCCGCCCGGCACGGGCCCGCAGCGCGCCGCCAGCACTTAACCGGCCGCGTTCAGGCCCTCCCCCCCATTTGGGGAGTTGATTTTCCGGTCTATTGGCCCAATCCTCATTCCAGATCAGTCCCGATCGGTCGGCTGCGGCTCGGAAGGGGGAACGGTCAACGATGAATTTAGCGGCGGACTGCGCCGAGTTGGCGATCTACACGCTGCGTGAGCGGCAAATCATCCTGGGGCTGCTCGCCGGCCATCCGGTGCGCCATATCGCCGCCTCGCTGGGCGTGGCGCAGAACACGGTAAGGACCTATGTCAAGGCGATTTACGTCAAGGCTCAGGTGCACTCCGTCCGGGAGCTGATGCTCAAATATCTGCCCGGAATCGGCGTCTTCCGCATCCAGCGTTTGGACTCCCTCAAGGGCCTCCTCGCCGCCGCCGGCATTTTCCAATTGCACGCCGCCACGCTCGCCATGTTCCGCGCCTGGACCGGGGCGCGGCGGGTGCTCTGCTGGGAAATCCGCGGCCCGGCCGCGGCGATCCTGGTCACCAGTCCGCAAGTGAGGAGCGTGCTGCTGCCGGCGCCGGTCCCGGGCCGTGCCCCCGACCCCGTATTGATCAGCGCCACCCACGCCTGGCAGGAGCCTCTCCTGCGCACCGCCGCCGCTGGCCGTCCCTTCCAAGGCGAGCTTCTGCTGTTGCGCCTCCGTCTGCTGCGACGCAGCTGGCTGGTGGCGTTGGCAGATCCCCCGGGCGGCGGCTTCGCGCCCGACGCGGCCAGTATAGTGAGGGCGCTTTCCCGCATCGCCGGGCACCAAGCGGAGTCCGTCGAACCCAGAAAGCCGCTCGCCGCGCCGCTGCAACCCGCGGTTAGTAATCAGGCATAGCCGCAGCGTTCGGCAACGCGTGCCCAGCGCCCTCGCCGCAGTCCGCGCCTGCGGCGGCTTGGCCGCCGCATCCTGGCCGGACGTCCGAGTCCGCCGCTTCCGTCCCGGCGCCCTTTAGCCCGCCGCCCGAGCCCGTCGCCGGCGCAACTCCATCCCCTGGGTGCGGGAACCGTAGGCCATGCCTCGGGCTTGCGCGCGGTCGCGCTGCGCGCGGCCGGCCTGGGGGCGCGGGCGGCCTCGCCCGCCCTGCCCGCCGCCCTCGCCCGCATCGCCGTAGTCGTGGAATCGGCTTCAGCCTGCCGCGTTAGCGGCGCTCCAAGCAAGGCCGGACGCCCCGCGTGCGGGGGGCCGGGGCCCGCGCCCAACCATGCTCAGCGGGTGCTCTGCCAATGCTCTGCCGGTGCTCTGCAATGCTCTGCCGGTGCTCTGCAATGCTCTGCGGGTGCTCTGCAATGCTCTGCGGGTGCACTGCCAATCCTCTGCCGGTGCTCTGCGCGCCTCGGCCGAACGTGCTAAACTCGGCGGCGCTGGTTCTGGCCAGGTGCCCTCATGCTCAAAAAACCCTCTCTCACTCGTCCCTCGTTGCGCTTAATGCTGGCCGCGGGGTTGTTTGCCAGCCTCTCCGTTGCCGCCGCCGCGCAGGCCCCCGGCTCATACCCGTCCCAGTATCCCCAACTGCCCACCGAGACACCGGCGCATTTCCATCCCGCGCCGCAAAACTTGGGGTACACCCGCCGCGTCGTGGAGATCCCGATGCGCGACGGCACCAAGCTCAACACCGTCATCGTCATTCCCAACGGCGCCCACGACGCCGGCATCGTGCTGGAGCGGACCCCCTATGACGCCGACCGCTTCGCCAGCCGCGCGCGCGAGGCCAGCGATGTCATCCTCCACGCCGGCTTCATCCATGTCTACCAGGACGTGCGCGGCAAGTACGGCTCCCAGGGCGACTACATTATGAACCGCTACGTTCGTGGGCCGCTGAACGCTACTCCGGTCTCCGACGCGACTGACGCGTACGACACCATCGGCTGGCTGGCCAAGCATGTGCCCCAGAGCAATGGCCGCGTGGCCATCATGGGCATTTCCTATGACGGGTTTGAGGCGCTGATGGGCCTGGTCCATCCCAATCCCGCGTTGAAGGCCGCCGTGCCGGAAAACCCCATGGTGGACGGCTGGATCGGCGATGACTGGTTCCATCACGGCGCCTTCCGCGAGCAGATGATGCCCTACATCTATTCCCAGGAGGCCACCCGCGCCAACACGATCCACTGGTTCCAGCCCTATCACGACGACTACACCATGTATCTGAAGGCCGGCAATCCCAGCGTCCTCGCCGCCGAATACGGCATGGGCCAGCTCGGCTTCTGGAACAAGATCGTCAACAACCCCTCCTACGACCAGTTCTGGCGCGATCAAGCCGTGGACAAGATACTCGCCAAGGAACCGCTCAACGTGCCGACCATGTTGGTCGCCGGAGAGTGGGATCAGGAAGACATCTACGGCGCGCTGGCCGTCTATCGCGCGCTCTATGCCATCCCCGGCAACCGTCACAACCTATATCTGACCCTGGGCCCGTGGTACCACGGGCAGGAAGCCGCGGAGGGCACGCACCTCGGCGCCATCCAATTCGGCTCCAACACCTCCGCCTATTTCCGCCGCCACATTCTGTTGCCCTTCCTGGCCCAGCATCTCGATGGCGGCCGCAACGCCCATCTCGCCCACGTCACCGCCTATTTGACCGGCGCCGATCACTGGGAGCACCTCCAGAGCTGGCCGTCCTGTCCCGGCGACTGCGCCATCCGCCGCCAGCCCATCTACGTCCAAGCCCATCATGGCCTGGGCTTCCAGCCGCCGCAGCCGCCCGCCGGCGACGGTTACGACCAATACATTTCCAATCCCGCCACGCCGGTGCCCTATCGTCCCCGCCCCGTGCCGCCGGCGGAGACGCGCACC
The DNA here is from genome assembly GCA_027315185.1 of Acidobacteriota bacterium. Taxonomy (GTDB): domain Bacteria; phylum Acidobacteriota; class Terriglobia; order Terriglobales; family SCQP01; genus JAKAUF01. The sequence goes on from DAHUYO010000036.1 coordinate 33,815, forward strand.
TGGCCCGAGTGGCTGGTCGGCGATCAGCGCCCCGCCCAAGCCCGTCCCGACGTGGAGACTTACGAAACGCCGGTGCTCACCCACGCCGTCCGCCTCAGCGGCCGTCCCTTGGTGCACCTTTTCGCCTCCACCAGCGGCACGGACTCCGACTGGGTGGTCAAGGTCATTGACGTCTATCCCCAGGACGATGCCCGCCAGCCGCACATGAGCGGTTACGAACTGGCGGTCTCCATGGACATCTTCCGCGGCCGCTACCGCAAAAGCTTTTCGCATCCCTCGCCGCTGACGCCCAACGCGCAGCTCACCTATCACTTCCACCTGCCCGCGGCCGATCACGTCTTCCTTCCCGGCCACCGCATCATGGTCCAGATCCAGTCCAGTTGGTTCCCGCTCTACGACCGCAATCCCCAGAGCTTCGTTCCCAACATCTTCAAGGCCAAGCCCTCGGATTACGTCGAGGCCACGCAGCGCATTTACCACACCCCGGAGCACGCCACCTACATCACCCTGCCC
>DAHUYO010000037.1 GCA_027315185.1 Acidobacteriota bacterium
TCGGTTCCAGGCGGCGGAAGGCCTCGGCGAAACACAGCACCTCCGCACGGCCGGTCTGATCCTCCAGCTTGGCCACCGCCCAGCTCTCGCCTTTCTTATTGCGCTTCACCTGCATGCCGGCCAGCACCCCGGCCACGGAAAATTCCTCGCGTGGATGGGCGCGGCGCTCCGCCAGGCCGTCGAGCGGGGTCACGCCCAGGTCGGCGAGCAAGTCGGCGTGGCGGTCGAGCGGATGCCCGGTGACGTAAAAGCCCAAGACTTCCTTCTCGAACGCCAGGCGCTCGGCTTCCTCCCAGGGCGCGGCGTCGGGCAAGGCCGGCGCGGGCGGTTCCGCCTCCGCTCCGCCAAACAGCAGCGGCAGGCCGTGCTGGCCGGTGGCGCGGCGCTTCTCCTCTTTCTGCGCCGCATCCAGCGCCGCCTCCGCCTGCGCCATCAGCGCCGCCCGCGCCGCGCCGGGCTCGCGCTCGGGCGCCCCGCCCAGGCCGTCCAGCGCCCCGCTTTTGATCAGGCTCTCGAGCACGCGCTTGTTCAGCGTGCGCCCGCCGGCGCGGCGGCAAAACTCGAACAGGTCCCGGAACGGGCCGTCGGCGCGGGCCTGGAGGATATGCTCCACCGCCGCCTCGCCGACGTTCTTGATCGCCCCCAGGCCGAAGCGGATGGCGTCGCGGTCGGGGGTGAAATACGCGTCGCTGAGGTGAATATCCGGCGGCAGCACGCGCAGGCGCAGCAGCCGGCACTCGCCGATATATTTCACCACGCCGTCGCTGTCGCCGCAGCAGGACAGCAGCGCGGACATAAAGGCCACGGGATAATGCGCCTTCAGGTAGGCGCAGCGGTAGGCCAGCTCCGCGTAGGCGGCGGCGTGGCTCTTGTTGAAGCCGTACCCGGCAAACTGCGCCATCAGGTCGAAAATGTGCGCCACAGCCGCCTGGGGCAAGCCGCGCGCCGTTGCACCGGCAATGAACTTCTCCCGCTGCCGGTCCATCTCCTCCTGCTTCTTCTTGCCCATGGCGCGGCGCAGCAAATCCGCTTCGCCCAGCGAGTAACCCGCCAGATGGTGCGCCGCCTGCATTACCTGCTCCTGATAGACGAACACGCCCAGGGTCTCCGCCAGGATCGGCTCCAGCTCCGGCAGTTCATAGCTGATCGCCTTGCGCCCGTGCTTGCGGGCGATGAAATCGTCAATCATGCCGCCCTGGATCGGGCCGGGCCGGTACAGCGCATTCAGCGCGGTAAGGTCGCTGAGCCGTTCCGGCCGGTAGCGCTTCAAGATGTCGCGCATGCCGGCGGATTCAAACTGAAACACTCCGCCGGTATTGCCGCGGCAGAACAAGGCGTACGTTTCCGGGTCATCTTCCGGCAACGCGTCGAGGGAGAACTCCGGATCGGAGCGCTGCCGCACCCACCGCTCCGCCTCGGTCAGAATGGTGAGCGTGGTCAGGCCGAGGAAATCCATCTTCAGCAGGCCGATCTTCTCCAACCCCTCCATGTCGAACTGCGTGACGATTTCATCCCGGTTCGTCTTGTACAGCGGCACCAGCTCGGTCAGAGGGCGGGGAGCGATGACCACTCCCGCGGCGTGCATGCCGGCGTGGCGGCACAACCCCTCCACGCGCTGCGCCACGTCCAGCAACTCCGCGATCCGGCTATCGCCGGCGCGCAGGGCTTCCAGCTCCGGCGAAGCGGCCAGCGCATCCTCGATGCGGATGTTCAGCGGCTGCGATGGCACCAGCTTGGCGATGCGGTCCACCTCGCCGTAGGGCAGGTCCATGGCCCGCCCCACGTCCTTGATCGCCGCCTTGGCGCCCAGCGTCCCGAACGTAATGATCTGCGACACGTTCTCCCGGCCGTATTTTTCCGTGACGTACTCAATGACCTCGCCGCGGCGGCGCATGCAAAAGTCAATGTCAATGTCGGGCATGGAGACGCGTTCCGGGTTCAGAAAACGCTCGAACAGCAACTCGTGCTCCAAGGGATCCATGCCGGTGATCCCCAGCGCGTAGGAGACCAGGCTGCCGGCCGCCGAGCCACGCCCCGGCCCCACCGGGATGCCCCGCTCGCGGGCGAAGCGGATGAAGTCCCAAACGATAAGGAAATAACCGGAGTAGCGCATCGCCGCGATCACCGCCAACTCCCGCTCCAGCCGCTCGGTGTACTCCGCGGCGCTGTGGCCGGCGCGGCCGGAGCGCCGCCGGGCGGCCAGGTGCGCCTCGCGCTCCGCCAGTCCCTGCCGCGCGATCCGCGCCAGATAGCCATCCAGCGTCTCGCCCGCGGGCACGTCGAAACGCGGGAACGGCGAATCCACCGGCTGCAGCTCGCAGTGGCAGCGGGCGGCGATTTCCGCGGTGCGGTGCACGGCATGTTCGACTCCGGAGAACATCCGCAGCATCTCTTCGCCGCTCTTCAAATAAAACTGATCGCTGCCGAAGCGCATCCGCCGCTCATCCTGCACCCGCTTGCCCATTTGGATGCACAGCAGGACGTCGTGCATGCGGGCGTCGTCATGCTGCAAATAGTGGCAGTCATTGGTGGCCACCAGCGGCAAGGCGGTGCGCGCGGACAAGCGCAGCATATCGGCCTGAATCTTGTGCTCCTGCGCCAGGTCCTGGTTTTGGATCTCCAAAAAGAAGTTGCCGGCTCCGAAGATGTCCCGGTACTCGGCGGCGGCGGCTTCGGCGGCTTCGGGCTTGCCGGCAGTCAGCCATTCCTGCACCTCGCCCTTGAGGCAGGCGGAGAGGGCGATGAGGCCGCCGGAATGCTCGGCGAGAAACGCCTTGCTGATGCGCGGCTTGTAATAAAAGCCGTGCAAGCTGGCTTCGGAAACGATTTTGACCAGATTGCCGTAGCCGGTTTCGTTCTCGCACAGAACGATGAGGTGGTTATAGGCGCTGGGACCGCTGGCGCCCGCGCCGCCGGCGTCGGCGGCTTCACCCCCGGGCCCCACGCGGTGATCGGCCTGTTTAGCGACGTACAGCTCACAACCCAGGATGGGTTGTATCCCGGCCGCCTTGGCGGCGCGCTGGAACGCCACCGCGCCGAAAAGATTGCCGTGATCGGTGAGGGCCACCGCCGGCTGCCCCAGCGCCGCCGCCCGCGCCACCAACTTGCCGACGTCGCAGGCGCCGTCCAGCAAGGAATAATCCGAATGCACGTGCAGGTGGACGAAGGGCGCGGCGGCGTTCATAGCTCCATGATGCCGCGAGGGCGGGGACGGAGACTACTTCTTCTTGCGCGCGGCGGGATTCGGTGTCCGCGCCTTCACCGGCGCCGCCGCCTTTGTCGGCTTGGCGGGCTTGGCCGCCGTGGGGGACGCCGGCTTGTCGGCCCGGTCTCCGCGGCGGCCCTTGCCTTTCGCCTCCGCTCCCGCCGCCTCGCTGGCCGGCGCCACGCCGGAACGCGCCGCCTCCTCCTCCATGACCGCACGCACCTCCGCCGGCGATCGGCCCTCGCCCTCCAGCAAACGGCGGAAGATCCGCTGCATCACGTCGTGAAACTGCGGCGCGTTGGGACTCAGGCCCCACTGCTGCAATTCCCGCAGCGGCAGTTGCTGGCGGATGCGCGGCAGTTGGCTGGTGAACTCCTTCAGCCGTTTCTGCACCGGCCCGGAACTGGTGGCCGCCAAAAACAGCACCACCTCCGGCCGGGCATCGTGCAGCCAATCGTGCAATTGCGCCAGGGAAGGCTCTTTGCCGCCGGCCAATCGCTTGGCCAACGCCTTGGAGTCGCCCGGCAGGGACTGCCAGCCGCTGACTAACGGCTTGCTCATGGGCAGCCGCGCCAGCCGCGCCTGGTCCTTGTCCGGCAAGTCGGCGATCATGAACTGCAAGGCCACGGGACCGGCATCGGCGGTCAACCCCGCTTCTTCCAACTCCGCGGCGGCGGGCGCCAGCCGCGACAACCCCGCCAGGTTCATCTTCGCCGTCTTGAACGCCGGCCCGTAGACCGGCGCCAATAGCCCTTCCGCGTCCAGCGCCTTCAGCACCGCCGCCGGATCCGGCTCATAGGCGATGGCCTCCAATTCCCGCCCGCAGGAAGCCTTGTACGCGTGGGCCAAATAGTCGTTTTCCCGCGCCGCGGCCGCCCGCGCCGCCGTACGCTCCTCCAGGGTGAATTGCAACCGCGTTTGCAGCCGAACCGCCCGCAACAGCCGCACCGGATCCTCATAAAACACATAGTTGTGGATCATGCGGATCTGGCGCGCTTCGATGTCCGCCAGCCCATTGGTCGGGTCCAACAGCAAACCGCGGGAGGCGGGGTTGAGGGAAAGGCCAATGGCATCCAAAGTGAAGCCGCGGCGCCGCAAATCCTCGATGATGGCGGCGGGCCGCATCTCCGGCGCCTTGCCCGGGCGCTCAAACGTCTCCGTGTGCGCGGCGGCAATCCGAAAGCGGACGGAGCGGCGCCGCAGCCGAATGCTCTGCTCCTCCTCATCGGCGAAGCGCACCTCCGCGCCCTCCGCCGCCAAACCCTTCTGCAATTTGAGCGGGTTGCCCTCGACGGTGAAATCCAGCGTGCGGATCGGCCCGCCCGCCAGCAGGTCGCGCATCGGGCCCCCGGTCAGATAAAGGTTCAAACCGGCTTGTTGGCAATGCCGCTGGAGCCACGCCACCAGGGCCTGCTGCTCCGGGCTGAGCCGGCTTTCAAGAAGGAACATGTAGTCAGCCATGGGCTTTCGTCTTTCGGGACTGGCTCAGGCGCGCGGATGGTGCGCCTGGTAGACTTCCCGCAACCGCGCGGTCAGAACATGGGTGTAGATTTGCGTGGTGGCGATTTCGGCATGTCCGAGCATGGTTTGCACGCTGCGCAGATCCGCGCCGCCTTCCAGCAGGTGAGTAGCAAAGCTATGCCGCAGCATGTGCGGCGAAAGGCGCGCCGCTAACCCCGCCTGGCGGCCGTATGCGGCGAGATTGCGCCAAAACGCCTGCCGGGTCATCGCCCGGCCGGAGGCAGTGGGAAACAGCCACGCCGGGACTGCACCGGCCCGGCGGCGGGCGGAGAGGATCCGCCGCCAACCATCCACCAGCCACTCCCGCACCGCCGCCTGCGCCGCGCGGCCCAACGGCACCAAGCGCTGTTTGTCGCCTTTTCCGCGGCACCGCACCAGGCCCATCTCCAGGTCCAGGTCGTCCGGACGCAGAGCAATCAGCTCGCTGACCCGCAGTCCGCATGCGTACAAGACTTGCAGCATGGCGTGGTCGCGGAGGCGCCGCGCGCGCTCCGCGGGAGTCGCCGCGGGCGCCGCCCGGGGCGCGGCCAAGAGCGCTTCCACTTGCGTGGCGTGCAGGTACCGCGGCAGGGGGCGACGCAAGCGCGGCGCCGCCAAGGCCGCCGTCGGCTCGTCGCCGCGCAGCCCTTCCGCCTGAAGGAAACGGAAAAAACCGCGCAACGCCGCTAGATGGCGCGCTTGTGTGGCGGGGCTCAGCCGCTGGGCGCCCACATCGCGCAAATACGCCCGCACCTCATCCCGGCTCGCGGCCGCCAGCACCACGCCGTGGCGGCGGCACCAAGCGGTGAACTTGCTTAGATCGCGGCCATACGCCGCCAGCGTATGAGCCGAATAGCCGCGTTCCAAGCGCAACCGATCCAGATAGGCGACGACCTCCGGCGCCGGATGCGACGCCGCGCCGCTGGGAGGCAACGAGGCGCGGCGCCTCTCGGCGCCCGCACCCAGATCGCCGGGCGCAGCCGAGGTGTCCACCACGCCCCCGGCACGCGGCGGGGTCACCCTCCGCTCCGCCTTCCGCGAGTCGGCGTAAGTATCTGTTCTGGAATGGTTTAGTCGCTCCATTCGTTGACACCGGAACGGGTTGATAGTAGCATTAGCCAACGCTCCTTGTACACTGTTTGCCTGTCGGCTCCAGAATCAGGCGGCGGTTGTGCGTGTTCCCATTGTCGCGCCCTGGGCGGACCGCGAGTCGAGCCTTCCCCGGCTGCCGCCGGGATCCGGCAATGGCGTCGCGCGGCCCGGCGGGAGGACGGACATCGGGGAAACGACAACCGATCAGGGTTCGCTGATGCCCTCAACCCACAAAAAGGTCGCGGTTCGCACTCGGGAGCGGGGATGGCTTTGCGGGCACTTGGACCCGAGTCGTTTGCGCGTGCACGGCCGAGTCCAGTGGCTCTCGCTGGAGGGTCAGCTCAACGAATTGCCGGCGGCGGAGGTGAAAGGTGTCTTCTTCATCCCCGGCTTCGACGTTCTGCCGACATTGGCCACGCAGCGCCCCGCGGCGGTCCGCCCGCGGATGCCCGGCCTTTGGGTGCGGGTGGATTATCCCGATGGCGACAACCTCTATGGCGTGCTCACCAACCATTTGACGGAATTGGATGGCACGGGTCTCTTCCTGCTGCCGGCGACCGCGACCTCTCCGTTCCAGCGCGTCTACGTCCCCCGCGACGCCATGGTGGAGGCCACCGTCCTCGGGGTGGTGGGCCGCGGCCCGCGCGGCGTGCCGCGCGGGGCACAACAATTCGGGCTGTTCCCTGCTCCCGTACCGGCCGAGCCCACCGTGCCCACCCCAGATGCCCAATAACGCCTCCATCTCCTTGCCGATTCGTCTCGGTGAGCTGGCCCGCCGGTTGGACGCCACCGTGGAGGGTGATTCGGAAACCTTCATTCACGGCATCGCGCCGCTCGCCGCGGCCGGCGCGGGCGACTTGAGCTTTATCACCGATGCCCGCTATGCGCCCGCGGCGTCCTCCACGCAAGCCGCCGCTTTGCTGGTCGGCCGGGACTTCACCCCTGCGGCTGGATTCCAGACCGCCTTGCTGCGCTGCGCCGATCCGTCCTTGGCGCTGGCGCGGGCTCTGAGTGTTCTGCGGCCGGCGCCGCGTCCCGCGCCCGGCATTCATCCCGCGGCGTGCGTGGACGCCAGCGCCGAGATCGGCCCAGGAGCCTATATCGGCCCCTATGCCGTGGTAGGAGCGCATTGCCGCCTCGGCCCCGACGCCGTGCTGCACCCGCACGTGGTGCTATATGAAGGAGTCACCGTGGGCCGCAACTTCCTAGCCCACGCCCACGCCGTGGTGCGGGAGGGAACGCGGATCGGCGACGACGTCATTCTGCAACCTGGCGTCGTCTTGGGCGGCGACGGCTTTGGCTTCGCCCGCCAAAGCGACGGCCGCCATGCCAAAATCCCGCAAACGGGCACGGTGGTCATCGGCGACCGCGTCGAAATCCAAGCCAACAGTTGCGTGGACCGGGCCACTCTGGGCGCGACGGTGATCGGGGCGGGCAGCAAAATGGACAACCTGGCGCAGGTCGCACACAACTGTCAGCTGGGGGAAAACGTGATCCTTTGCGCGCAGGTGGGCTTGGCGGGCAGCACCAACGTGGGCGATGGGGCTTTGCTGGCGGGGCAAGCCGGCGTCGCCGGCCACTGCACCATCGGCGCCGGCGCCATCATAACCGCGCAGAGCGGCACCCACGGAGATTTGGCGGCGGGCGGCATGTACAGCGGCTCGCCGGCATTTGACCACCGGCAATGGCTGCGCAGCACCGCCGCCTTCGCCAAGCTCGGCGAACTGCACCGCACCGTGCGCGAGCTGGCACAGGCGGTGCGCAAGCTGCAAGGCGGGCGCTAGGCGCCTTGCCGCTGGGCCCGGCGGGCATCCGCCGCCGCGCCCCTCGCCCCGCGACGCTAGCGATTCTGCTTCGCCTTGCGCAGAGGCTGGGCGCGGCGAAACTGCGCCAGCGGATTGAAGCCCGGCGGCGGCGCGGTCGCGCCGCCCGGTATCCTCACCGGCGTTACACCAATCTGTCGGCAGGAAAGCGGCGGAGGAATGGTGTTCGCCGTGGCCGCGGGAATCTCCGCCTCGGCCGCCGGAATCGGCGCCCGCTTTCCCAACAACCGCTGCGGGTCGAACCCGGCCACCAGATTGCCGAGGCGGGCGTTGGTGTCGCGCGGTCCTTCGGGCAGATAGGGCCGCTCGTCGGGCAGCGACGCGAGCGGCGGCAACTGGAACAACACGTCAAGGAATTTGACGAACGATCCCTGATCGCTGGTCTCATGCGCCACGGCGCCGGAGCGCGCAAAAGGCGAAATCAGCAGCGCCGGAACCCGCGGGCCGTCTCCGCAGGGATGCCCGTCCGGACAGCGCTCGAACCGCGGCGGCGGGACATGGTCATAGAAGCCGCCGGAGTCGTCCCAAAAAATAAAGATCGCCGAGTGCCGCCAATACGGGCTGGCGGCAATGGCGTCAATTACCTTGGCGACCAGGGCCTCCGAAATCTGCGAGTCCGAATACGCCGGATGGTCGTCGTCACCCAGAAAGCGCCGCTGCACATGGCGCGAGCGGTTGGCCGGCCGCCATCCAAAGGGATTGTGCAGCCCCCCCTTCACGAAGGTCACGCTGCGCAGCGGCAAGCGGCGGCTGGCGATCAGCCGGAAGAAGGCCCGCAAGCCGTGGACCCCACGCCACAATTCTGGGTTCTTGCGAATATAGCCGAAGTATTGCGGCGCATCATGATGCGGAATGTACGCCGGATGATCGTTGCCCCGGCCATGGCCAAACCCTTCCTGATACCAGCCCCACGGAATCGCCGCGCGCCCGCTCCGCGCGAGATCGGCGATATCCTTTCGCACTCCATGGTTGTCCCGCCGCGCCCGCGTGGCTCCCTTTCCCTCCAGCGACAGCAGCACGGTTGCGTAGGTTTGGTTGATTTGCCGGTGCTTCGGCACACCGTGGCTGTAGGGACCGAAATGCGGGTTCAGGTCATCCACGATGGGAACGCCGGGGCCGCGATCGTTCCGTACCGCCTCGTCGGGATGCCGCGCCCATTGCGTCTGTCCCGTCTGCGCCGCGATCAAGTCAATGTTGCCCGGCGTGGACGGCCCGTACATGGCCTGAAAAAAGTGGTCGTAGAGCACGAAGCGGTGAGCGTACAGCCACAGGAACGGAATAGTCCGGCAATCGTCGTAGCCCATGGTCAGCAGGCCCAACTGCCGCGCCCATTGCCGGCTGGCGCCGTGCGCCAGATCTTCCTTCTCCTCGGCGGCCACGAACCGGTCCATCCGCCCATGGTCGGCTTTCGCGATCAGGACCGGACGGTCGTGGTGCGGATCGTTGGAATCCGCGACCCGCACCGGAAACGGGCGCACCCAGGTCTTGCCGATGGGATCGTATTGCCGGCCGCCATGCTCGGATGGCGGGATGTCGGCCAGGTTGTCCGCGCCGGGAAAGGTGCCGAAATACGAATCGAACGACCGGTTCTCCTGATAAATGACGAAGACGTGGCGGATTTGCCGGCGCAGCGCGGTGATCACCGGATGCCGAGCCGCCGGCGGCGCCCCATTGCGTGGAGGCGTTTCCGCCCAAGCTGCCGCGGCCAGCAGGGCACAAACGAAGACAAACGCCGCCCGGTACAACCTGGGGCGGAAGCAACGCGGGCGCACGATGGGCATGGGAGAGGGCAGGGATCCGGTCAGCTTTGGTTGACCGCAAGGCGGGGCGGCCCGAAAGCCGCCCCGCCGCGGCGATGACGCCTAAAAGTGGACACCAACCGTAGCGTACAGCGAGAAGGGCGCTCCCGGATAGGCCAGGACGTCGCCCGCTCCGGCGCCGAAGTAGCCGCCGGAGGAAACGAACTCATACTCGTTGTACTGTTTGTTCAGCAGGTTGAGCGCCGTCAAGCGGAGATCGAACCGGTTGATCGGGACGTTGACGCCGAAATTGAGCGTCCCGAAGTTCGGCATCGTCTGCTGGCTGGGTGTGCCCACGTTGTTGTCGAAGATGGTTTGCGTGCCGGTGAACTGATACCATAGCCGCGGTTCCACCACCACGTTCTCGCTGACCATCCAGGTGTAACTGCCGCCGACGTTCAGGATGTTTTGCGGCACGTACGGAACCGGAAGGTTGCTGAAGTTCACGCCGCCGCCCTGGTTCGCGCCGTTGACGATCAGGTTGGGCAGGAACCAGTTGGTGTAGGCCGCGCGTTCGAACGTACCGTTCAGGAAAAGGCCGAGGTTTTGGCTCGGGTTGGCGTCGAAGAACCAATCCAATCCCTTGTACCGCGAGTTGGCGGTGGCGTAGATCGTGTCGCCGTTGGCCAAGCCGCGATCCAATTCCTGATTTTTGAACAGCAGTTGGAAGTAGTTGGCGCCGAACAAGAGCCGCGTCACCGGGCCCACGCGCAGAAAGTGAACCTTCGCGCCGGCTTGCGAGTACTCCGCGGTGGATAGCCGATAGGATGCGGGGTCCACGCTCTGGAACATTCCGCCGCCGCCGCCCAGCGCCGGTGTCCGCAGCTCCTCGTCGTAGCCGCCGTACAGGTTGAGCCACTCGGTGGGCCGGATGGAAATATTCAGCGACGGCTCCCAGCCGCCGCGCTGCTCCTTGGCGTCGCAGGCGGAACTTTGCACCTTGACGTTGCCCGGGGTGGAGGTGACCAGACCGTTCAAATAGCAGTGGCTGGACAAAACCACTCCGGGCTGGAAAACGAAGTCGTTCAGCACTTGATTGGAATACACCACCAGCGTATTCAGATACCGCGCCCCGGGCGTGATCGTCAGCCAGGACACCGGCCGGATCTGATCCTGAAAAAAGGCCGCGTATTGGTCTTGATTGAACAGCGAGGAGCGGATCTTGGCGCCAATGTTGACCAGTGCACCGGTGCCGGTGTCGTGAAAGTTGTTGCGGCTGTTGTACAGCGTGTGGATGAAGTAGCCGCCCACGGTGAAGGTGTTGAACGGCAGCGTCTTGGCCAGCCATAGTTGCTGGCCGAACGCCTTGGTGAAGGGATTGTTCCACTCCTGAACCTGCGGTCCGGGGTTATAGACGTCGTTCATGCGGAAATGCAGCCGATGAATCAGCTCATACCAGCTCTGCCCGTGCAGGACCGTGGTCGGGTCCAGATCCAGATTCAAGTTGGCGTAGAGCAAGCCCAGCTTGTTGGTGTCGTATTTTTCGTAGTTGGCGAAAGGCACCGTCGCATAGAAGCCGGAGGCCTGCTGGCTGTACGGCGCGCCGGTAGGCGTTCCATCCATGGTCAAGCCGGGAACCGTGTTGACCGGGATCACCTGCGCGCGATAGGCCTCGGCGTCGGAGTAGTAGTAACCGACCGAGAACGTGCCATTGCTGAAGTCCCGAATCGCCTTGCCGAAGAATGCGTAATCATGCTCGGGATTCTTGAAGCCGTCGGGGCTGATGCGGTAGTTGTTGCCGCTGCCGTGGCCGCCGCCGAAGACCGCCGACCAGTGCTTGTAAGTCCCCGTCGTGAAGTCGAAGTTGGTGGTTTCCTGGTTGTAGCTGCCGTAGGTCTGCGACAGGCTGAAGTGCATATGGTCGGCGGGCTGAATCGGGGTGAACTCCACGCCGCCGGCAACGTTGTTGTACCAGCGGTCCACCGGGCTGCCCGGCCCGTAGGTCACGCTGGTGCTGTTGATCAGCGCGCCCTGCGGGAACATATTGGACTGCCACAAGCCGGTGGCGGGATCGGCCACGGGGATCCCGTCAAAGGTGATGCCGACGTCGCCGGCGGTGGTGAAGCCGCCATAGCCGCCCCAGCCTTGCTGGATGCCGTTCAGCGTGATCGTGCTCTTGGTGGCGCCAGTGTCACCGAAACCGGTGACATTGATCCCTGGAGCGACGGTGAGGATCTGGGCCGCGCCGGAGACCGGGCTCAATGCGTTGATCTGGTCGCGGCCGATGACCCGCAACGACTCCGACGCTTCGAATACCTGCACCGGCGACAGCGCCACCTTGGCGCCCTTGACCGCCCCGCCGCGGACCATCACCGATTGCATCTGCTCCGGCAGCCCCATGCGCAGCGAAAATTGCGCCGTGGCGCCGGTCCGAACTGCCGCCTCCTCCACCAGCGGAGAGAACCCCGTCCTGCGCGCCGTCACTTGGTACACGCCCGCCGGCAGGCCCGTGAACTGAAAATCGCCCTGCGGTCCGGTCATTTGGCTGCTGCTGTAGGAGCCCGAGACCGCGGTGATTTGCACCCCGGGAACGGCAGCGCCGGTTTGATCCAGCACCGTTCCGGAAAGATTGCCAGTGGCTTGCGCCATGGCGGGACTCGCAAGGAAAACAGCGAGAAAGCAGGCCATTGCCCATCGTTTCATTTCATCTCCGAGTCGTGTCATAAGTTCGAAGTTGGTTGGGTGAGTGGGAGAGATTGCAGGAACATCACGGCTAGAGTGCCCGTCCGCGGGCGCGGCGGCGATGACGGTTCCGTGACACTTCCCCAGGCAGCCGCCAACGATGACGGTTTGATGACAGCTCGCTTGCCGACCCGCTAACAATTCAGGTGCGGCGACTTCGGACTGAAGCGCGGGCCGCCGACGGTGTTTTGGCCACGCCGAAGCCTTGCACCCGCTGCTAGGAAGGAAAGTCCGAATCGCTCGGGTTGAATTCCGGGTTGTTATTGGGCGCGTCGCAGCTGGGCGTGTTGAACAGGCTGCGGGCGTCCAATCGGCATTGCGGACGCAAGCACTCACTCCGCCGAAAGGTCCTGCGCAGCGAAAGATCGAAGCGTGATTGGAGCTGACCGCGGAAGTTGTTCCGGCTGGCGTGAACCCGGTCTCGCTCAATGTCGCGCCAAAGGACTGGCCGCAACTCAACCCGAGGCCGGCCTCCAGCGCGCCCCGCCCGCCGGGATTCCAAGCCGTGGACGGGAGCGCGCCCGACCGGAATGCAACGGCGCCTTCGATTTTCGGCAGCCCCGGCCGCCCGTGCCGTAACGGATTTGTTACAGCATTCGTCCCGCCGCGTGCATGGCGGGTCGTTTACGCGGCGCTCCCATGCCTTGGGCTGGAATTTGCAATGTCAAGCCGCTGTTAGGTTCTGCAACCAGCACCGCGCATGATGCGTCAAAGCTTTTAGGCAGAAAATCTGAGCCCGGGAGGCGCAACATGAAGGCGAAAATCGCGGCAATGGCCATGACCGTAGGCGTCATTTTTGGCGCGCTTGGCGCGTCGGCTTTGGCGGCGGCGCCTCCCGTGCCCAGGCGGCAGACTTCCAAGGCGGCGGCCAACCAAGCACTGGACCGGGAGATCCAGCATTACCTGCACCAGCAATTTGCCCGGCACAAGTCCCTGGCGCATGTCACCGCCACCGTGTCGGACCGCGTCGTCACGTTGCGTGGTTCCGTCCCCGACTACCGCGCGTATCTCCAGGCCGGCCACATCGCCCGACAAATCAGTTCGGTGAATGGCGTCATCGAGCAATTGCAGGTGAACGCGCCCACGGTGCCCGACGCCAAGCTGCGCCAGCAATTGGCCGCGCGGCTAACCTATGACCGCATGGGCGAAGGGCAAATCTTCAACAACCTGACGTTGCAGGTGCATGACGGCGTGGTCACCGTCGGCGGGAACGTAGCGGATTACGCCAGCCGCGATTCCGCCCTGGACATCATCGCCGATACCAAGGGCGTGAAGGCGGTGCGGGACCACATCCACGTGGCGCCGACCTCCATCTTCGACGACCAAATCCGTTTCCAGACCGCCCGCGCCATCTACGGCAATCCCGCGTTGCAGCGGTACGCCTTAAATCCCGCCCACCCCATTCGCATAGTGGTCAATAATGGCCATGTGACTCTCTACGGCGTGGTGGCGAGCCAATTGGATCGCAGGGTCGCCGGCAACGCCGCCCGCCAGGTGCCAGGCGTGTTCAGCGTCAAGAACGACCTGGTCGTGGCCCCGGGCACATAACTCGAATCGTGCGGCGCCGTCCGCCAGCCAGGGCGGCGCCGGCAGGCAGGGTATCCAACTCTAGTGGCAATTTCCGCACCCTCCAAGGCCGTCAGCCCAGAACCCAGCGGCTCCGGGAGCGATGTCTTGCCTTTCCTCGAAACGCGCACCGTCCGCGTATTGACCACGACGCTGATCTATGCCGTCGTGTTGGGGTTCATCTGGTATGCGCGGTACATGCTGGTCGCGTTTTTGCTCGGACTGCTGTTCGCCTACGTGCTGGAGCCACTGGTGCCCTGGGTGCAAAAGGGACTGCGCTTGCCGCGCAACGGCGCCATCACCGTCATCTACGCCGCGCTAGTGCTTTTCGTCGCCCTGCTGCTTTTCCGCTTCGGTCCGGTGGCGGTGCACCAGATCGAGCATCTCGACCGCGACCTGCCCGTGCTGACGCAACGTCTGGCCAGCGGCACTCTCATCACCCATTTGGGCCAAACGCACGGCTGGAGCCCCCGCACCCAGGCCGAACTCACTACCATTCTGACCCAGCACCGCGGCACGATTGTCGTGATCGAACATGAAGTGACCAATTACGTCACCGCCTTCATCAAGAACATTTGGTGGTTCGGCTTGATTCCGCTGTTAAGCGTGTTTTTCCTGGTCAGCGGCGAAACCCTGGGCCGCGGCATCATTGACCTCGCGCGGCGCCGCGCGAGGCGGGAGTTCCTGGATGCCTTGCTTTCCGACTTGCATGACGTCTGGGGGCATTTCATCCGCTCCCAGCTCATTTTGATGCTCATCGCCATCGTCGTCTACATCGGCTTTTTAACCCTGATCGGCATGCCCTACCCTCTCGCCATCGGACTGGCCGCGGGCCTCTTTGAGTTCATCCCCACCCTCGGACCGATCATCGCCGCGATTCTCATCTTGGGCGCCGCCTTTGTCTTCGGCTTCGGCCATTGGATGTTGCTGATCGCCTTTTTGGCGGTGTGGCGCGTGGAGCAGGACTACGTCAACGCGCCCAAGATCATGGGCAGCCGTCTGAACATTCATCCCTTCCTGGTCATCTTCGCGGTCTTGACCGGCGCGGAGATCGCCGGGATTTTAGGGGTCTTCCTGTCCGTGCCCATCGTCGCCAGCCTGCGTGTCTTTTGGCTGCGTTGGCAGGCCTTCAACGCCGCCCGCTACATGGCCCCGGTTACCCCTTCGGCCTCGGGCCCCCAGCCACCCATCGCGCCGTAACCGCCTCCGGCCGGTCGCGGCTGTTCGCCTGCCCTCGCGGCATTTATAATTGACCTTAGGTTCCGCGGCTCCGGATGGTGAATTTCAGTCTCTTTTGGGCCCGTATGGCCCTCAGCCTGTACACGTTCGGCCTGGCCACCGCTTGGATCACTTTGGCGGTGCGGCGCCAGACCCTGTTCCGGCTGGCCCGCGGCGCCGTCGCCCTGGGCTTTTGCTTTCAGTTTGTCAGCTTGGTGGAAACCGGCGTCGTCACCGGTCATTTCCCGATCACGCAGTACAGCGAAGCCAGCAGCCTGCTGGCGTTTCTGATCGTCGCGGTGTTTTTGGCGGCCTATCGCTTTTATTCCCCGCCCTCGCTGGCGGTGGTGGTCTTTCCCCTCGTCTTCGCCCTCACGCTGACCTCCATCTACGGCAGCGACGGCGTGGCGCGGGTGGGGGTGGGCTCACCGGCGGCCAGCGTGCGCAATGGCTGGATCTACCTGCACGCGGTCTTGATTTTCTTGGGCTATGCGGCGCTGGTGCTGGCCTTCGCCGGCGGCATTCTGTTCCTGCTGGCGGAGCGCCGCCTGCGCCAACGCCCCCCCAAACCCAGCCCCAGCCGCTGGCTGCCGCCGTTGGAGACGCTGGATCGCTTCAGCTATCGCGCCCTGTTGATCGGCTTCCCATTGCTCACCGCCGGTCTGGCGATCGGCCTGTACTGGGCTGACGCCATGTGGGGCACGTTGGATTTGAGCGACCCCAAGATCGCCCTCACGCTGCTGGCCTGGGTGGTCTATTTGCTGCTCTTGTTTTCCCGCTGGTCGGGAGGCTGGCGCGGCCGCCGTGCCGCGTACGCCACGGTGCTGTGCTTTGTCATCGCCGCCGCCGGCTGGCTCTCCGGCAACGCCAGCGGATTGCACCACTTTTTTCCGCGATGAATTATCTCCTCATCGGCGTCAGCCACCATACCGCCGAAGTGGCGCGGCGCGAAGGCTATGCACTGGCCCCGGAACAAATTCCCGCGGCGCTGGCCCGGCTGCTGGCGTGGCCTGGCGTCAATGACGCCCTGATTCTGTCCACCTGCAACCGCGTGGAACTGGTTTTCGCCACCGAGCCTGAGGACTGGAATCCTTGGCCGGCGCTGGCTGCGATTTATGGTCGCGACCTCACGGCGAACGCCGGGGACTTTTATTGCCATCGCGGTGACGCCGCGGTGCGGCACTTGTTTCGCGTCGCCGCCAGCCTGGATTCGCAAGTCATCGGCGAACCCCAGATCCTCGGCCAGATCAAGGCCGCCTATGCCGATTCCCGCGCCGCCGGGGGCATGCGCGGCGGCCTGCACCCGCTGCTGGCCCGCGCCTTCAGCACCGCCAAACGCGTCCGCCGGGAGACAGGACTCGGCCGCCACGCGGTTTCCATCAGCCGCACCGCCGCCGGCCTCGCGCAGCAGATCTTCGGCGACCTGCAAGGCCGCTGCGTGCTGCTGATCGGCGCGGGGGAAACCGGCGCGCTCGCCGCCAGCCATTTCCTGCGCCAAGGCGCCAGCCACCTGCTGGTCGCCAGCCGCACGCCGGAGCACGCCGCGGCGCTGGCGGCCCAGCATCACGGCGCCGTCATCCCGTTCGGCGCCTGGACCGAGGCGGCCGCCGCCGACATCATCATCAGTTGTACCGGCGCCACCCGACCCATTCTCGACCGCGCCGCCGTGGCGGCGATCCTGGCCCGCCGCCGCGCGCGTCCGCTGCTATTGCTGGATATTGCCGTGCCGCGCGATATCGCCCCCGATGCCGGTCAATTGGACAACGCATTTTTGTACAACATTGACGACCTGCGCGCCGCCGTGGACCTCAACCTGGCCCAGCGTCAGCAGGAGGCGGTGCGCGCCGAAACGCTCATCGAGCAGGAGACGGCCAAGTTCCAGCGCGCCGCCCGCGGCGTGCAAGCGGCGCCGGTCATTTCCGCCCTCCGCGCCCAATGCGAGCAAATCCGCCAGCGGGAAATGGAACGCCTCAGCCCCAAGCTGGCCCGCCTGCCCGACGACCAGCGGGCGTTCGTGGAAGCGTGGGTGGACACCTTTAGCCACGGCCTGATGCAAAAATGGCTGCATCGCCCGCTCACCGCCATCAAGGCGGCGGCCCGCGCCGGCGACGACGCCCGGCTGGTGGAGGCGTTGGACCAACTGTTTGCTCCCCCCACCGGACCGGTCCCGCTGCCCCTGCCCGCGGAAGCAGCGGAGGCGGCGGCCGCCGCTCCTCCCGCGGAACCCGCCGCCGCGGCGCCCGCCGCCGACGACGATGCCAGAACCGACCCCTCCCCGGCGCGGTCCGCGCGCCACGGCGCCGGCTAATTCGCCGCCCTTGCCGGCCCGCCTTCGGCTCGCCGCAGCCCCGATCCGCCCTGGCGCATCTATACTTGCTAACAGCAGAATTGGATGCGGCGGCCGCCCATGAACCCGGCAGCCGGGGACGGCGCCCCCGGGGCAACCCGGGGCGCGTTTTCTCCGTAATAAGCCCGGAGCTGGCGCGTAGATTCGCTAGGAGCGATCGCGTGCCGGCTGCCATTTCCTCATCGGGTTCGTCCACGCCGTCCCGCCGCTGGGCCTGCGCCATGCCCCTCACACCCCAGCCTCTCCCCGCCGGCGGCGCGGCCCGCACCGCCGTAGCCGCCTCCCCCCTGGCAGAGCTTGAAGATCTCTACTGCCGTCACCACGCCCGCCTGCTGCAAACCGCCTACCGCGTGGTCGGCAATCGCACCGATGCCGAGGACGTCCTGCAAACCGTCTTTCTGCGCCTGGCCCGCGACGGCGGGCAGTTGGGCTTGCGCCCGGGCAATGAATTGGGCGGCTACCTGCACCGCATGACCGTGCACGCGGCAATCGATTGCCTGCGCCGCCGCAAACCCCAGCCAGCCGAGGGTGCCGTCGAACGCCTTACCCATCCCGCCCCCGACCCGGAACGTGCCCATCATTCCCAGGAACTGCAAGCCGCGCTGCGCGCAGCCGTGGCGCGGCTTGGCGGCCGCGCCGCCGAAATCTTCGTCCTGCGTTATTGGGAAGATCTGGACAACACCGAAATCGCCCGCCGTCTCGGCGTGCCGCGCGTGACCATCGGCGTCACGTTGCACCGCGCCCGGCGGCAGCTGCGCCAAGTCCTCAGCCGTTATTGGGGGGTGACCTCATGAAACCGCCACGCGAAGGTTCCGACACGCCCAATTTGGACGCCCTGAACACCGCCATTCGCGCCGCCCGCCTGGACGAGGCGGAGATCTCCGCTTCCGCGACCAAGGTCTGGCAGCGTATCGCCGCCGCGGCTAGCGAGCCCGCCGCCGGCGCCCCGGCCCCAAATGGCGCCGCCGGCATGTCGCTGTTGCGCGGCTGCGCCGACATTCAGGCGCTCGCGCCCGCCTATCACCGCCACGCGCTCGACGCCGGCGTACAGCTCCTGGTGGAGGATCATCTGGCCACCTGTGTCGCCTGCCGCGCCGCCTTCGCTGGCCGCTCCGTCCCGGCGCCCAGTCTTGCCCCGCCGTCCCCGGAAACCAACCTCCACCGCCACCCCATGCGCTGGGCGGCTGTGGGCCTGGCCGTCGCCGCGGCCATCGTCGTCGCCATCATTTATGTGCGCGTCTCGCCCGCCGCCGGAGAAGCCACCGTGCTGGCGGCCAGCGGGCCGGTCTATCAGCTCGGCGCCAATGGACCCGCATTGGTCCACGCCCAGTGGCTCGATTTCGGCCCGCGCTACCGCAACGCCGGCCAGACCCAGTTGCGCCTGCCCGACGGCTCCCGCCTGGATCTGCGCGCCCACTCGGAGTTCGCGCTCTCCGCCAGCGGCCGCGGCGCCAAGGTTCGCCTCATTGCCGGCGACGTCATCGTTGAAGCCGCCCATCAAACCGGCGGGCGCCACTTCCAAGTCGCCGCCCCCGACGCCACGTTTACTTCCCTGGGCACCATCTTTGCCGTCCAGCAGGGACTGAAGGGCGCCCACCTCGCCGTCTTGCGCGGTTCGGTCCGCGTGGACTACCCGGGTCATCAGACCGTCGTTCCCGCCGGCAGCCAGCTCTCCACCAATCCCGCCATCGAGAATCCGCCCCTCACCGCCAACTTCGCCTGGAGCGCCAACGCGCCGCATTACTTGGCCCTGGCCGCCAGCCTCGCCCGCCTGCGCCACGCCCTGGCGCAGGTGCCCCCGCCGCAACTGCGCTACCAGTCCTCCTTGGCCCACCTGCTGCCGGCCAATACCGTCTTTTTCGCTTCCCTGCCCAACCTGCACGGCCAACTGGCCGCCTCCTACCAAATCCTCCAGCGCCGCCTGCAACAAGATCCGGTGCTGCGGCAATGGTGGCGGCGGCGGAATCCCGGCGGAGCGAAATGGCAGACCACCGTCCAGCCGTTCCTGCAACTGGGCGCCGATCTGGGTCCGGAGATCGTCATAGCCGCCGGCGCCAACGACCACGACGTCCCCGCTTCCCCGCTGCTCCTGGCCCGCCTGGTCCATCCCAATGACCTTGTGCGCCGTCTAAGCCAGCTCACCGCCGGGGCGCCGGGAGGAAAAGCCCCGCGCATCTGGCGCGGACGCCGGCCGCCCAGAGTGGCTGGATCCGGCCCGGTGATTTGGCTGCATGACGGCCTGCTCGCCGCCGCCCTTGGGCCGGCGCCGTTGCGCCAGCTATACCGCCAGCGGCACTCGCCCTCCGCCCTCGACTTCACCTCCACGCCGTTTTACCAACGCGTGCGGCAAACCTACGCCGGCGGCGTCAGCGTCTTGGTGGCCGCCAACGTTCATTCACTGCTGCACAATGCCGCTGCCGGCGACCACGCCGGCTGGCCGCAGCGCCTCGGCTTCGCCAACGCCACCGCCTTCATCGCCACCGTGCGCCAAGCCGCCGGCGTCACCACCAATCGCGCCGACCTGGCCTTCGCTTCCCGGCGCCGCGGCCTGGCCGCCTGGCTGGCGCCGCCGCGGCCGATGCAGACCCTCTCCTACGTTTCCCCGCAGCCGCGCATGGCCTTCGCCATGGAAACCATTCCGCCCGCCGATCTCGCCGCCCAGATCATGCAGCTGCAATCCGGCGGCAAGCCCGCGGGGCCGCCGCCCGCCTGGCTGCAAAGCCTGCTGGCGCCGCTCTCCGGCGAATTCGCCATCGCCATGGACGGGCCGCTGCTGCCCACTCCCAACTGGATCTTCGCCGCCGGCGTCACCGATCCCGCGGCGTTGCAGTCGGCCATCGCCGCCTGCTTGATCCGCGCCGGCGCCGGCGTGATGACCCCGGTCACCGTGGCCGGGCATGACGCCTATCGCCTCAGCCTGCCCAACGGGTTCCACTTCGTCTATCTCTACACCGGCGGCGATCTGGTCGCCGCCCCCAGCTCCGCCTGGCTGACGCAAGCCCTGCGTTACCACTCCAGCGGCTACAATTTGCTCCACTCCCAGCGCTTCGTCGCCGCCCTTCCGGTGGACGACCAGGTGAACTGCTCGGCTATCTTCTATCAGAACCTTGGCCCCACGCTGAACCAATTCCTGTCCCTGCCCGGCGCCGGCTCCATCAGCCCGCAGCAGCGGCAATCCTTCTTCAACGTGGCAACGGAAGCGCCCACCGCCGCCTGCGCCTATGCCGCCCCCGATCGCCTGACGCTGGCCATGAATGGCGCCACCGGGCCGCTCGACTTTTTCGAGCACAGCCTGATCGGCGCCCAAGCGCTGGATTTCGGCCCCCTGCATTCGGTGGTCCGCCGCAATTTCCACCACCACGCCGCTCCGCCTCGCTAAGACCAGCCGCCGCGGCCACCCCCTTCCCGCCTCTGCTAGCCTATGGCCGTGAGCCTTCCACCGCCCGCCCCGACCGCCGCCGCGCCGGCGGCCGCCAGCCCGGCGACGATCGCCATGGAGGGCTTGGCCGTGCAGTTGGCGGGACGGCCCATTCTGCACGGCCTGACCTGTCAGTTGCACGGCCGCGCCATCGGTTTGCTGGGCCCTAACGGCGCGGGCAAAACCACGCTCATCCATACCCTGCTCGGCTTCTATCGTCGCAGCGCCGGCAGCGCTCATCTGCTGGGCGCCCCCATCGCCGCCGGCGCGGCCGCGCGCGCGGCCATCGGCTACATGCCGGAGCGCGACGCCTTCATCGCCCGCATGACCGGAGTGCAATTTCTGCGCCTGATGGGCGAACTTTCCGGCCTGCCGCCGGACACCGCGTTGGAGCGCGCCCATGAGGCGCTGTTTTTCGTCGGCCTCGGCGAAGCCCGCTATCGCCCGCTGGAATCCTATTCCTCCGGCATGAAGCAAATGGCCAAGCTCGCCCAAGCCGTCGTCCATGGCCCCCGCTTGCTGTTCTTGGATGAGCCCACCAACGGCCTCGATCCCACCGCCCGCCGCCGCATGATCCAGCTCATCCGCGCGTTGCGCGCCAGCGGGGAAACTCGCTTCCTGCTCTCCTCGCATCTGCTGCACGACGTCGAGGAA
This sequence comes from Acidobacteriota bacterium, assembly GCA_027315185.1. Classification (GTDB taxonomy): domain Bacteria; phylum Acidobacteriota; class Terriglobia; order Terriglobales; family SCQP01; genus JAKAUF01. Next base: position 21,305 of record DAHUYO010000037.1, read on the forward strand.
TGCTGCGATGAAATCCTCATCCTCAAGGACGGCCGCATCGCCGCGCAATGCGACCTGGAAGCCGAGCGCCGCACTCACCGCCGCTTCGTCTTCTTGGAAACGCAGGGCGAGGGCGCCCCTGCCTTCTGGGCGGCGTTGCAGCAACGCGGCTGCGTCTGCGCCACCGCGCCCGGCAATCGCGGCAAGATCATACTGCCGGAGGGAATGGACGCGGCGGAGATCTTCCGCGCCGCCGCCGCTCACCAGGTCCAGCTCCGCCGCTTCGAATACAAGCGCGACTCCCTTGAGGAAATCTTCCTGCGGGCCATGAACAGTCCCGCCGCCGCCGCAGGCGCGGCCTAAACGCCATGCCCATCTTTGAGCACGCCTATCACCCCTACGACGGCCCGCTCACCGAGCCCCGCCGCCTGCCGCTGGCCATCGCCCGCCGCGGCCTGGCCGAGGCCTTCGCCTCCCGCCTTGTCGTTCTGCTGCTGGGAGCCGCCGCGATCGCCACGCTGGTCTTCGCCATCCTGATTTACCTGCATTACAACCTGCCCGCCCTGCGCGTCCTGCGCCTGGCGGTGACCAAGCTGGTGCCCATAGACGCGCAATTCTTCACCGTGTTCCTCGTCATCGCGGCGGTGTTGGCCTTCTTCCTCGCCCTTTGGCTCGGGCCTCCCGCCATCGCCCGCGACCAGGCCAACAACGCGCTGCCGCTTTATCTCTCCCGCCCCATCACCCGCCCGCAATATCTGTGGGGCAAGATGCTGCCGCTGCTGCTGCTGCTTTCGGTGGTGACCTGGCTGCCCGGCCTGTTCTTGTTCGTGCTGCAAGCCTCGCTTGCCGGCGGGCAATGGTTCGCCGCCAACCTGCACATCGCCGCCGGCATCTTCCTCGGCTCGCTGGTCTGGATCGTCCTGCTCAGCTTGCTGGCCAACGCCCTTTCGGCCGCGCTCAAGCGCCGCTGGCCCGCCACCGCCGCCCTGGTCGGCCTGTTCTTCATTCCCGGCATTGTCGGCGGAATCCTCGACAACTTCCTGACCACTCCCTGGGGCCGCCTGCTCAGCCCGCTGGCGCTGATGCGGATCATCTGGCAGGGCTTGTTCCGCCTCAACGTGCCCGCCTACGGCTTTGTCCCCGGCCCCGATGGACATCGCGTCTGGGGCGTGCTGCCCCCCGTGCCCGCCTGGTCGGCGTGGCTGGTCGTCGCGCTGCTCGCCGCCGGCTGCTTGGCGTTGTTGGCGCGCTCGCTCCGTCCCTATCCGCCCATTCGCTAATCGCCATGTCCGCCGCCGCGTCTCCAACCTCCGATTCCCTGCTCCGCGCCGAACAGGTCTCCAAGTTCTACGGCGACGTGCTCGGCGTGGACCGGGTGACGGTCAGCATCGGCCCCGGCATCACCAGCTTGGTCGGCCCCAACGGCGCCGGCAAAACCACGCTGATGAATCTCTTCGCCGGACTCCTATGGCCGACGCGCGGCCAGGTCACCGTGCTCGGGCAGCGCCCCGGCCATCCGGAACTCTATCGCCAGTTGGGCTACTGCGCCTCCTGGGACTCGTTTCCCGCCGGCGTCACCGCCCACGGCTTCATCGCCCGCTATCTCCGCCTGCATGGCTACTCCCCCGCCGCCGCCGCCAGCAGCGCTAGCCAAGCCCTGGAACGCGTCAGTTTGTCCGCCGTCGCCCGCCGCCGCGCCGACGCCTTCAGCCAAGGCATGCGCCAGCGCCTGCGCCTGGCGCAAGCCACCGCCCACGATCCCCGCGTCGTCATTTTGGATGAACCGCTGAACGGTCTGGACCCGCTGGCGCGGGCGGATATGGCGGCGCTGTTTCGCGCTTGGGCCACCGGCGGCCGCTGCTTGCTGATCTCCAGCCACATCCTCCATGAGGTGGACGCCATCTCCGACCGCGTCCTATTGCTCGACCAGGGCTATCTGCTCGGCGCCGGCAGCGTTCCCACCGTGCGCGGCGAAATCCACCGCCATCCCCTGCAAATTCTGGTGCGCTGCGACCGTCCCGCCGAACTGGCCGCGCACGCCTTTTCCCTGCCCCATGTCATCGAAGCCCGCCTGGCCGGCAGCGAAACCGCCGCCGCCTCCGCCGAACCCGGTGCCCCCGAACCCGGCGCCGTGCTGGTGAAAACCCGCAATCCGGAGGCGTTCTTTTTGGCTCTCAACCAGTTGGCTGCCGAATCCCGGCTGCAAATCGAGACCGTCGCTCCGGTGGATGAAAATCTGGACGCGGTCTACCGCTTCCTGCTGACCCCCGATACCGAGGCCGTCCATGGCTGACGCCGCCCTCCCCGCTCCGCGGTCCCTGCTCGGCCCGGTCATCGCCGTCGAGTTGCGCCGGCAATGGCTCTCGCCCGGCGCGCTGGTGGTCTACGCTCTCGCCGCGCTGCCCGTGCTGGCCGGCATCGGCATCGCCCTGGCCCGCGCCTTCGCCCGCGCCCACGGCTTTCACACTTTCCATACCCCGCCCAGCGTCTATTCCAATATCTTCGAGGCCCTGATCCTGCGCACCGCGATTTTCTTCGGCTGCGCCTGGATGTTTATCCGCGTCTTCCGCTCGGAGACCTCGGCTCGCAGCCTGCATTACGCCTTCCTCACCCCCGCGCCTCGCGCCGTCTTGCTGTGGGGCAAATATTTCGCCGCCGTCATCGGCGCCGCCGTCTTGTTCGCCGCCTCCACGCTGCTGGCGCTAGCGCTCATCGCTTCCCAGCCCGTCCCCGCCGGCCAAGCCGCCGCCTACGGCGGCATCGCCGTCCTCGCCTGCGCCGCCTACGGCGCCGTCTTCCTGCTCATGGGGTTGCTGTTCCGCAATCCCGTCATTCCGGTGCTGGCGTTCTTCGGTTGGGAAGCGATCCTGCTGTTCCTTCCGCCCTGGCTCCAGCACCTAACCGTGCTCTTCTATTTGCACTCGCTGCTGCCAGTTCCCCTGCTGTCGGGCTCCATTGCCATCGTTACCGCGCCGGCCAGCACCGCCGTCTCCATCCTGGTCCTGCTCGCCGCCGCCGCCGGTTTTACCGCCATCAGCGCGCATCGCGCCGCCCGCATGGAAATCGCCTACGCCAAGGAAGAGTAGCCCGGACTTCACCGCGCCGTCGGCGCAGCCAACCGCGAGGGTAGTCAGGGGATCCTCATCGGTGGCGCCTACCAAACGTAATCTCGCCGTCCTTCTACTGCCGCAGCAGCCGGCTGATTTGCACCGCGCTTGGCGGCGGCCACGCCGCCACCCGCAGATTCGCCGCCACGTGTTCCGCCCGCGACATACCCACCAGCGCCGTCAGCACGCTGGCGCGGGAAAATTGCAGCGCGCAGTCCACGGCAGATTCCGCCGGCGCCAAGAACGGCCGCAGATACTCCAGCGCCTCGGCATTCAACCCGCGCAGCTGACCCGCCGCCAGCGACGCCGACGCCACCACGTTGATCTTCAGCCGCGCCGCCGCGCCCAGCAGACTGACATAGGGCGGCTTTTCCACGGGCTGGTTCATCAGCACGCTCGCCTCCGGCATTTGCAGGTTATAGGGCAGTTGCGCGAAGCGGAAATGATGCTCTTCGCCGCCGATCTCCCGCGCCAGCGCCGCCATGCGGCTCAGCTCCAAATATTCCACATTGTCCGGCGCCACGCGAAATCCGCTCCAGGTCGCCGCGCCGTAATAGCGGATCAAGCCGTTGGCGACCGCCTTCTCCAAAAATGCGAACGCCTCCCGCAGCCGCCGGTAAAACTCCTCCCGCGACAGTCCCGCCGCCTGCGTCTCGGGATTGTGCAAATAGAAGACGTCAATCGTCTCCAGCCCCAAATTTTGCCGGCTGCGCTGCAGCTGATCGGCCAGGAACACCGGCGCCATGCAATGCGCTCCGGCCGCGATCTGCCCCGGATGCGCCAGCCGGCTTTGCACATAGGTGGAAAAGATATAGGCGCGGGGATCCGCCGGCATCTCGCCGTCAAACGGAAAAAACCCCGCCTTGGTGCAGACCACGATCTCCTCGCGCCGGTACCGCCCGCTGCCCAGCACCCGGCCAATGGCCCGCTCGCTGCGCTGGTGCCGGTAGTTGATCGCCGCATCCAGCAGGTTGATGCCGCCGTCCAAGGCCGCCGCGATCGCCGCCTCGTAGCCCGCATCGGTAGCGTCGTCCGCTTCTCCTAGGTAGGTCCCAAGGCCCAGCGACGGCGCCATCCAGGCCTCTCCGCCCACGCCCTTGGCGCGGCGAAAATGCCCGGCTTCGGCTAAGGCATGGAATCGCGCCGCGTACGCGGCGGTCCCTTCGGCGGTCGCATGTCCCGGCAACATGAACGCCGAGTATACCAAGCCCTCATTTCTCGTCCCGCCGGAACCCCCGCACGGGCCCGTGCGCCGGATACCACCGTTGCGCCCCCCGCTCCCGCAGCAGCCGCCAACTCGCCGCCACCTGTGGCAGCTCCGCCTCGGTCGCCATGCGCTCCGCCGGCAAATCGCCTGTAAACACCGCGCCGTCGTCCAGCAGCACCGAAACGCTGTCCGCGCTATGCCCCGGCGTGGGCAGAATCTCTCCCGCCAGCCCGATCTCCGCCAGCAGCGCCCTTCCCGCCGCCGCCGGAATTACCCGGTTTCCGGCGCCGCTGATCTCGACGTAATGATCCTGCGGCTTGATATGCGCCCGCATCGCCGCAATCGCCGGCTGCTGAATGTCCACAACGATCAGCCGCATCCCGAACTGCTTCAGCTCCTCCCCCAGCCCGGCATGGTCCAGGTGATAATGCGTCGCCAGCCCGAAGGCGACCGCCTCCGGCGCCACGCCGTTTCGCGCCAGCGCCGCGCGCATCGCCCCCAGCGAACCCGGCCAGCCCAAGTCCACCAACAGCCGCCGCTCGCCCCCGCCGATCAGCCAATAATTCGTCGAACGATAGCCGAGGTTGACCACCGGCGTCGCCGCGGCCACTCCGTCCCTGCCTACCGGTTTCCTCCCAGCCCCCGCCGCCTCAACCCGCTTCATTGCCCGCCGCCTCGCCGTCCGCCGCCGCCACACCGCCGCCGCTACCGGAACCGGCGCCGCCGGCGCCACCGCGAAAATACCGCCCCGCCGCCGGCTGGAACAAAACCCACGCGATCACCGCGAAAAACGCCCCGTGCACCGCCAGCATGCGGACCACGGGAAAGCTGATCGCCACATGAAACGCCATCCACGCCACCGCCAGCCACCGCGCCCAGTTCCGCCGCCGCAACAGAAACACGCCGGCCACCACCGCCAGCGCCTCGGTCAGCTCCACCCATCCGCTATCCGCCCGCCCGGCCAGCAAACCTGGAACGTGCAACGCGAACATCGCCCCGCCCGCCGCGATGTACAGCCACGCGACCACGGTCACCGCCACCGGCCGCCTATCGTCCCGCATCATTCCTCCTCCTCTCCGCTCATGCCCTGCGCCGCTCGCGGAATTCATGGCAGAACCTCCAGCACCTCATCGCTCGGCTCTAACGCCATCGCCTCCGGCGGCGCCTCCGCCCCCGCCTCCAGCAGCGCCCGCACCACGCCCACGTAGTCCCCGCTCTCCCGCCGCCAGCTATTACCGGAGCCGAAGATGGCCCAGGCCAGCGCCGTCCCCGCATACTCCCGCGACTTCTGCTCCAGCCGCGGATGAAAGCGCAAGATCTCCCGGGCCATCTCGGCGTTGCCATTGAACCCCGCCCAGTGCAGCGCTGTCGCGCCCATCTCTCCCGCCGTGTCCACCGGCCAGCCCGCTTCCAGCATCAGCCGCACCGCCGCCGTATTGTTGCTCTGCGCCGCGTCGGGCAGCTTGGCCGCCTCCGCCGCCGCCAACCCGCGCGCGCCGCGCGGATGCGCCGCCTGATAGCGCCGGAACACCGCCTCGTCGCCCAGCTCGCAGGCCAGCGCCAGCTGCAGCGCCTCCGGCGTCCGCTCCAGCAAAAGGGCAAGGACGTCTTCATGCCCGAAGTCCCGCGCCACCGCGTGCGCCGTCCGGTCCTTCCCCAGCTCCTCGATGTAAATGGTCCCGCCGGCGCGCGGATCGCGCATGGGAAACCACTCCGCCGATACGCGCATCGCAATGCACCGCGGATCGCGGTCCAAATGCCGCCGCGCCAGATCCAGATCCCCCAGCGCCGCCGCCATCAGCAGATCGGTCTGGCAGCCCCGGGACACCAGCGCGCGCGCCACATCCTGTCGGTCCCGCGGATAATGCCGCGGCTGATCCACCCGCAGCATGTGCTGCGCCGGCGTGGACTCATGATTCCCGTCCCGCGCGTCCATCTCCGCGCCGTGCTCCAGCAAAAATACCGCCGCTTCCACCGTCGCCGCGCAGTGCAGCGGCGTCCGCCCATCCCCGCCGCGCGCCTGCACCACCCCCGGGTCAGCCGCCACGATGGCCCGCAGGGAGTCCATCCGCCCCAGCCGCGCCGCCGAGTGCGCATTCAGCGCCGCGCCCCGCTCCAGCAAAAACTCCGCCATCGCCGGATCGCAGTCGTCCAGCACGGCGAAGCCTCCCGCCCACCACTCCGTGCGCTTGCCGATGTCGGCGCCGAAATGCAGCAGAACGTCAACGGTCGCGCGGTCGCTGCGCTGCACCGCCGCGAACATCGCGTGCTGCCCGAAGCCGTAGCTCTCCAGCGGCGCGTCAATCCGCGCCCGCAGCTCGGCGTGCGTTCGCAGCAACTCCCGCACGCGATCCGCGTCGCCGTCGCAGACCGCGACCCGCAGCGCCTCCGCCGGGCTCAGCCTTTTCGCCAGCACATGGGCTTTCAGGGCCGCCCAGCTCGCGAAGCCATATTCCCGCGCCAGCCGCTGCTGCGCCCCGGCAAGCCTGCTCCCGGGCGCGGCCCGCAGCAGCGCCTTGGCCTGCTTGCGGAGAAATTCAAAATTGGCGTTTTCCGGTAACGGACGAGACATGCACCTCTCCTTTTCGGCCCGGCGTCCGCTGCGGGCAAAAAGAGAAGTCAATGCTCGGCGAGGTTGGCTAGCTCAGGCGGGATAATCCCTTTCCGCGGACGGGGTGCAACCTGAATTGCGCCCCCAGTATAGCCCAGCGACGTGTACCCAAACCAGGCGCCGCCGGCCGCCGCGTGCAAGCGGCTTCCGCTGCCCTCTGGCGCCGCGCCTTTTGTCCGGGGGCAAACTAGGCGCGGGGCGGCGGAGCAATTGTCCGTTTTCCAATGGCACGCGATAGAATGCCACGCCCGTCTAGCACATGCGCCTGGGAGCGCCGGCGGCCGCGGCGTCGCCCTCAGCCGTCACACTTCACGATCGAGGCGGTGTCCACCTCATGCCCCGCCGGGCTTCCCGGCCCGCTCTCGCCGGCGAACGGCCAGTTCGGGTTCAACCACAGCTCTTGCTCCCGGATCTTAGCCGGCACCTTGTCCACGCGCAGATTTTCCAGCCAGTGCACCCCGGTTTTGCCGGCGACGATGATGTCCAGATCGCCGTCGCCGTCAATGTCCTCGGTGATCACCTGCGTGCCGATCTCCGCCGTCCCGTTGTAGCTCACCGGAAAGCGCGTGAACGTCGCCGTCCGCCGGTCAATCTTGTAATAGAAAATGCACAGCGGCTCGTACAGTCCAGGGTCCGGGTCGCCGCGATACCGCTTCCCGGTGATCAGCTCCAGTTCGCCGTCGCCGTCAATGTCGGCCAGCTTCAGCGCGTGCGCCTCGGAGAAGGAGTCGTCAATCATGTGCCGCCGCCAGCTCCGCCGCCCGCCGCTCACCACGTGCTCCATCCAATACAGCCCGAAGTTGTGGCCATGGCCGTAGATCAGGTCCATCTTCCCGTCGCCATTGACGTCGTAGCCAAGGATCGGGAACCCCGCTTCGCCCAGCTCCCACTCCGGATGCCATTTCCATTGGTCGCGGTCCGCGTCTACGTTCTCCAGCCAGCCATGGATGGACAAAATATCGGGCTTGCCGTCGCCGTTGATGTCCGCCACGCCCACGCCATGCCCGTCCGCCGTTTTCCCGCCGACGTAATGCACCTCCGGCTTCGCCCCGGCGAAATTGACCCAGATCAAATTCGACGGCTCGTAATGCGCGAAGATCGTATCCATCTTCCCGTCGCCGTTCACGTCCGCGTACACCCCACCCTCGGTCGCCCGCGAATGGCAGATCAAATGCTGCTTCCAGAACCCCGGCCCCTTGGGGTTCTCATACCACCAGATCCCGTCCGTCTGCCACGCCGCGGTCACGATATCCAGATGCCCGTCGTGGTTGACGTCCACGGGAAATTGAATGCAGTCGTTGACGAACTCGATCTTATTCACGCCGGCGATATGAAACGGTGACACCCCGACATACCGCCATTGATGCCGCCGCCAGGTGACCCCGCCCGGTCCCGGGTTCTCATACCAATACGCCCCGCTGACGATGTCCGGCCGCCCGTCGCCGTTCATGTCCACCACCGAAACCGCCTCGGCATGGTCCGTTCCCAGCCGGTGGGAAAGGAAAATATCCGCCCGCCGCGAAACCGGCGTCACCACCCCGCTCGCCGCCGCGCCGCTTGCCGCCGCCACCGCTCCCGCGCCTGTTCCGCCCGCGGCGCCGCTCCCGCCCGCCGAGCATGCCGCCGTTCCCAGCGCCGCCATCGCCGGCGCCGCCGCCGCCCCTAATCCCAATCCCAAGAATTTCCGCCGTTGCATCGAGCCTCCAAGGAACAACCGGCCATTGTAGTCCCGCCCCACCCCGGTCGTGGCCGACCGGAGCCTGCCGCCCGGAGTCCAGCCCCTGCGCCAACCCCGGCCCTTGTCGCGAGGTATGTAACACACACTGGCCAATTGCCCAGCAGCTTTGTTTGGTGTAGAAAGGACCTTTGCCACCCGGCCGGAGGTGAGGCATGTTATATCTTTGCCGCTATTCGCTGCGCACCGGGCTCGGCCTCGCCGCCCTTCTGCTTCTATCCTCCGCGGCTTCCTTCGGCTGCGGCGGCTCCAGCCCAGAGGCCTATCCCAAGGCCGTCTACCTCGGCACGACCCACACCGTCTTGCTAGCCTCGACGGTCGGCGGCAACGAGCCCATCACGCTAGACCTCGGGATCACCAGCTTGACGCTCACAAACCAAGACGGCAAAACCTTCATCCTTTTCGACGGCCCCAACTGCGCCGACAATTTTGCCGCCTGCCTGGGCACCGAGTTCATGCACGTGAACGGCCGGGTGTCCGCGCCGCTATTGTCGGCGGATACCCCCGAAGGCATTTACACCGCGGCGACGATCAGCGTCGGGGAGTGTTCGGCGGACCTGGTCGCCGCGACCACCGGCTATTACGGCTTTTGCAACCTCGCGACCGGCTCCGGCGCGGCCACCATCAGCCTCCCTACGCCGCTCTCCGTTCTTGGCCCGGACCTAGCGCTGAATTTGCAATTGGACCTTGACCGATCCATCCAGACGACGGCCGGCTGTTTCACCGCATCATCTTCGACTAGCTCCTGCGACTTCACCCTCGCCCCGGCCTTCACTCTCACCACCATCCCTATCGCGCAGCCGCCCACCAGCATTCAAAATGGCCTCATCACCGGAATCAATGGGCAGATCCAGACCGCCGCCTCCGGCACCCTGCAATTGCTCACTGGCGAAGGCGCCAAGCTGACGCTGGCGACGAACAGCAGCACCCAAATTCAGGGCCTCGCCGCTATTGCCGATCTCGCCCCCAACATGTACGTCCAGGCCGGCGCCGCGCTCCAGCCCGACGGCTCCCTGCTGGCGACGCGCGTCGAGGTAGACACCCCGGCGGCCCTATATTGGTCCACGGGCACCCTCATCACCGGCATAGACTCGTACTCCCCGGAATTTCAGTTTGCCACCCTCGCGCACCTGGGCAGCACCTTCGCTTCGCCCCTGTATTCGGTGACCGGCGGCACCGCCTATACCACCGCCTCCGCATTCACCGATCTCGCTAGCCTGCCGTTCCCCGCCGTCTTCAACGCGCAGACCATGATCGCCGGCCAGTCCGCGTCCATCTTCTATTCCATACTTCAAGAGCCCACATATCCCAATCTCCCGCCGGCGGCTATCATCACGCTGGAGCCGCAGGCGCTTGAGGGCAGCGTCGCCGCGGTCTCCCAAAGCGACCAGTTCACTGTCTATCAAATCACCCTCGCCGCCGACGACCTCTTCGCCGAACTTCAGCCGACGACGACGATTTATCCCCGCCTCTCGGATCTCTCCACCGCTTACGTATACGCCGGCCCCAGCACGCTGTCGCCCTCCACTGCGCTGACCACAGGGGCCACCGCGGTCTTTCGCGGCCTGGTGTTCGACGATAGCGGCACGCTGCGCATGGACTGCGAACGCGTCATCCCGGTGGGCCAGTAAGCGCCCCGCCCCGCATCATGGGCAATGCGCCGGTGGCGGACCGGCGCCGACCGCTCTTCCTGTCAGCGGCCATTCCTCGCGGCTGGCGATCGCCGGTCGGTGCGGTCGCGGCGTGCCGGCTCTCGGCGCGTTCCTCGAACCTGTATTCCGGTGCGGGCGAGGCCGCCCGCGCCCCCAGGGGCGCACCGGTTTTCCATCGCGTGGCGCCAGGGGCGCGAACCGCGCGCCACGGGGCGGGCGGCCCCGCGCCCCGTCACGCGGCGCTGCGAGGCGGCCGAAGCGAGGGCGAACGAGCCCCGCCGACGGCGGGATAAGGAGCCCGAGCGCGCGCGCAACGACGGGATGCGGCGGTTCCCGCCCCGCCGGCGTTCAGGCGGCGGAGATGATTTCGCCGGCGTGCCCGAGATGCTGCCGGAACCACTCCTGCGCCAACTGCGCCACCTGCTCCAGCGTTCCCGGTTCTTCGAACAAATGCGTCGCGCCGGGCACCACCACCAAATGTTTCTCCGCGTTCAGTTCCGCCAGCGCCTGCCGGTTTAGCTCCAGCACCTCGGGATCGTTCCCGCCCACGATCAGCAGCGTCGGAGCCAGCACATGCGGCAGCGCCGTGGCGGCCAAATCCGGCCGCCCGCCGCGGCTGACCACCGCCTTCACCTCGGCCCGCTGCGTCGAAGCCACCAGCGCCGCCGCCGCGCCCGTCGAGGCGCCGAAGTAGCCGATATCCGCCTGCCCCCACGCCTGCCGCCGCACCCAGCCGGTCGCGGCCGCCAGCCGCCGCGCCAAACGCGGAATATCGAAGCGATACTCCGCCGTCTCCCGGTCCCGCTGCTCTTCCTCTTCCGTCAGCAGATCCATCAGCACCGTGCCCAGCCCCGCCGCTTGCAGTTGGCGCGCCACCGCCTGGTTGCGCGGACTGTGCCGCCCGCTGCCGCTGCCGTGGGCGAACAGCACAATGCCCGCCGCCCCGTCCGGCACGCCCGCCACCGCCCGCAGTTCCGGCCCGTTGGGCAGCCGAATCTCCGTCTCCCGTGCGTCCATCGCTACCTCCTCAGCTTGCTGCTGCCTCCTCCCAACCTGCTCCGCCTAAGCCGATCCGTCGGCCGGCGCCGGCTCGATTCAGGGCTCCATTTCCGCTAAACCTCGAACCCGGGAAGCGAATTCCGGGTTGCGGTGTATCGCACGATTTGCGGTCTCTCGCACGGCCCAACCAACGCCTATCCGGCCTTCGCCACCGCCTGCCAGCTCGCCGCCAAATACCGCCGCGCCTCCTCATCGCTCACCTGCGGAAACTCCTGATACCATTCGCCGACCGCGTAGAACGGCTCCGGCGTCTCCAAGCAGATCATTTGATCCGCGTGCCGCGCCACCTCCCGGCAGGTCGCCGCCGCGCCCACGGGAACCGCCCCAATCACCCGCTCCGCCCCAGCCCTTTGGAGCGCCGCCACCGCTGCTCTCATCGTCGCGCCCGTGGCCAACCCGTCGTCCACCACTAGCGCCGTCCGCCGCCGCAGATCCAGCCGCGGATGGCTCCCACGCAAGGATTGGTCCAGCGCCTCTACGTGCTTCCGCTCGCGCGCGATCACCGGCGCCAAATCCTCCTCGCCCACCCCGAGCCGTTCCAGCAAATCCCGATTGAGCGCCACCGCCCCGCCGCTGGCCACCGCCCCCAGCGCCAATTCCGGCTCCTGCGGCAGCGACACCTTGCGCACCACCAAAATATCCAGCGGCAGCCGCAGCTCCCGCGCCACCTCCACCGCCACCGGGCCTATCCCGGGTATCTCACAGGGCTCCCCGGGTAGGGGAACGCCCCTTTTGAGGGCCTATGACCCCGGTGATGGCCTGTGCGTCGAGGCCCTCGCCCGCGAACAGACCGCGCACGCGCAG
>DAHUYO010000038.1 GCA_027315185.1 Acidobacteriota bacterium
CGCGGCCGTGAATCGCGGTAATGGCTGACATAAGCGTAGGTGAACTCTCATTATAGAGGCGGCTCCGCCTGCTCTCCGCTCGCGGCGGCCGAGACGTCTGCGCCCCGAGATCGCGGGCCAGCCGTCCCGTCCCGGCCATCCTTGCCGCCGGCCCGAGGGCGACCGCACGCCGCCGGGCAGAAGCCCTACCCCGCGCCCGTTGACGCTGGGCGCGTGGAATGGGCTTCAGCCCGTGTGCGGCGGGCTTTAGCCCGCTGGTGCCCGCAAGTCCACTGCTGGCCACAACGGAGATCGCGGTGCAGCCGTCCCGGTTGTCGGGACGACAGCACGCGGGGTAGCAGCCCCACCTCACGCCGGTGACGCAGGTGCACCCGCGCGGCGCAGCCGCGCAGGGGCCCGCGTCCAGGCAATTGATACCATGGTCCCGTGAGCACTGTCGCGCCGCCGCAGCCGCCCCCGCGCTTCGAGCGCCGCCTCTTCGACCTGATTGAAGCCGTCTCCCGCGCCGAGCGCGAGGGCCGCACCACGGGCACCTTTTCCCGTGCCTTGGCCGAGCGCATCGTGGCCGAATTCGGCTCTCGCCTCAAAATCATCGCCGCCGCCGATCTTCGTCCCAGCGGCGGACGTTATCTGCCCGAGTTCACCGTGGGCAGCGGTGGCGCCGGCGATGGCGCCGAGTGGTGGGCCGCCGCCGACGGCGCCCTGACCGCCCGCGCCTTGCAGCGCCGCCTGGCCGGCCAGCTGTGGTGGATCCGCCGCGGCGTACGCCATGACGGCAGCGGCGGCCTCCAGTGGTTCGACCTCATCCTCATTCCCATCGGCCGCAACCTGAGCCACGTTCTGGGCTTGGTGACCGCCTCCTTGGCGGGCGAGGAGGGCCGTGAACGGGAGAGCGAGTTCGAGGTCATGGGCCGCCTCATTCGTCTGTTCGTGGACCGCCACCACCAGCGCGCCCGCCTCCAGGAGATCTTCACCTTGGCCCGCCAGCAGCAGCTCAGCCTGCTGCCGCCGTCCCCGCCGGCCTTTCCCGGCTATCGCATCGCCGCTCTCAGCATCCCCGCCGAGGAGGTCGGCGGCGATTACTACCAGACCTTCGTCCTCCGGTACTCCCTATTCGGCTTCGCCATCGCCGACGCCAAGGGCAAGGGCTTCGAAGCCGCCATGCAGGTGACCGGTTTGCACGCCGCCTTGCGCGTCGTCAACGAAAGCCCCTTCAAGCTCGGCCACAAAATGGGCCTGGTCAACCGCGCCATGGCCCAGCAGACGGAGTTCCGCAACCTCATTTCCATCTTCTTCGGCGAAATTGATTCCCAGGGCCGCCTGATCTACGTCAACGGTTCCCATCCCCCGCCCCTGCTGGTCCGCGCGCAGGGCATTGAGGAGCTCACCGCCGGCGGCCGCTTCCTGGGCCTGGACCCCGCCGCCGAGTATCGCTTTGGCATCGCCGAGCTGCACTCCGGCGACGTCCTCGCCGCCTACACGGACGGCTGGACCGAGTTGTTCAATGATCGCGGGGAAGAGTTCGGCGCTCACCGCCTGCGCGACCTGCTGCGCCCCATGCATGGCGCCGACCCAGAGGCCGTGGTGGCCGCCATTCAAGCCGCCGCCGACGCCTTTCGTGGCGACGCCCCATTCACCGACGACCGCACGCTCTTCGTCCTGCGCAAGGATTAGTTTCCCGGCCGGCGCCGAGGCTAAAGCGGATAGACGATCAGCAGAATGCTGGCCAAGGTCAGAACGATTTCGAGCGCTCCGATCCACCGGTTCCCGCCGTCCAGCTTCCGCAAAAACCGGCTAATCGGCTGGCGAAAGGCTTTGCCCAGCAGCACCCAGCCCAACACCCAAATCACGCTGGACAGGATGGACACGTAGAAGAAGTGCCACAGCCGCGTGCCCTCAAAGCCATAGAGCACGAACGCCGCGCTGCGCAGCGGCGGTACGAACTTGGCCAACATCACGTCCACGCCGCTCAGATGGAAATGCGCCCGCGGCAAGTGGATGAACTGCGCCGCCACGTCCCGCGCCACCCGGCTCAAGGAGAACAGCGTCAGGTCGTTGATCAGCATCGCCCCGATGGCGACCACGCTGACCTCGATCCAGCTCCACACCTGGCTCGCCGTGCGCTCGAACACCCGCGCCGCGGTGGCCGCGATCAGCGCCTCGCCAGGAATGGCGATCCACGCCTCCACCAACAATCCACAAAGCAAGGCTAAGATTGCGTTTTTGTGAAATAAGCGGGTAATCACGCCGGCCAACCTGCCTAACTGCTTCGTCCCGGCGCCGCTCTACACCGCGTCGAAGTCCCCTTTTCTCTTACTGTACTGCCAAGTGGTCCGGAGAGGACCGGAAAAGAAGCGAGCTAAGCTGGAAAAACCACCTAGGCCCGCGTGGAAGCAAATTCCAGTAGTGGCGCCTAGCGCCCGGCAGGCGCATTCTCGCGCACTGGGCCGACTATGTTTCCGGCTGCGACGGCCGCGCCATCCCTCAGTTCCTCGCAAACAGCGTCTCTGCCGCCGGCCACTCTTCGCCCCGCCATTGGGCCACGACCTCGAACCCCGCCGCCGCGCCCAGATGGCGCGTCTCCTGCGCCGTGTACTTGTAGGAGGATTCGGTCCAAACGGTTTCCCCATCCACCAGGCGGCAGGCAAACCCGGCCTCCGGAATCGCGATCGCCTGTTCGCCGACTGCCCGCAGGTGCATCTCCATCCGCCGTTCCGCGGCGTTCCATCGCGCCTCATGGGCGAAGCCCGCGGGATCCAGTTGCGCTCCCAGCTCCCGCCGCAGCCGCGCCAGCAAATTACGGTTGAAGGCCGCCGTCACTCCCGCCGCGTCGTCGTAGGCGGGCAGCAGCCGCGCCGGGTTCTGTTCCAAATCCGTGCCCAGCAGCAGTGCATCGCCCGGCGCCAACCGCGCGTGGATGCCGCGCAGCAGCCCCGCCGCCGCTTCGCGGGACAGATTTCCGATCGTTCCACCTAGGAAAAACACCGTCAGCCGTTGCCCCGGCCGGCGCTCCGCCGCCGCCTGCTCCAGGCCGGGCAGAAACTCCGCCACCACGCCGCGCCAGGCGGCCATGCCTGGCGTCTCCGCCAGCGCCCGCCGGCAGATGCGCACCGCCTCCGGCGAAATGTCCACGGCCGTATAGGCGAAGCCTCCGGGAATTGCCGCCAGCACCGGCCGCGTTTTCCGCGCGCTTCCCGCTCCCAGCTCCACCACCGCCGACGGCCGCGGTAGCGCCGCTCCAATTTCGGCGGCATGCCGCCGCAAAAGCTTCCGGTCGGCGCGGGCCAGGCCGTACTCCGGCAAAAGCGTGATGGCCTCGAACAACGCCGATCCGATGCTGTCGTAGAGCAACCGGCAGGGCAGCGCTCGCGGCCGGGCGCCCAGCCCCGCGGCCACTTCCAACGCCAGTGCGGTTCCCTCCGAACTCGCCGCTTCAATCATTCGCTGCCGTTCTCCCGCGCATTCCGCTCGTCTTCCGCGGGGCCGCGGCGCCCAGCCGCTCCGCGGCCGTCCGGGCTAACTCCGCGCCAGCCGTACCGTGGCATGGACATACGGATATTCCGGCCGAAACCAGTTACGAAACGACCGCCGCAGCAGGCGTGCCGCGGTTCGCGGGCCTGCTCCCTTCAGCACGAAATGGCGCCCGTCAAAAAAATTGCGTGAGTAGCCGGGATAGAAACCGTCGGGTTCGAATCCCGGAAATGGCGCAAACACCGTCTTCGTCCACTCCCAGCCGTTGCCCACCATCTGCCGCGCCCCGAAGGCGCTGTCGCCATCCGGATACGCCGTGACCGGCGCCGGATCCCAACGCTGAAAATCAAAGTTCCCGTGCCGCGGCTGGGGCTGCTCCTCGCCCCACGGAAATTCTCGCGCCGCCTCGCCCGCCGCGATTGATCCGTAGGCCGCCCGCTGCCACTCCGCTTCACTCGGCAGCCGTGCCCCGCGCCATGCCGCATAGGCGCTCGCCTGCGCCTGCGTCAGGTATACCGGCGCCTCCAGCGGCAATGGAATCTCCCCGCCCATCGCCAGCAGGCGCCAGCCGTTCGGCCCGTTGCCGCGCCAAAACGGCGGCGCCGGCCCTCCCGCCCGAACGAACTCCAAATACTCCCCGTTCGTGACCTTGTACCGGCCGATCTCGAACGCCGGCGTCCGCGCCGCATGCGCGTCGTATTCGTTGTCCCAGCCGTATCCCGCGTCGCTTCGCCGCCGTCCCAGGCAGGCGTCGCCCGCCGGTATGGCAATCCATTCCGCCTCCCGCTTCGTCCCCGCCGCCGCCGGATCCGCCGGGATCTGTTTGTCTTGGCGCGCCATTTGGTGCAGCAAATACGCCAGCGTTTCCATGTGCATCAGCCGATGCTCGATGGCCGCCGCCAAAGCCGCCCCCGGCAGGCGCTCCAGCTCCGCGCTCAGCCGCTTCCGGACTTCCCGGTTGTAGGCCTCGATTTGGCTCCGTGCCGGCCAATCCGCCGGCTGGTCGGCAGGCAGCTGCCCGGGCGGCGGGTCAATGCCAAAGGAAAACCGCTGGTCGAAGCCGGGATGGAACCGCTGCCGGCCCAGCGTGTACGCCGCCAGCAGGTTCCAATCGAACGCCTCCAAATGCCCCAGGTAGAAAATCAGCCGATGCCGTTCGGGAATCGGCCGCGAGGTCAGTGCGTCGGGCGCCACCAACTGGAATAGAGCATCGGACCGGCGGCAGGCTTCCCGGTATTCTCCCGCCAGCCCCGCTGCCGCCCCGGACGCGGCGGGGCGGCATGTGGGGGCGTTCCGCATCGGGCTGAAAGATCTTTCCGCTCGGGCCCTGCCCGGCTGATTCTCGCGTTACCGCGCGGGTGAAAACTCCCCGCTAAACTTAATGGTCGCCGCCGCCCGTCGAAACCGGAAACTGCGCCGCTTCCGCCATTTCATCCTGCGGCAGCCCGCTGGCTGCATCCACCCACACCCGTGGCTGCTTGCCCACGTCGCGGAACCAGATGCGATCGTACAGATGCCGGTCCGTCGTCGAACCCAGCGCCAAATTATAGAGAAGCGGCTGTCCGGCGGCGTGATGCAAGTCGCGCTGGAAATCGTGCAGCGCCCGCAAATCTTCCATCCGCGCGGGTATTTCCTCGTCCGCCGTCTTGAGAAACTTCTGAAACCCGCGATCCACCAGGCGCGCCAATTCGCCGTGCACGATGCGGCCCGGCGGCGCAAACATCGTCAGTTCGCCGTGTTCATCCTCGGCCAGCCCCGCCGCGCAGTCGTATTTCCGCACGAAATACCGTCCCTCGCCGGCCGGCACGACCTCGAATGCCATCGCCGCCAACATCCCGTGCAATGCGGCCATTCCGCCGGCTGCTGGCTCCCGCCGTTTCCCCATGCCTACAATGGTAACGGAAATGAATGTACTCGCGTCGGAACTCGGGCAAACGGTCCTGGACCGGATCGGCAATACGCCGTTGCTGCGTTTGCCCCGCATCGCCGCCGAAGTTCCCGGCGTGGAACTTCTGGCGAAAGCCGAATGGTTCAACCCCGGCGGCAGCGTCAAGGACCGCGCCGCTTGGAATATGGTCCGGCAAGCCGAGCGCCGCGGAGAACTGCGCCCCGGCCTGACGCTGCTCGACGCTACCAGCGGCAATACCGGCATCGCGCTAGCCATGATCGCCGCCGCCCGCGGCTATCCGATCCGTCTCTGTCTGCCCGCCAACGCCAGCCCGGAGCGCCGCCGCATTTTGGCCGCTTATGGCGCCGATGTGGTGATCACCGATGCGGCGGAAGGCACCGACGGCGCCATTCGCCGCGCCCGCGCCATCCATGCCGCCGAGCCCGGCCGCTATTTTTACCTAGATCAATATTCCAACCCCGACAACTGGCGGGCGCATTACTCCGGAACCGCCGAGGAAATCTGGTCCCAAACCACGGGCGCCGTTAGCCATTTCGTCGCCGGTCTGGGCACCACCGGAACGTTCGTGGGCGTCACCCGCCGCCTCAAGGAACTCAATCCCGCCATTCGTTGCATCTCGCTTCAGCCCGACAGCCCGTTCCATGGTCTGGAAGGTTGGAAGCACTTAGCGTCCGCGATGGTGCCCGCGATCTACGATTCGTCCCTGGCCGACGACAATCTGGGCATTGCCACCGAGTCCGCCTATGCCATGGTTCGGCGCCTTGCCCGCGAGGAGGGCCTTTTGGTCGGGGTCAGCGCCGGCGCCGCGGTCGCCGGTGCGCTACGGGTAGCCCGCACGGCCCCCTCCGGTTCCGCCATTGTGACCGTGTTGCCCGACAATGCCGACAAATATCTCAGTGAGCGCTTCTGGGAAGAGCCGTAAGCGGCGGTAGCGGCCAACTCCGTCATGCCGTTCGCCGGAGCCGCCTCCGGCATCGCAAGCAAAGGAATGGAATGAATCAACGAAACGGAAAATCGCAGCCGATCGACGAGGCGACGGGCCAAGGGCCTTCGTCTCCGCCCGCCGAGCCGCGGCCCAGCCGCCTCGGCGGCTGGCGCAACCTTTTCGGCCCGTTGGGCCGTTATCGCCCCGGCTGGCTGCGCCGGGATTTAGCCGCCGGCTTCCGCAACTGCGATCCCCTCGCGGTTCCGCAATGGGCGCACCTGCCGGAAGTTTCCAGTTCGGAAGAGCGCCTGCTCGCCGCTCTTCCCCTTCGGGGCAAGGTCGTCTACGACATCGGCGCCCATGCCGGCGCCTACAGCCTGTTTTTCTCCCGTCGTGTCGGTCCGGCCGGCGCCGTCGTCGCCTTCGAGCCTTCGCCCAAGACGTTCGCCCTGCTGCGCCGCAATATCGAGATCAACGGCGTGGCCAACGTGCACCCCTTGGAATGCGCCCTGGGCCGCGAGTCCGCCCGGCGCGCCTTATATGTGTTGCCGGGCATGCCCAGCACCGCCTCGCTCGCCCCGGAAGCGCGCACGCCGTTCCGCCTGCGCTCCGCCGTGGTCGCCATCGAGCCGCTCGACACCTTGGCGCCGCGCCTGGACCTGCCCAGTCCCGACTTCATCAAGATTGACGTCGAGGGCATGGAGGCCGAGGTTCTGGCCGGCGCCACCGACACGCTGCGCCGCTGGCGCCCGGACGTATTGGTCGAGATCCATGGCGCCACCCCGCATGCGCGCAAGGCCCAGGCCGAGCGCGTCGCCGTCCTGCTTGCCCGCCTTGGCTACGGCCTAACCCACGTCGAGAGCCGCCGCGCGGTCACGCCTGGCCGTGCCGCGGTCGCCGCCGTTGGCCACGTTTTCGCCCGCGTCAGCCGGCGCCCCATCCCCCAAATCGCCTAATCCCCGCGCGCGGGCGGCTTCGCCCGCGCCTGCCATCCACCCCTGGCGGCACCGCTCCAGCAGCGAATGCGGCGTGGCGCATGCTGCTGCGCTGGGAGCGTGGAACAGGCTTCAGCCTGGGTGCAGCGGGCTTCAGCCCGCAGGCGCCCCCACGGCTTCCGCCCCACTTCAGCCGCGCGGAGTGCGCCGGGAACGCGCCTAATCCAGTTCGTAGCGCTTGCGCTTTTCCAGCAGCGTTTTGCGGCTAATCCCCAGCACGCGCGCCGTCTCCGATTTGCGCCCGCGGTGCCGTTCCAGCATGGCCGCGATATATTCCTTCTCCATTTGCTCCAGGGTCTTTTCCGCTTCCCCTTCCGGCCGCGCGACCTGGGGGGGCAAGTCCGCCTCCCCAATCTCATCGCCGTCCGCTTGGATCATGGCCCTCTCCAGCAGGTTGCGTAGTTCCCGCACATTGCCGGGGAAGTCATACTCCACCAGCCGCCGGCGCGCCGCGGCCGCCAGCCGCGGCGTCCGCCGCCGGTGCACCTCCGCATGCAGTTGCAGGAACCGCTCCGCCAGCGGCTCGATATCCGCCCGCCGTTCCCGCAGGGGTGGAATCCGCAGGGGCAGGACATTCAGCCGGTAAAACAAATCCTCCCGGAACGTGTGCGCCGCCACCGCGCGTTCCAGATCGGCATTGGACAGCGCCACCAGCCGCGCCTCGATGGTGACCGAGGTGTTCCCGCCCAGCCGCTCGAACTTCCGCTCCTCGAGCACGCGGAGCAATTTCGCTTGCAGGGGCAATCCCAGCGCCGCCACCTCGTCCAAGACCAGGCTGCCTCGGCCCGCCAGCTCCAGCCGCCCCGGTTTGGTGCGGTCGGCGCCGGTGAAGGCGCCGCGCTCATAGCCGAAGAGCTCGCTTTCCAGCAGCTCCGGCGGCAGCGCCGCGCAGTCGATCTTCACGCAAGGCTCGGCCGCGTTCGGCCCCAGCGAGTGCAGCAACTGAGCCAGCAAATCCTTGCCGGTGCCGCTCTCGCCGCGGATCAGCACCGTCGTCGGCGTCTGCGCCACGCGGCGCACCAGCGCGAATAGCTGCTGCGACTGCGGGTCCGCCGCCACCCACGCGGCGCTCGCGCTGTCCGCCGATAAGCTCATGCGCCCGCCTTCGCCCGTACGGTCCCGCCTCTGGCCGGGAGCTTGAGATGCGGCGCCTTTTGCCACAACCGCTCCAGGTCATAAAACCGCCGCCCGCCGGCCGAAAAGATGTGCACGACGAAATCCAAATAGTCCAGTACCCGCCATTCCGCCTCGGCGCCGCCCTCGCGGTGCGCCAGCCGCGGTCCCCGGCCGCGCTTGACCGCTTCCTCGATGGCGTCGGTAATGGCCTCGACCTGCCGCGCGCTGCCGCCGTGGGCAATCAAGAAATAATCCGTGAACCCGGCGAGGCCGCGTACGTCCAGGGCCACGATGTCTTCCGCTTTCTTGCTCTCCGCCGCCCGCCATGCGCGGAACAACGCCTCCCGCACCTGGCGGGCGGCGGCGGCTCCGCCCGCGGTAGCGGCACGGCGCCGCGCCGCCGCCGGCCGCTTCGCGCGGCCCGCCGCCGCGCTTTTTGCGCCGCTTCGCGCCGCCGCCTTCCGGGCCGCCGTCTTCGCCGGCGGCGTGGCCGCCTTCCTTCTTCCCGCCGTTTTCCCGCGCCGTTTTGCCGGTGTCGCTTTGCTCATGAACAATACAATCCGCTACGGCGCAAATAGGCCGTGACTGGCGCCGGAATCGGCGCTTCCGCTCCGCCCGGCCGCCCGTGGGCCAACCGCCGCCGCAACTGCCGCGAACCTGCCGGCTCGCGGAAATTAGGCAACCAGAATACCTGACGCTTCCCGACCCGGAAACCCTTCCCTGTTATCTTTCCCACTAACTCCCGCGGCAGCGCCGCCCGCACCGCCTCCAGTCCGAACTCCGCCCGCGGCGCGACCACGAAGTCGCAGGCGGCCAGCAGTTTCCGGTATTGCCGCCAGGTCCGCACCTCGACCATCGCGTCCGCGCCGAGAATGAAGTACAGCCGCGCGCGCGGGTGGCGGCGCGCAATCCAAGCCACCTGCTCGACCGAATACGTCGGCCGCCCCGCCGGCGCTTCCACCGCCAGCGGTGACCAGCGCCGCCGTCGCGCCAGCGCCAGCGCCGTCATCGCATAGCGGTCGGCATAGCCGGCGACCGGCGGCGTCTTATGCATGGGCCGCGGCGCCGGCACGAAATAAATCCAGTCCAGATCGCAGCGCCGTTCCGCCGCCGCGGCCAGCGCCAAATGTCCGCGGTGAATGGGATCGAATGTTCCGCCCAGGATCCCGATCCGCCGCGCCCGGCCCGCTCCGACGGTACCGCCGTTCACGCGCTCCGCGCTCCCGCGCCATGCAGCCGGTCCAATTCCCGCTGGAGCAGCTGCGCCAGCTGGCTGACGCCTTGCCCGGTCGCGGCGGAGATCAGCGCCAGCGGCCGCCGCCGCCGTTTCGCCAGGCGTTCGAGCGCCTTCCGCTTCTCCTCGCTGGCGATGTCCAGCTTCGTCCCCACATACACCACCGGCTTGTCCTCCAAGCCATGCCCGAACGCCCGCAGCTCTTCCTCCACCACCGCGGCTTCCTCCTCCACTTCGCGCCCGGTATATTCCGACAGATCCACCACCTGCGCCAGCAGCCGCGTCCGCTCGATATGGCGCAGAAACTGCGTGCCCAGCCCATGGCCTAGGTGCGCGCCGGCGATCAGCCCCGGGATGTCGGCCACCACGTAGCTCTGATCGTCCGAGCTGCGCACCACGCCCAGGTTCGGTTGCAGCGTGGTGAACGGGTAGTTGGCGATCTTCGGCCGCGCCGCGGACAAGCGGGAGATCAGCGTGCTTTTGCCGGCGTTGGGAAACCCGACCAAGCCCACATCCGCCAGCAACTTCAGCTCCAGGCGCAGCCGCCGGCGCTCACCGGGCGCGCCTTCCTGCACGCGGCGCGGCGCCTGGTTGGTGGCGGTGGCGTAATGCGCGTTGCCGAAGCCGCCGCGTCCGCCCCGCGCCACCACGACCCGCTGGTTCGGCGCCGCGAAGTCGGCCACCAGTTCGCCGCTTTCCACGTCCCGCACCGTCGTGCCCACCGGGACCTTCAGCACCACGTCGGCGCCGTCGCGTCCATGCCGCAGGCTGCCTTCCCCATGCCGGCCGCGCTCTGCCTTGTGCTCGGGGTTGAAGCGGAAATGCACCAGGGTGTTGTGCCGCTCGGAGCTTTCCAGAATGACGTCGCCGCCGCGGCCGCCGTCGCCGCCGCTCGGCCCGCCGCGGGGCACGAACTTTTCCCGCCGGAACGCCATGCAGCCGTTGCCCCCGTCTCCGGCCCGCACGGCGATTTCGGCCTCATCTACGAACATGCAGCTACACAAAGGGCGGTTTGAGCCCGGGGCTCAAACCGCCCTTCCTTTGCCGGCTTTAGGCAATCGGGTGCACGTGGACGAACTTGCCTTCGCGTCCCCGGCTGACGTATTCCACCCGCCCCGCGGCCAATGCGAACAGCGTGTCGTCCTTGCCACGGCCCACATTCAGCCCCGCCTTCATCGGCGTGCCGCGTTGCCGCACCAAAATCGCTCCGCCCCGCACCGTCTGGCCCGCGTAAACTTTGACGCCCAGGCGTTGCGCGTTGGAGTCGCGCCCGTTCCGTGAGCTGCCCAATCCCTTTTTGTGCGCCATCGCTACTTCTCCCCGCTCGCCGCGCCGTCACTCAGCGGCTTGCCATCCACTTCAATGCCGGTGATGCGCACCGCCGTATACGGCTGCCGGTGCCCGGCCAGCTTTTTGTATTGCTTCTTGCGTTTGTAATGGAAAACCAAAACCTTCTTGTCTTTGCCGTCCTCCACCACCGCGGCCGTCACCCGCGCGTTCTTCGGCGCCGTCACCAGGCCGCGCGCATCGCTTACCGCCAAGACGTCGGCGGTCTCGATGGTGCCCGTGGCATCCAGCTTCTCCAGCCGCACCACGTCGCCTGGCGCCACCCGATATTGCTTGCCCCCGCTGCGGATTACCGCGTACATGCTTCCTCCCTGCGCAAAACACCTATTCTACACGACTTCCGGCGCCGGGCGGCCCCTTCGCCGGCGCCGCGGATGGGGCTGATGGCGCGGCGCCGGCGAAGGCGCGCTCGCATCGCGCGGCAAAAAAAAGGATGCGCCACAGCGGCGCATCCTCAGGTTCGGTGCTTCGGATGAAGATGGCTACTTCTTTTTCTTGGCCGGCTTCTTCGCGGCAGCCTTTTTCTTGGTCGGCATAAGCTATCCTCCTTTTCCCTGCCTTGCGGCAGGGTCTTGGGCTCTGCCCCAGCATTTTGCGTGCGTGGCAAAGTCACACAAGATATAGGGCCACCCATTGCCGGAGTCAAGAAAAATCGTCCTTGAGGGCACTTTTTCTCTTGACGAATCGGCTGCCTGGCCGCCAGGCCAGTGCACCGCTTGCCGCCACCGCCCGCGAGCCGTCCTCGCCGCCGGCCGACGCGGCGGTGCGCCGCGGGCCGCCCCGCCTACTCGCCTTGCGCGTGCAACTGTTTGGACTTCGCCTCCACGCCCGCCGCCAGCTTCTGCTTGTACTCCTTCATCTTTTGCGCCAATTGCGGGTCGCTGAGCGCCAGAATCTGCGCCGCCAGCACGGCCGCGTTGCGCGCACCCGCATCGCCGACGGCCATCGTCGCCACCGGCACGCCGGCCGGCATCATGGACAGCGAGAGCAGGGAATCGAAGCCCGAGAGCGGCGAGGTCGCCAGCGGCACGCCGATCACCGGCAGCGTCGTTTCCGCCGCCACCGCCCCGCCCAGGGCGGCCGCCGCTCCGGCGCCGACGATGATCACCTTGAGGCCGCGTCCCGCCGCCTGGGAGGCGTATTCCGCCGTTCGCCGCGGGGAGCGGTGCGCCGAGCAAATCTCGATCTCATAGCCGATGCCGAACTCCGCCAGCAGCTTCGAAGCCTGCCGCATCACCGGCAGGTCGGTGTCGCTGCCCATCAAAATGCCCACGCGGGGCGTGGACGTGGTCGCTGTATTTGCGCTCATGGTTCTCCTGGGTTGTTGATGCCGGGCCCGGCGGGCCCGGAGAAATCAAATCCGCGCACCGGCGGCAATCCAGGCGAGCGCCCGGCGGCCGATGTCGCGGCGATACTGCATGCCTTCAAAGCGGATTGGTTCGACGCCGGCGTAGGCTTGTTCCAGCGCCGCCGCCAGCGTCTCCGCCCGCGCGGTCACGCCCAGCACCCGTCCGCCGCGCGTCACCCAATGCTGCTGCCGCAGCGCGGTGCCGGCATGAAAAATCGTAACCTGCGCCTCGCGGCTGGCGACCTCCAGGCCGAGTATCGGCAGGTCGGTCGCGAACGACCCGGGATAACCGCCGCTGGCCAGCACCACGCAGGCCGCCGGCTGCGGCGACCAGCGCAGCAGATCCGGGCGCAGGCGCCCCTCCGCCACCGACAGCAGCACCGTCGCCCAGTCGCCCTGCGCGCGCACCAGGATCGCCTGCGCCTCGGGATCCCCGAAGCGCACGTTGAACTCCAGCACCCGCGGCCCGTCCGCCGTTAACATCAGCCCGCAGTACAGAACGCCGCGCAGCGGATGTCCCTCCGCCGCCATGCCCCGCAGCACCGGCCCGACGATCTCCCGCTCGATGCGGGTCCGCAGCTCCGGCGGCAACAGCTCGTCCGCCGACACCGCCCCCATGCCGCCGGTGTTGGGCCCGCGGTCGCCGTCCAGCGCGCGCTTATGATCCTGGGCCGGCGGCAGCAGCGACCATCGCTCGCCGTCGCTCAGCGCCAGCAAGCTGATTTCCTCGCCGCGCAGGCACTCCTCGACGAGCACCCGCTGTCCGGCGCTGCCCGCCAGCCGTCCGGCGAACAAATCCGCCAGCGCCGCCTCCGCGCCGGCGCGATCCTCGGCGATGATCACGCCTTTGCCCGCCGCCAGACCGTCGGCCTTCAAGACCACCGGCGGGGGAAACTTGTCCAGCGCCGCCAGCGCCTCGGCCTCGCTGGCGCAGGCGGCGAACCGCGCCGTCGGCACTTGATGCCGGGCCATGAACTCCTTGGCGAAGATTTTGCTGCTCTCCAGCCGGGCCGCCGCCCGCGAGGGCCCGAATACCCGCCGCCCGGCGGCTTCCAGCGCGTCGGCCACGCCCGCCGCCAAGGGCGCTTCCGGGCCGACCACGGTCAAATCTATGTCCAGCTCTTCGGCCAGCGCCGCCACCCGCGACGCATCCGTCGGGTCGCCGGCGATCGGCTCGGCCAGGGTCGCGATGGCGTCGCTGCCCGGCAGCGCGTATAGCCGCTGCACCGCCGGCGACTGCCGCAGCGTCCATGCCAGCGCATGTTCCCGCCCACCCCCGCCCAACAACAACACCTTCATCGTCGCCAGTCCTCGCTTTCCCATTCCTGCCGCAGGTGCCGGCGCTGGGACCGCTCGCCGGCGCCGGCCGCCGGCACGCCGTGCCGCGCGCCGGCGGGTTGTGCCGCGCCGGTTGCCGTTTCGAACGCTGCATTCCGGGAGGAGCGGCCGCGCCGCTCCGTTGCACCGCGTTGTCCCATCCTACCCGCTCGCCGGGTTGTCGCCGGTGCTCATTTCCATCGCCCCGGTTAGATCCCCTACCCGCGCCACGCCATGGCGCGCGCCATACCGCTTCAGCTCGTTCAATACATTCCCCGTCGCCTTCGGATCCCAAAAATTCGCCGTGCCCACCTGCACCGCCCGCGCGCCGGCCAGCAAAAACTCCACCGCATCCTCCCCGGTGGCGATTCCGCCGGCGCCGATCAGCGGGATTTTCACCGCCTGGTAGGCCTCCCATACCATCCGCACCGCCAGCGGCTTGATGGCCGGGCCCGACAACCCCGCCACCACGTTGGCGAAGCGAGGCCGGCGCGTTCGGGGATCAATGGCCATGCCCAAGAAGGTATTGACCAGCGTCAGCGCATCCGCTCCCGCTCCCTCCGCCACCCGCGCCATCTCCGCGATGCTGGTCACGTTCGGCGTCAGCTTGACAATCACCGGCCGCCGCGCCGTCCGCTTCACCCGCTCCACGACCTCCGCCAGCAGCCGCGGGTCGCAACCGAAAACCATCCCGCCACGCTGGGTGTTCGGGCAGCTCACGTTCAGCTCATAGGCCGCGATGCCCTCCCCCTCGTTCAGCACGGCGACCACCTCCAGATAGTCCTCCACCGTGTAGCCGAAGACGTTGGCGATGACCCGCGCGCCGATCTGCCGCAGCCGCGGCAGGCGCGTGCGCACGAAGGCCGCCGCGCCGATGTTTTGCAGCCCCACGGAGTTGAGCATGCCCGCCGAGGTTTCGAACAGCCGCGGGCTGGGATTGCCCGCCATGGGCTGCGACGACAACCCCTTGGTCACCACCGCCCCGAGCTTCTTCAAGTTGACGATGTCTTCCAACTCCACGCCATAGCCGAACGTGCCGCTGGCCGCCAGGATGGGATTGGGCAGGGTGACGCCGGCAATTTCGATGTTGAGGTCCATGCGGGCCCGGTGGGGTGGTTTCCGTGGCCGCAGCCACGGAAAGCCTATAATGAGAACTTTTCCCGCCCACGTCAAAGCCGCCGCCGCGCCTCGCCGCCGACGGGCCCTGGCGCCGGCTCGTTCCATGACCATTGCCGAACAAATCGCCTACCTGAAAAAAGGCGCCGCCGAGATCATTCCCGAAGCCGAACTCGCCGAGCGGCTGCAGGCCGCGGCGGCGGCCGGCCGGCCCCTGCGCGTGAAGGCCGGTTTCGACCCCACCGCCCCCGACCTGCACCTGGGCCACACCGTGCTGCTGCGCAAGCTGAAGCATTTTCAGGACCTCGGGCATCAAGTCATTTTCCTGATCGGCGATTTCACCGGCCTGATCGGCGATCCCACCGGCCGCAGCGCCACGCGTCCGCCGCTGACGCCGGAAGAGATCGCCGCCAACGCGGAGACCTACCGCGGCCAAGTGTTCAAGATTCTGGATCCGGAGAAAACCCAGGTCGCCTTCAACTCCGAATGGTTCGGCCCGTTCCCCTCCGCCGAATGGGTCCGGCTCTGCGCCAAGTACACGGTGGCGCGCATTCTGGAGCGTGACGATTTCCAGCAGCGTTTCCGCGCCGGCCAGCCCATTTCCATCCACGAGTTCCTCTATCCCCTGGTGCAGGCCTATGACTCCGTGGCCCTCCACGCCGACGTCGAATTGGGCGGAACGGACCAGAAATTCAACCTCCTGGTGGGCCGCGAAATCCAGCGCGAATACGGCCAGCCGCCGCAGATCATCCTGACCACGCCGTTGCTGGAGGGCTTGGACGGCGTGCAGAAGATGTCCAAGTCGCTGGGCAACTATGTCGGCATCACCGAGCCGCCGGAGCAGATGTTCGGCAAGCTCATGTCCATCTCCGACGAGCTGATGTGGCGGTATTGGCTGCTGCTCACCGACCGCACCGAAGCCCAGATCGCCCAACTCCGGGCGCAGGCGGAGGGCGGACAGCGGCATCCCATGGACATCAAGCAGGAATTGGCCGCGCTGATCGTCGCCGACTTCCACGGCGCCGCCGCCGCCGAAGCCGCCCGTCGGCAGTTCGAATCCGTGGTGCGGCATAAGGAAGCGCCGGCGGAGATCGCCCAGGCGGCGTATCGCCTTCCTCCCGGCCCGCTGCGGGTGGACAAAATGCTGGCGGAGCTGCAACTGGCGGCCTCCGTCACCGAAGCCGCCCGCTTGATCCGTTCCGGCGCGGTTTCCTTCGACGCCCAGCGGGTCGAGGCGGTGTCCATTCCGGCGCCGAACGCGGGCGAAATCTTGATCAAAGTCGGCAAGCGCCGCTTCTGCCGGGTCACGCTGCAATCTTCGTGAACCCGGGTCCGGCGGGGGCGGCGCGGCGGATCCTGATCCCGGCGCGGCGGCTCCGCCGGCCGCGTTTCTGGCGCTATGGTCCCCGGGGCCAAACCCTCCCCTATACTGGCCCTATGCCGTGGCGCGCCTTGCCATTGATTTTCGCTCTGGCATTCCCTCTCGCCGCCGCCCTGCTGCTTTCGCCCCGCGTCACGTTTACGGAGAGCTTCCCGGGCTCCCAGCCCGTCTTTTTTCAAATCATCGTTCGTCCTAACGGCGCCGTGGCCTATACCACCATCGAGAAACCGGGCCAGCCGAAACTGCAACTCCGGTTCACCTCAATTCGCCTGGCCGGCCAGGTCTTCGCTCTGACCCATCAGCTGCACGATTTCCAGTCGCCACGAATCGAAAGCCGCAAGCATGTCGGGGCCATGGGCGCCAAGATGCTGGCTTTCGACGGTGCCCGGCATCATTTTCAGCAAACGTTCAACTTCACCACCGTGCGCGCCGCAGCCGAGCTGAACCGGATCTTTCAGGGCGTCTCCACCGCCAGCGAGGATGGTCTGCGGCTGCGGCGGGAAATCCGCTATGATCCGTTGGGCGTCATTCAGGCGCTGGACCAGATCGGACGGGACTGGGAGCAGAACCAGATCAGCTTCGGCGCTCCCTTGGTGCCCATCCTCCGCCACGCCGCCACCGATCCCGACCTGATGCACATGGCCCGCCGCCGCGCCAAGCGGCTGCTGCGCTCCCTGACCGGCGAACGCCACCGCTAAGCGGACCTGCGGACCGGGGGTGGTGCCGTTGGCGGCGCCAAGCGGGACGCCCCGCCGCAGGCGGGGCAGGGGCCCGCGCCAGGTAATTATTCAGAGCTCCCGCCCCGCCCTCGTGGAACCGGCTTTAGCCGGTGTGCTGCGGGCTTCAGCCCGCAGTCGCCCCCCGCGTGCGCAGCCGCGCCAGGGCCCGCGCCCGGCAACGCGGACGCCTTTGCCGGCCGGCAAGCCTCTGGCGCGGGAACGTGGCCCACTCCGCCGCGCGCGCCGGCATCTCAAGCCAATTATGTCCAAGGAGAAACCGCGCTCGCGCCGCGGCACGCGCCGTCCCGCGGAAGCGAAGAGCGAACGCGCCCGCCGGGAAAGCGGGCAGCCCGGCGGAGGGCAGGGCCGACGGGATCAAGTCGGAGGCTCAGGCGTCTATCCCATGTCGGGGCCGCACCCTGCCGGGCCCGCCGAACTGCGCACCCCGGCCGCGTGGGGGCAAGGCGAGCGCGGCGCCGCCGGTGATGAGGATTCCGGCCGTTCCGAACTCAGTTTTCAGCCCGGTTCCAGCGGCGAGGGCGGGGAAGTGCTGGGCGGCCTGGACAGCGGCGCGCCCGGTTCGCCTCCCGCTCCGGGCATCGAGATTCCCCGCCGCGTGGGAGAAGTCGCTCGACGATTTCAGCGAGATCCACCGCAATTGCTACGTCCGCGTGGAGCAGATCGTCGGCACCAGCCACCGGGTGCAAGTGGACCGGGCGCCGCTCAACGGCGTCAGCTCGGACCGGCCCGGCGAGCGCAACCGGATTTACGTCTCCGTGGGCGAAATGCCGGGACGGGAGATCACCCATGAGATCTTCGCTCCGCGCCGGGTGAGCATTGACGCTTCCGGCGCCGGCGGCATTGAGATCGAAGCCGACGACGGCGCGCGCACGGTCATTCGCTGCCTGGAGCACCGCCGCTCCGCGGCCTAGGCGCGATCGGGCGTCCTCGGGGCAGCGCGCCGGAAGGGGGCGGAGCCTCTGCCGGGGCCGCGCCGAGTCAGCCGCGCTGCCGCCGCCCTCGGAACCCCGGCGGATGGAAGGGTTCGCTCCCGCTCCGCCTGCCCGCCGGTGGTGTCCTAAAATCGTGTTGCCGATTCGGAGGTAAAATGATCGCCCGTGGCCGACCGGGACATCTCTCTTGCGATTCTCGGCGCTGGCGTCGGCGTAGCCGGGCTCGTGCTGGTGTTCGTCGGCTTCCTTCTGGCGCGCGGTGAACAGCATCCCGACGTTCGGAAGCGAGACGCGCTGCGGTGGGTTGCGCGGGCAGGGCTCGCGCCGATTCTTTTGGCCCTATGGGCGAGTTGGCTGGGTTTGATGGCGGCGCGCGATTGCGGATGGGCAGCGTCAGCCGCGCCACTGTGGTTTTTGATTTTGCTTGCAGTCACCGCCGCTTACGCCATAATTGCAGTCATCCTGGCGAGTTGGTAGAGACGGTGGCGCTTACCGAATCGAAAATAAAGGACTTGGAGTCCAAGAAGTTCGACAAGCTCTACGAAAAGGAGCAATCTCACTGGTCAAAACTGGCATCCAACGCATTTCTGGCGGCCCGTGACCACATCTGTTCCGGGCACCAGCCGCGCCCCGATGACGTGCTGAAGATGCTGCTGCCGATGCTTGAGCCCGATGTTCTGCTGCGCCACCACCAGGAGAACAACCACTGCCAATACAAGCGTTGGCGGGAGATGTTCGCCGAATATATGATTGACAACCATTTCACCAAGGAGGCCCCATGACCGAGGAGCAACGGCACAAAGCCGCCAAGGAGTATGTCGACAAGCAACTGCGGACGATGGAGGAGGACAACGCCGCCCCTGAGGTGCTGTCGGAAGCCGAATACAAGGGGCTGATTGATGAGGTGGCGGAGGTGATTCGATCCTAGCCCCCCCTCATTGACCGGACGACGCGCAAAGGATTTCCCGGATGGACCAAGGGTGGTCGGCCACGCGGGCTTGCATCGGCGGCGTCACTCGCAAGCTTGCGTGGGGCCGGTAGAAATTGTAGCAGGCGAACTGGAGCGCGAACGCTGCGTGCAGGTTCTCCCACTTTTTCGAGAACGCATTGGCTGGCCGTGTCATCCTCCGCATCATCATGCGGACGGTCAGATTTTGCCGCTCAATGTGGGACGTGCTGATCCGTCGGGGGTCTGGTCGGCCGTACCTGGGCGTCGGAATCGCCCCGGCAATCGCAGCGGGCGAATACCGCTGTTCCCCGTCGCGGGGCTGCCGGTAAACCTTCACCAGTTGGGCAAAATCGGTGCGCGTGCCCAGGCAAACCTCCGCCGCCTCCTTGTAGGGCGCGAAGCCGTCCGTGGTGATCTGGAAATGCCCCGCCGTGGCGGCGTCCAGCTTGTCCAGGAACCAGTGGGTATCCTGCGTAGTGCGATGGCCCAGGTGCCAGGCCAGGATCAGCTTGGAGCTCCGCTCCATCGCCGCGAAGCACCAGGCATCGCCGACCAGATTAGACCGCTTGCCGTCTAGCGGGGCGCGCTTTTCCTTCATGCCCACATAGCCCCAGAGCTCATCGCATTGCACGTCCTGGACCGGGACCGCATGGATCAGCCGGGCCATAAGGGATTCGCAGCGTTCGCCAGCGCCGACCAGCAGCCGCATGATCGTATCCCGGTGGACGCCGGTAATGCGCTCCACGGTGCGGACGCTGCACCCTTCGACTAGTAGCTTCAGGCAAGCCTCGGCCTTTTCCATCGGCAACGTCATGCTGCCCAGCGGCCTATCGTGAGGCTCGCAGAAGGTGCGGCGGCAGTGCTGGCAACGGTAGCGTTTTAGCCCGGATTTGGTGCGCTCAAAGCGTTTGCAGCGGGAATAGGAGCAGTTGCGGCACGTCACTGTGGACCCCTTGCGATCCACAGCCGGTGGGCCGATAATTCGTTTGGGAGTTCACCACGGCCTCGGCTGTGCTGGATTCAGCCCCGGCGACGATTCCAGTCGTTGCCGGGGCTTTTTTGCTTCACGGTTCCATTATACCGATTTAAACGCAACGCGCAAGCACGACGTAAAAATTATTCCGCGAACTATTGACTGTCGGTCATCCTGGTGCTAGCGTTAATTCCAGGAGGCGACCATGGCCAAGCAACGCAGCCCGAACTGCCCGCACATTGGCTTCACGCAAGCCGCCGAGAAGGGCCGCACGGTGTACCAGAAGGAGCACGGGCACCCCGCAGCAAAATCGGTGATAGCAACGGATCTGGGCTATTCGACCCTGAATGGCAGCTCACTCACAATGATAGGAGCCCTTCGCCAATACGGCATCCTTGAAGGCTCTGGCGAGGCGATGCGCGTCAGCGAGGATGCCATTGCCTATTTCGAGTTGGACGATGGCGAGGAGAAGCGGGCGGCAGCGCAACGCATGGCGTTCCGGCCAGCCCTGTTCGCTGAAATGCAGCAGCAGTTCGGAAACGTGATCCCGAGCGACGGCAACCTGCGGCACTGGCTTGTGAAGAGGGGCTTCCTGCCCAACACGGCCGGGGAAATTATCCGCGTTTACCGTGAGAACATTGGGCTTTTTTTCGGGGGCGAATCGGCGTATTCTGAAGGCGCACAAAAGCCCGAGGAGCGTCATATACCCATGCAAGCCGCCGCCCAGATCGCGCCGACCCGGACCCCGGACCCTGGCGGGATCGGCCCCGCGGTCCAAACGTTTTCCTTCCCGCTATCGCCTGAAGGGCGCGCCGAACTTAGCTTGCGTGGGCGCATTGGGCCCGACGATCTCGAACTCCTGC
The DNA here is from genome assembly GCA_027315185.1 of Acidobacteriota bacterium. GTDB lineage: Bacteria > Acidobacteriota > Terriglobia > Terriglobales > SCQP01 > JAKAUF01. The sequence continues at coordinate 20,617 of DAHUYO010000038.1, forward strand.
GGCAACACATCGAGCTTACGATTCGCGCGTTAAGCCGCCAGGCCGCGCCCGAGGTAAAGCCTGAATGACTGCGCGGCGGCCTTCCCTGCCGAGGCCGCCACCAGGACAGCAACGCAGGATTAGGACACTACCTGCCCGCCGCGCGCGACGCGGGCTTGCCCTACAATGGGCAACGTGCCATCCCGCACCGTTTCCGCGGAATCCGCCGCCGGTTTGACCGCGTTGTATCCCGGCAGCTTCGATCCCCCCACCAACGGCCACTTGGATTTGATCGAGCGCGGCGCGCGCTTGTTCGGCCGGCTGATCGTCGCCGTGCTGCGCAATACCGAAAAAGCCCCGCTCTTTACCACCGGCGAACGCGTGGAGATGCTGCGGGAAGCGACGCGGTCCATACCCCATGTCGAGGTCGCCGAGTTCGAGGGCCTGCTGGTGGATTTCGCCCGCCAGTGCGGCGCCAGCGCCGTGCTGCGCGGCATCCGCGCCATCAGCGATTACGAATACGAAATGCAGATGGCGCTGATGAACCGCCGCCTGGATCCCCAGGTGGAGACGGTTTTCCTGATGCCCGCCGAAGCCTATTCCTACGTCAGCTCCCGCCTGATCAAGGGGGTGTACCGCCTCGGCGGCTCGATCCAAGGCCTGGTTCCTCCGCTGGTGGAAACGCGTCTCCGCGCCAAGTGGCGCCCGTAGGCGCACGGCCGCTCCCGCTTCCCGCCGCCCGTCCGTGCGACAGCCCCGCCCGCGCCAAGCAAAGCGGGACGCCCCGCCGCAGGCGGGGCTGGGGCCCGCGCCAAGCAAAGCGGGACGCCCCGCCGCAGGCGGGGCTGGGGCCCGCGCCGGGCAATGCCCGCTGGTTTCCCAGGTTCCAGCGGCTCCCGTCCCCAGGGCGGCTCATTTACACTGAGAGGGTATGCCTACTCTGGCCCCGCCTCCCGCGGCGTTCGCCGCCCGCATGTCGCGCATTTCCGTCTCCGCCACCGCGGCGGTGGTGATGGAAGCGGAAAAGCTGCGCGCCGCGGGGCGTGATCTGGTGGACTTTGGCGCCGGCGAGCCGGATTTCCCCACCCCGGAGCACATCAAGCGCGCCGCGCAGCAGGCGCTGGACGAAAACTTCACCCGCTACACCGCCGCCGGCGGCATCGCCCCGCTGAAGGACGCCATTCGCCAAGCCCACGACCGCGAGTTCGCCAGCGGCTACGCGCGCGAGGAGGTGCTGGTCACCTGCGGCGGCAAGCACGCCCTGTTCAACACCATCAGCGCGCTGGTCGAGCACGGGGACGAGGTCATCTTGCCCGCGCCCTATTGGGTCAGCTTCCACGATCAGATCACCTACGCCGGCGGGATTCCGGTCGTCGTCGCCACCGATGAAGCCGCGGGCTTCACGCTGAGCATTGACGCCATCACCTCGCGGCTGACGCCGCGGACGCGCATCATCCTGCTCAATTCGCCGGCCAACCCCAGCGGCGCGGTGTTCTCGCCGGAGCTGTTCCGGGCGGTGCTGGAGATTTGCCGCGAGCGGGGGATTTGGCTGCTGAGCGACGAGTGCTACTCGAAGTTCGTCTATTCCGGCCAGCCTTACAGCGCCGCCACCGACGCCGCCAAGCTGCCCGGGGCCAAGGAGCGGCTGATCATCGCGGGATCCTTTTCGAAGACCTATGCCATGACCGGCTGGCGGCTGGGCTTCGCCCTGGCCCCGGCGCTGGTCATCAAGCAGATGCTGAAGCTCCAGTCCCACTCCACCTCGAACGCGACCTCGTTCGTGCAAAAAGCCGGCATCGCCGCCCTGAACGGGCCGCAGGAACCGGTGCGGGAGATGCTGGCGGAATATACCCGCCGGCGCGAATTGATCGTCACTGGGCTGCGCGCCATCCCCGGCATCACCTGCAATGAACCGGCGGGCGCCTTCTACGCCTACCCCAATATCACCGGCGCCATGGCCAAGAAGGGCATCGCCACGCCGCTGGATTTCGCCGCCCGCCTGCTGCAAGAAGCCGGCGTGGTCACGGTTCCCGGCGAAGCCTTCGGGACCGGCGGCCACATCCGCTTCTCCTACGCCGCATCCCAGGACGCCATCCGTGAAGGCCTCAAGCGGCTGGCGGCGTTCTGCGCGTAGCCGCCCGCGGCGGACCGTCCGCGTCCGGCCATCGGCGGCGGGCTGCCCCACGCTCGACGTCGTCGTTGCGAAGGCGCCGGCCGGGCGGCACGTTTGGGGGCCCCATTTTCGGCCATACCGCCTTCCTTGGGGGCGCGCTTTCGTCGGGTGAATTTTCGCGCGTGCTTGGTGCGCCGGAGCGCGCGCAGCATGTTGCACGGCCGAGGCTTCGTTTTCAGCGGCTTGCGCGCTTAAATGCAACATTTCGCGGGGTGGGGCAACCCCCTTTTGCCAAGGTCGCGGCCGCGTCGCCTGTAGAGGTTTGCGGTGGGCCGCTAAGATTGCCGCCGTCCGGGTGAGCCACCGCCTTTCTTCGGCTTGGGGCCGCCCTTATAGGCGCGTCCCGTCAGCATAGTTTCAAACCCTGGACGGGTTGTCAAAATTCCAGATCGCATTTGCATCGTCGGCCAGGGACGCGGCACGCGCCTTGACGCTGTCTGGATTCCATTCTTTATATTGCTCAGCCACGGCGTTTGCCATGCGCAGCTCGGAGGTGCTTGCGAAGCAGTGCCGCTTTTTCTCGTAGCTGCCGTTTTCAACCGTCCTGTTCAGCCTGGTGCCAAGAAGCGTGAGATTGCCTATGTTCCATAACAGCGGCCGCATCACGTCCGCGTTCCTCCAGCCCTCCTCCGAAGGTCGCTTCGGGAAAATGTGCTCGATGTTGGTCTTTTTGACGGGAGCCGCCACCTCGCCGGTCTTGGACTGCATATAATCGGCGATCTTGCGAACCACATAGCGCGACGTTTCTGCGGTTAGCTCTACCGACGGGAACACCCCTTTGATTGCTGCGTCGTCGGGAGAGGCGTCTTTAAGCGCCTTCTTGATGATCGCCAGATGGCCTGCCTTGAAATCATTTTCGGAACAGTGCGTGTATACCCGGTGCGCCAGCCCGAACAGGAGGCTTTCCAATTTCGCGTTTTCTTGGCGCATGAACACCCGAAATTTTACGAAATGGATTAGGGTCCACTTCGCTACGCTCTCCAGGCTGCCCGGAAAATTATTGTAAACGGCCAACAACAACGGGAGGGCCGCCTTGCAGCCCAGGGAGTTTACCAGCGTACCTACGAATGTGGCCGCGTCCTCCAATTTCTCCGGGTCCGCGTCGAGAAGATCTCCGTAAACCTCTGACTCAATCTGACAATCTTCCGCAAACCCAACGCAGTTAAAGCCTCCCGCCTCGATGTGCCGCTGGATCGAGGAATAGAGGTCCTCGTTCTTAATGTCGCCCACCCGGCAGACCCACAGGTGGCGGAGAAAGGCAAGCACGTCCCTGGTGCCCATTTCCTCCACCATTGCAGTCCAGCTCTCGCGAATGAGCAGGCGGTGCGCGGGAGTGGAGTTGCTCATCAGGTAATTGAACAGCAGGTCTGACGGGGAAAGCCGTAGGCCGCGATTATTTAGGGTTTCAAAAATCTTGAACGCGTCACGCTCGTCGACGACTGGAATACATGCCATGACAAGATCGCTGCGGATCAGCTGCCGAAGCTCTCTGAGCTCTGAAAGCGCAGCGGAGGGGCTTAGGCCATCGATGTGCGCCGCGACCGCTGAATCGAGAATTTTTCTTGCCTCGCTGATGTTCTGGTGCGTGCGCGTCTTTACCGTGGCCGGCTTCGGCGGATCGCTTTGGATGGTGTCCCGGAAATATGGGAGATCGATCTCGCCCATCGCCAGGGCGAAGCCTCCCACCGACTCCTTCTCGATCAGGTCGCGTTGAAGGTCGCGACGAAAGTCTTCGGCGTCCTGGAACGTGGGATTGCGGGCCCTTATGGCCCTCGCCGCCTCTCTAATACTCGCCAGGAGAATCGTTGCCGTCGCGAGGCGCTGCTGTCCATCAAGGAGCAACGTGGTGGACTTGTCTACGGCCAGTGTCACGACCGGCCCCAGAAAATACTTGAGCGGACCGTCCTTCCTGCGGCTTTGGGTTTGAAAGGCCTTTATATCCGACCAGAATGTGTCAACGTGATCCCTCGTCCAACTGTACCCGCGCTGAAATTCCGGGACAACGATACGGGAGCGCTCGTTCCCGCTCAGAAAATCGCCGACCGTGCGCGGGTGTGAATTGAAGGCCTCTTGCATCCCAAATCCTCCGTGGGCGGGAGTGTACCAGCGGAGGTCGCTGGCAGGGCTCAGCATATCCCACCTACGCCAACTGGGATTGGTGTACTATTGCCCCCGTTTTTGGCCACACCGTCTTGCCTGGGGCGCGCTTTCGTGGGGTGGATTTTCGCGCGTCCCTGGTGCGCCGGAGCGCGCGCAGCATGTTGCACGGCCGACGCTTTGTTTTCAGCGAGTTGCGCGTTTAAATGCAACATTTCGCGGGGTGGGGCGGTTCCCTTTAGGCAGAGCAGCGACGCGCCGCGCGAAGCGGTCCGGCGCCGGGCGTTGGCCGGGAAAGCGCATCGGGGATAGCGCTGCATTCCAGCTTTGATGCCGAGGTCCTGGCGCGAGTTATCCATTCGGGGCGGGTACGCGTGACGCGGGGCGGCGAGGGGCAAGGGGTTACGGGGCAGGGTGCGGGCGCTGGGGCAGCGGATGAGCCGCGCTGGCGGCGCGGCACGCCGCCCGGGAGGGCGACGGTACGCAGGGCGGGAGCCCTGCCCCACGAGGGGAGGGCGGTGCGCAGGCGAGGGGGCGGCTTTGCGGTTGCGGAGAATGACAGCCGAGGACGGCTATCCCACTTTCACTTGGCGCCGTGGGGCGGCGGTTGCGGACGCGGCGAATGCCGCGAGGGCGGGGTCGGGATGGGGTGCGTTGGCGGCGGGGCGCTGGCGGTGGCCAGCTTCTTCAGGCTGTGCTGGAAGCCGTGGCGCATCTGGGCGGGCAAAAACCCGGAAAAGGCCTCGCCAACGGTCAAGAAATCCGGAGCGAAGCGCGAGTTGTGCACCAGGGGGAGGTCGAAGGGAAAGGCGGTCATCGCGATCAACAGCGCCAGGCAGATGACCACGCCGCGGACCAGGCCCAGGGCGCCGCCCAGCAGGCGGTCGGCCATGCCCAGGCCCGCCGCCTGGACCATTTTGCGCAGCACGCGCGCGGCCAGCGCCGCGGCCAGCAAGACGGCAATAAAGATGAACAGGAAGGCCAGAAAGGAGCGCAGCGGCGCGACATGGACCCAGCCCATGTGCGCCTCCAGGGCGGGATATTTCCAGATGCCGAGGATGATGGCGGCGACGGTGGCGGCCATCATCAGGGCTTCATAGACAAAGCCCTTGACCAGCGCCGGAATGACCGACAACACGACGATGATCAGCAGGATCCAGTCGAGAAGATGCACCGCGCCCGCTCGCTTTCCGGCCTACGCTGGCCAGGCCTATTCCTCCGGCAGAGGCTTGCCGGTCAACTGGCGGTAGGCCTCGCGATATTTTTCGGTCGTCTTGGCCACCACTTCCGCCGGCAGCTCCGGCCCCGGCGCCTGCTTGTTCCAGTGAATTTGCTCCAGGTAATCGCGGACGTACTGCTTGTCGTAGGAATCCTGGGCGCGGCCGGGCTGGTATTTGTCCCGCGGCCAGAAGCGCGAGGAATCCGGCGTCAGCACCTCATCGGCCAAAATCAGCTCGCCCGACTCGCCGGCGCCGGGCAAGCGGCCGAATTCAAATTTGGTGTCCGCCAGGATGATGCCGCGGCTTTCGGCGTACTCCGCCGCGCGGCGGTAGACGGCCACGCTCAGATCGCGCAACTGCTCGGCGGTCTTGCGGCCGACCAGCGCGGCGGCTTGCTCCAGACTGATGTTTTCGTCGTGACCGGTTTCGGCCTTGGTGGATGGGGTGAAGATGGGCGCGGGCAGCTTGGAGGATTCTTGCAATCCGGCGGGCAGCGGAATGCCGCAGACGGTGCCGGATTTTTGGTATTCCTTCCAGCCCGATCCGGACAAATAGCCGCGCACGATGCATTCGACCGGCAGCATTTCCAATTTGCGCGCCAGCATGGCCCGCCCGCGCAGTTGGTCGGCGTCGCCGCGCACGGCGGCGGGAAACTCCGCGACCTTGGCGGTCAGCAAGTGGTTTTTCACCACCGGCTGGAGATATTCGAACCAGAACAACGAAATCTGGGTCAGGACGCGGCCCTTGTCAGGAATCGGCGTGGGCAGGACCACATCGAACGCCGAGAGGCGGTCGCTGGCGACCATGAGCAGGGCGTCGCCGGCGTCATACAGGTCGCGCACTTTGCCGCGGGAAATCAGTTTCAGGCCAGCCAATTGGCTTTGCCACAAGGTGGAAGTCGTCGAGGTGTTGGCCATAAGGAATCAGAATAGCGCGGCGGGTGGCGGCGCGCCGTGCGGCACCGCGGGCGATGCCGCTAGAATGATTATCTCTGGCTATGCCCAAGACACAGGATCTGGCGCTGCTGTTCGAGTCGATCGCCCGGGGCGACCTCCCCGACGCGGGAAGGCGGGCGGAGGGCATAGCGAGCCATGAGCAGGCAGCTGGCCACGCCGACGCGGCGCGGCGGCTGCGGGGCGCGCTCGCGTCGAATGGGGACCGGGGCCGCGCTGGTGGGGGTGCGGTCGTTAACGGCGCTGCTGCGAGCCTCGATGGCGCCCTCACGCCGATGCCGGCCGGCCCCACCCTCGGCGGCGTGGTCCTGGGCGCGCGGGCGCGGCGCGACATCGCGGACCTCGCGAAAGAATACCTCCACAGTGGGCGCCTCCAGGAGGCGGGCATCAGGCGCCGGTGCAGGGCGATTTTTTGGGGACCGCCGGGCTGCGGCAAGACGATGGCGGCCAGGGCGCTGGCGGCCGAAGCGAGGTTGCCCATCTACCTCGTCCGGTTCGATTCCGTGATCGGCGCGTACCTTGGCCAGACCGCGGCCCGTCTGCGGCAGATCTTTCGCTTCGCCGAGCTCTCCCCTTGCGTTCTGTTGTTCGACGAGGTCGACGCGCTAGGCAAGCACCGCGGGAGCCCAACGGATGTCGGCGAGTTGGACCGGGTCACGATCGCGCTCATGCAGGAGCTTGAAATGACAGAGATACGCGGCATGGTCGTCGCGACGTCGAACCTTCCCGGAGCCCTGGACAAGGCGCTCTGGCGCCGGTTCGACCTCGCCGTCCGGTTTCCCGCGCCAAGCCGGCCCGAGCGGGCTCGGTTCGTCGCGCACCGGGCGCGGTCACGGGGCGTGCGGGTGACCGATGCGTTGCGCCGCCGGGCGGCGGGCCTGCCCAGCTACGCCGCGATTGAGGGGCTCATCGAGGACTCCGCGCGCCGCGCGGCGTTAAGGGGGCTCTGACCAGCAATGGCTGCCACCGGCCCTCCCCCGAGCCCGCGCAACTTCTACCTCAACGAGCAGCACGAGACGACCGGGGAGCGTGGCGGCGGCGGGAACCTTCCCCATTACCCGGGGATCGATTGGGTGGCGAAAGGCGAGCGGATCGGAGCCTCGATCGACCGGGCGAGCGCCGCGCTGCGGGCCTCCAGGGACCCGCTGCGCGAAAACCGCTACTTCCTATTGGCGAGGCCCGAAGGTCAGCTCCGGCATGAATCCAAGAGCAGGCGCGCAACCGGAGGGCTGATTTCGGAGATGGTCGTCGACCTAGCTGGGGCGCGGTCGCGCGCAATTGAGCGCCTCCAGCTCGACCTCGTTCAAGCTGCCCCGGACGGCACCGCGGTTGTCCACGGTGCTCCCGCGCGGATCGCGCAGTTGGCCAGGGAGAGCAGGGAGCTGGCTGGGGCAGGCGCCCGCCAGCAGGCAAGATTGGCACCGTTTGCTGAGTTCGACGTTGTGCCGAGCGAGTTCCGGATCGAAGCGGGCTGGCTCGCGTCCGTCGGCCCTGCCCAGCGCGCAGACGCTGTCATAGAGCTCCAACCGATGCTCACGCGGGTCGAGATTGAGGCCGTGCTGGACGCGATCAGGTCCTTCCTCAAGCTGGAGGACGTGCTCTCCCGGTCCGGCTCTGACTTCTCCGGGCGCTACTGGGTGCGCGGCGACGTCCGGCCGACGGCGCTCCGGGCGGTTGCCGAGAACCTCTTCTCGGTCCAAGCGGTCCACTCTCCCCTGGTGGCTACGGCGGCACGTGCACGCACCGCGCGCGCGCGCGACGTGGGCCCGCCCGCCGACCCCCGGGCCAGCTCCACCGGCAGCGCCGACCTCCCGACCGTCGCAATCCTTGACACGGGCGTGCCCGCTGCGCACCGGCAATTGGCCCCCTACCGGCGCGGCTCATGGATCCTGCCCGCGTCGACCGGATCGGCGTCCGGCGACCATGGCTCGCGGGTCGCATCCAGGGTCGTCTTCGGCGACCTCGACGGGGCGCCGGCGGTGCTTCCGCGCGGGACCTGCGGGTTTTACGACGTGTTGGTTTCGCAGGGCCCGATGGACATTGACGAGAAAGGGGTCAGTCAGGCCATCGAGGCGGTGATCGGCGCCGCGCCCGACGTCAGGGTGTTCAACCTCAGCTTTGACACCCGGCCCCTCGAGCAGATCGAGCAGGTGAAACGCCAGCAGGGGTTGTTCCTCCTTCAGGACCTCGATAATCTCGCGTTCCAATACGACATTTTGCCGATCCTTGCGGCCGGCAACGCCGATGAAGGTTTTCCGCCCGCGCCCCCGTACCCGACCCATCAGGACCACGCCCTCTGGCAGCTCGGCACGTGGGCGCGGAGCTTCAACGGACTGACCTGCGGTTCTTTCGTCCATCGCCTCATCCCCGGGGGTCTCGCGCAGCAGCTGGGCTGGCCGTCGCCCTTCACCCGCGTCGGGCCAGGGATCGCGAACTCGCCTAAACCTGATTTCTCCGCTCCCGGCGGGGACTGCACGCGCGAAATGCGCTTCCAGGTCGGCCTCGGGGTGTGGTGCCTGGGGGCCAGAGGCCTGTGGGAGGACCATCCCGGGACGTCCTACTCCGCCCCGCTGCTGGCGCGCGAGGCTGCGTTCGCGTTCCGGGAGCTCCAGCGGGTGTGTGAGAGGGGCGCGGTCCCCTACGCTGTGCTCGTCAAAGCGGTCCTCGCCTTGCTGGCGGTCCCCCACAACGTTCGCGGCGCTGCGGAAGCGCTCGCTATAAGGGCGCTCGGCCGGGGCCAGGCCCGGGCTGACCCGATCGGGGCCCCGCGGGCCGACCGCGCGATCGTCGCGTGGCAGGGTGCCCTGCGGGACAGCGCGCACGCCGTTCGGGTCCAGATCCCCGTCCCGCGCGAGTGGGTTAAGGCCGCGAACCAGCCGAAGCTGCGGCTCGTTGTCTGCTGGGACCCCCCGGTCAACGCAGCCGCGCCGCACCTCTGGGCGACGCGCAGTGTGGCCGCCACGCTGAGGCTCGCGCCGGGCTCACCCGCCGCGCGCGCGCGCGGAACAGATTCGTCCACGTACCCGTGGATTGACCGCAGTTATCGCCTGAGGCCGCGCGAGCCGGGCCACGGGCAGACGGACGATTGGGTGTACCTTGAGCTGGGCTACGAGGAGCTCTGCCCGTACCCAGTGGGCAGGGCGTTCGCGCCGGCCCAGCGTGTTGCCTTTGCGGCGGAGCTGCGCGACCACGGTGAGGCGCCGCTCAGCCCGCAGGGCGCTCTCCAGGCGCTGCCCGCGGCGGCGACCATGGTGCGGCTCACCGTGCCGCCCCGGTCCGTCCCCGTGCCGACAATCGTCGCGCCTTCTCTCTGACGCCGACCAGCCCCCGGCGGCGGTGCGGCCAGCGGCCCGCGCTCCCAGCCCGCCCTCCTGGGGCTCGGCGCGGGCGCTAGGCGCTGACCGCTTCCTGCGCGCTGGTCAGTTCCACCGAGACCAAGCGCGAAACGCCGGGCTTGGGCATGGTCACGCCATAGAGCAGCGCGGCGCTTTCCATGGTGCGGGGATTGTGGGTGATGACGATGAACTGCGTCTTGGTGCTGAGCTGGCGCACCATGGCGGTGAAACGCGCCACGTTGGCCTCATCCAGCGGCGCGTCCACCTCATCCAGCAGGCAGAAGGGGCTGGGCTGGAACTGGAAGATGGCCAGCACCAGGGCCATGGCGGTCATGGCCTTTTCGCCGCCGGAGAGCAGCATGGCGTTTTGCAGCTTCTTTCCCGGCGGCTGGGCGACGATGTCCACGCCGCTGTCGCCGCCGTTCTCGGCGTCGGTGAGGCGCAAAAATCCCTGGCCGCCGCCGAAGAGGGTGCGGAAGGTTTCCTGGAAGTTGGCGTTGATCTGCTCCCAGGCGGCATCGAACTGCTGGCGGCAGACGGCGTCAATTTCCTGGATGGCGCGCTGGGTATCGGCGGTGGAGTCGAGCAAATCCTGGCGCTGCGTGGCCAGGAACTGATACCGCTGCTCGGTTTCCTTGAACTCCTCCAGCGCCATCATGTTGACGGGCCCCAGGTTGTCGAGCTTGGTCTTGAGGGCGGCGGCGGCTTCCTCCCACTCGGCTAGCAAGCCGGCTTGCAGCTCGGGCGCGGCAGCGGCCGCGGCGGCGTCCTCGGTTTGCCGCAGTTCCGCCAATTCGATGCGCAACTCATTGCGGCAGGTCTGTTCCAGGAACCCGCCTTCGCTTTCCAGGCGGGCGACGGCGACGGCGGTTTCGGAGTGCTCGCGGCGCGCCGCCTCCAGCTGGCCGCGCGCGGATTGCACCGCGGCTTCCAGGCCGCCGCCGGCGGCGCGGGCCGCCTCCACCGCCGAGGCCGCCGCCTGGCGGCGCTGCTCCGCGGATTCCCGTGCTTGCTGCTGCTCGACCAGTTGGTGGCGCAGGGCGGCGCTGGCGGCTTCCAATGGAGCGCGGCGCTGGGCCAAGGCCGCGGCGTCTTCCAGCGCCTGGGCAGCGCGCTGCTCCAAGGCTTGGACGGCGCGCTCGCGCTCGGCCCGGGCGCGCTCAGCGGCCCGCGCCCGCTCTTCCCAGCGCGCAGCCTCGGCCTGCGCCGCGGCCAATAGCTGGCTGAACTCCTCGTGACTCTGGCGCGCCGCGGCCAACTGCCGGCCCAGATCCTGCTGCTCGGCTTCCCGCGCGGCGCGTTCCGCTTCGGCGGCGGCGCGCTGGGCGCCAGCGGCCTCCAGCCGGGCAACGCCCTGGCGGCGCTCCTCCTGGCCGCGATCCCACTCCAGTTGCAGGTGCTGGCCGCGCTCCAGGGCACGGGCCGCTTCGCCTTCCAACTGCTTGAGCGCCTGGCCGCGGGTCAGGATCTCCTTCTCCAGGGCGGCGTGTTCCTGGCCGAGCGCGGCGCGGCGGCCGGCGATGCGCTCGAGGTCGCGGGCCAGAACCGCCATTTCGGTTTCCAGCTTGGCGGTGGCCGCTTGCAGCTCGCCTTCCCGCGCCGCCAGTTCGCGCCATTCGCGCTTCACGGTCAGCGGGCCGGCGCCGCCGCGGGTGCCGCCGGTGACGGTTTGGTTATGGAAGCACTCGCCGTCGCCGGTCAGGAAATAGGCCGCGGGATTTTCCGCCGCCAAGGTGCGCGCCCGCGCGGCGTCGTCCAAGATGAACCCGCTGCCCAGCTTGGGCAGGATTTGCTCCAGCGAGCGGCCAAAGCCGTTCAGCACGCGGACGCAATGGCGCAGCGGAACCGGGCCGGCCGCTTCCGCGGCGTCGGGTGCGGCGGCGCCGTTGGCGTCTTCGCCGTTTCCGGTTCCCGCCGCTTCCGGCGCGAACATGCCGTACTGGCCATCTTCGGGGTGCACCAGGAACGTGGCGCGGCCCTGGGCGTCGCGGCGCAGCAGGCCGACGCCGGCGCTGGCCTCATCCCAGGTCTTGACGACGACGTAGTTCAGTTCCTCGCGCAGGAACTCCTCGACCACGCCTTCGTAGCGCGGCTCGACCTCGAGGAAATCCGCCAGCACGCCGAGCGGCCGGAAGGCGGTTTGGTCTTCGCGCGCCTGCTGGGCGAAGAGGGTGCGGACGGCCTCGGTATTGGCGCCGTGGTGGGCCACGATTTCCTCGAGCGAACGGCGCCGCGCGGCGGCGTCGGCCAGCGCCTGGCGCGCCTGCTCGCGCTGTTCGCGGGCTTGCGTCTCGCGCCGGCGTTGCGCGCCGGCTTCGGCCTCCAGGGCCGCGATCTGCCCGGCGAGCGCGGCCAGGCGTTCCTGCTCCTGGCCAAATTCCAGACCCAGCTGGCCGCGGCGCGCGCCCAAGGCGTCGGCTTCTTCCCCCGCCGCCTGGCGCTCGCGCTCGGTGCGCTCCAGCTGGCGGTCCAAAGCGGCGATGAAGCTTTCCGCCTGCGCCGCCTCATTCCCCGCCCGCGCCGCCCGCGCCATGGCCGCCATCA
>DAHUYO010000039.1:0-14083 GCA_027315185.1 Acidobacteriota bacterium
CACAACGGCCTGATCACCGAGGTGGCGAAGTTCCGCGCCGCCCGGCGCATGTGGGCGCGGCGCATGCGGGAAGAGTTCGGCGCCGCACATCCCCGCTCCTGGGCCTTGCGCTTCCACGCCCAAACCGGCGGCTCGACGCTGACCGCGCAGCAGCCCCGCGTCAACCTGATGCGCACCGCCTATCAGGCCTTGGCGGCGGTGCTCGGCGGCGCCCAGTCGCTCCATGCCAACTCCTTTGATGAAGCCCTCGGCCTGCCCACCGAAGAGGCGGCTTTGCTGGCCGTGCGCACGCAACAAGTGCTGGCGCATGAGGCCGGCGTCGCCGAAATCGTGGACGCCCTCGGCGGCAGCTACGCGGTCGAGACCCTCACCAACCGCTTGGAGCGGGAGGCGGAGGATTACCTCGCCCGCATCCATGCCATGGGCGGAATGCCTCGCGCCATCGAAACCGGCTACGTGCAGCGGGAGATTCAAAACGCCGCCTATGCCTACCAGCGGCGAGTGGAAAGCGGAGAACAGGTGGTCGTCGGCGTCAACCGGTTCACCGAAAATGACTCCGCCGCTGCGCCCGGCGCCTCGGTGCCGGTGCTGCGCATTGATCCCGCCGCGGAAAAGCAGCAGATTGCCCGCCTCGAAACCTGGCGCAAGGCGCGGGATGCCGCCCGTTGCCGCGCGGCCCTGGACGAACTTCAGGCGGTGGCCCAAGGCGCGGGCAATCTTCTGCCCCCCATTCTGGCCGCAGTCGAGGCCGGCGCCACCACCGGTGAAATCGCCGGCCGGCTGCGGCAAACCTTCGGCGAATACCATGAGGCGGTGACGGTATAACCGGCACGGTGCAATCCGGGTTGCGGCTGGAAGGCGTAACCGCGCAGGCCGGCGGCTTTCGCCTTGGCCCGATCAGCGCCGCCGTTCCCGCCGGCCAACGCTTGTGGCTTCTTGGCCCCACCGGCAGTGGAAAAAGTTTGCTGTTGCAGGTCATCGCCGGCGTCGTGCCGCAGACCGCCGGACAATTGACATGGAACGGGACGGCCTTCGGCGATTGGCCGCCGGAAGCCCGCGCCAGCGGCTGGGCCCCGCAAGATGCGTTGCTGTTTCCCCACCTGAACGGCCGGCAAAACGTAGCCTTCGGCGCGCCGCGGCAGCCCGCCGCCGGGCCAGAGTGGGAGGCCCTGGTAGCGGCGTTGCAGATTGGCGCTCTTTTGCTCCGCGCCCCGCGCGAGCTGAGCGGCGGCGAGCAGCAGCGGCTGGCCCTGGCGCGAGCCCTTTGGCGGCGGCCAAATCTGTTGCTGTTGGATGAGCCCCTTTCGGCTCTCGGCCCCGATTGGCGCGGTCGGCTGGATGAGCTCCTCAGCTCCGCCTGTCAGCGTGGCGCCGTCGTGGTGGAAACCGGCCATCACGCCCCACCCGCCGCTGCCGCCGCGAATGTCCTCCGCCTCGCCGCCGGACGCATGGCCTAGCCCCGGCCCCGCCCGCTCGCCTATTCCGCCCGCCGCCGTTCCGGCTGCGGCCGCCCGTCAATCGCCGGCCGGTTACCGCCGCCGCGGCGCCGGTCGCTGCGCCGCGCCGTGCGGACCAGTCGATAGATGGAATAAGCGCTGCCGGCCACGGCCACCACGACGATGAAATCAATCACATAGCGAAACGTCGGCGTTTTCAGCCAGGCGACAATGCCCCGCCCAAACCAAACCGCCAAAGCCGCCTCGGTGAAGAAGCGAATCGCCCGCATCACCGCCAAAGCCCACAGGAATGGGTGCCGCGGCACGTTCAGCGCCCCAGCCGCGATCACCCATATCGTGAACGGAAACGGCGGTGGAATGATGCCGGGAACGGCCAATAGCCACGGTCCTTTGCCCGAGACCTTGGCATGGATTTGTTCGAACTTCCGCTCCGAGACATGCGCCTGAATGAAGCTCTCCCCGCCTTTGCGCCCCGTCCAGTACATCATGTACGCGCCCACCAGCGACCCCACCGTGGCCGCCAGCGCGAATAGCGGCGCACCCTCGTGGTGCAACGACGCCAGCACGATCACCGATAGGTCAATCGCCAGCGGCAGCGTCAAGAAAGTGGAATCCAAAAAGCTGAGGACCAGCACGCCCCAAGCGCCGTAGTGGATGAAGAAACGGCCCACGGCGGCGAACCAGTCGCCGTGGAGCACCGGGGTCGGCATACGCACAGTTTAGATGCTCCCGCCTGAGCGCTGCACCGCGGCCGGCGCCCGGAGCGGCGACACGGCGGCAAGAATGGCGGCCAAGGTTGGTGGCGGATGAAGGTGGAAACGGTCGGCGGAACTTCATGGTGGCTAAGGACCCAAAGCCGCGTTGACCCTGCATTCTTGCCGCGCCGCGCCGTGTCCGCGCCTACACTTGAACAGTCCCCCCGGGATTTTGCCCGCATGGATAGTCCGGAAGAACGCGCCTACCGTTCGGCGTTTCGCCGCGTCGAGGCTTTGCAGATCGAACTGGCGCGCCATGTGTATTCCGTGCAGCGCCGCCAGGATGCGGAGCGCAAGCTGGAAACGGCGATGGCGGCCCTGGACGCGGCGCGGCACGACCTGTTGCTATTGCGCAACCGCAACAAGCGCGCCAAGCGCGCGCACGCCGATCACGGATAGAGCCGCCCGCTCCGCCGCCACCCCGCCGGCGCGCTACACTGAACCGGCATGAGCGCGCGCAGCCGGAGCTGGAATTTGGAGCGTGGGCTGGCGGCGGCCGCGATCGGGTTGGCGCTGGCGGCTTGGAGCCTGCCCGCGCTGCGCCTCGCCACGCCAGTCACGGCGCCACAGCAATGGTCCACCTGGCAGTTGGCGCTGCCCGCCTCGGCGCAAGGATCCCGCGCCCAGCCCACGCTGAAACAGCGCATCACGCAACTGGCTAACCTCGACCGGCAGTGGCGGGCGTTGGCCCGCGGCGCAGCTTCGCCCCCCGCGGCGGACGCGGCCACCGGCCAAAGCTCGGGCCCCGGTTCGGGCTGGAAATGGTCGGCCGTGCGCGCCGTTCCCTGGGCCGTCGCCGTCGCCGCTTGGGCGGCGGTGCTCGCGGCCTTGGGCCTCGCCCTGCGCTGGCGCGGCCTAACCATGCTCGCGGCCGCGGTCGGGGCCGCCGGCGCCGCCTACGCCGCCGTCGTCAGTCCCGCCGCTACGGCTTTGGCGCGCGCGGAACTGCGCCATGCGCTGGCGACCGCGCGGAGCCGCTGGCCCTGGACCGCAATGTTCTCCTTCCACCTGCATCCCCCGGCCTTGACCGTGGCGATCGGCGTCTGGGTGCTATTGGCGGCGTTTCTGGCGGTCTTGCTGCTGGGCGGAGGAGGACGCCGCGGACGAAAGGCGCGGGCATGAGAATCTTGGTCACCGGCGGCGCCGGCTACATCGGCGGCGTGATGGTGGAAACACTGCTGGCGGAGGGACACGAAGTGGTGGTCCTCGACAACCTCTGCCACGGCTATCGGGATAACGTTCCGCCCGAGGCCCGCTGGGTGCCGGGCGATGTCGCCGATCCCGCCGCGCTGGCGGCGGCGTTCGCCGCTCCCGTGGACGGCGTCATCCACATGGCGGCGCATATCGAAGTCGGCGAGTCCATGCGCCAGCCGCGAAAATATTTCGACAACAACCTCGCCCGGCCCTGGGCGCTGCTGGAGGCCATGGAGCGCGCCGGCACGCGGCGCTTCGTCCTCAGTTCCACCGCCGCCGTGTACGGCACGCCCGATCGGACCCCGATCGTGGAATCCGCACCCACGCGCCCGCTGAACCCCTACGGCTGGAGCAAGCTAATGCTGGAGCAAACCCTGTTCTGGCACGCCTGCCATCGCGGCCTCCGCTACGCCGCGCTGCGCTACTTCAACGCCGCCGGCGCCACCGCCCAGCATGGCGAACAGCACCAGCCGGAAAGCCACCTGATCCCCCTGGTCCTGGAGGTGGCGGCGGGTGAGCGCGAGGCGATCCAAATCTTTGGCGCCGATTACGACACCCCGGACGGCACCTGCGTCCGCGACTACGTTCATGTCCGCGATCTCGCCGCAGCCCACCTGATCGCCTTGGCGGCGCTGGAAACACCCGCCGAGCCGCCGGCCGATTTGGCCGCCGCCGCCTACAACCTGGGCAATGGCGCCGGCTTCTCCGTCCGCCAGGTCATCGCCGCCGCCGAGCAGGTCTGCGGCCGCCGCATCCCCGTCCGCGAAGCCCCGCGCCGCCCCGGCGATCCCGCGCGGCTGGTGGCCGCGGCGGAGAAAATGCGCGCGGCGGGCTGGAGCCCTCAGTTTCCCGAGCTGGAGGCGATCGTCGCTTCCGCCTGGCGGTACAAGCAGACGCATCGCGCCGCCGCCCCATTCGGCGCTCCTGCCGCGGGCGCGTAGCGGTGCGGCCGCCGGCGTCTAGGCGCCCGCCGCCTTATGCTGCTCCTCCATCAATTGAATGAAGGCCGTGGCCGCGCGCGGCAGCGTGCGGTCGCGGCGGTATACCAGCCCCAGCTCCCGCCACAAATCCACGCCCTGCAAGGCGATCAGCTTGGCTTCGCCCGCCCGCACTTCCTCATGCGCGTAGCTGGCGCTGATCAGCGAAACGCCAAGATTCGCCGCCACGAACCGCTTGATCATCCCCACGCTCGCCAGCTCCATGGAAATCACCAGCCGCGAGCGGTAAGGGCGAAACAGCTTGTCCAGCACCTGCCGCGTGTAGCCGGTCTTGGGAAAAATCAGCGGGTGCTCCGCCGCCTCGCTCACCCGCACCGAATTGCGCTTCGCCAGCGGATGCTTGGTGCTCACCATCAGCATCAGGCGGTCGCGAAACACTGGCTGCACTTGCAGGCTCGGCTGGCTGGCCGGCAACGTCACGATGCCCAGGTCAATCCAGCCGTCCTCGATCTTCTCCAAAATCTTGTGGCTGAAGTTCCGGTAGACGCTGATGCGCACCTTGGGATACAGCGCGTGATAGCGCGCCAGCACGTCCGGCAGCACGTACAGGCAGGTCGCCTCATTGGCGCCGAAGGCCAGCGTGCCCCGCGGCGTCTTGCGCTGGTCGGCCACCGCGCGCTGGCTTTCCGCCCGCAGCGTCAGCATGCGTTGCGCGTACTCCAGCAGCACTTCCCCCGCCGGCGTCAGCCGGATCAGCTTGCCGGACCGGTCGAAGAGCTTTTCGCCGTACTCTTCCTCCAGCTGGCGAATCTGCGCGCTGACCGCGGGCTGCGAGCGAAACACCTTCTGTCCCGCGCGGGAAAAGCTCCCTTGCTTGGCCACCTCGATGAACGTGACTAACTGATCCAGATCCATTCCGCGTTCTCCCCGCCCGCGTTGCCATTGGGGAACTCTTCTCCGAGTGTAGTATGCCGCGCCCCGCCGCCGCGGCACATGCAAGATTTCAATCCGCCGCATTCGCTCGCGAATCTCGCCGGCGCCGCAGCCCCGCGCGCGGCCGCGCCGCGCCGCGCTCGGAACCGCGTCCCGCCGCCGAAACGCCGCAATTCCCGCGGTAAACCACCGGCCCTTAACCCGGCGCTGCTGCTTCGCTGGCGGTATCCGTCCAATCCGCGCCGGCCCTTACGGCCACCACAGCAGCAGCGCCATGGTCAGCGACAGCACCGCCGCGGCGGCCAGCCAGCAGCGCTGCGTATCGGAGATTTCAATCCGCCGCCGCCCGGACCGGCGCTCCAGAAAAAAGATCAGGATCAGCAGCACCGGCGCCAGCGTGCCCCAGAACACCTGCGACCAGAACGCGATTTGGATGCTGTTCCAGGGCAGGTAGCTCAGCCCCGCCACGATCAGCAGCACCGCCGACAGGAATATGTAAAACCGCCGCGCCTGCCAGGGACGGCGCTCCAGGCCCCGCCGCCAATCGAACGTTTCCGCCAGGACATAGCTGGACGTGGCGGCCAAGACAGGAATCGCGATCAGTCCGGAGCCGAGAATGCCCAGCGTGTAGAGCAGGTAGGCGAACGTCCCGGCCACCGGCAGCAAGGCGCCGGCCGCCTGGCGCACGCTGGCGACCGTGATGCCGCGGGAAAACAACGAGGCGCCGGTGGTGACGATGATGAAGAATCCCACCAGATTGGACATCACCATGCCCGTGGCGATATCGGTCACCGCTTGCCCGCGCGTGCGGACCTCCGTGTACTGCTCCGTTTCCGCGCTCGCCTGCCAGAAAAACATATACGGCGAAAACCGCGCCCCCACCAGCGCCACCGCGTCGGCCAGAAACATGCGGTGTCCCAATCCGCGGGAAAACCCCCACGGCGGCCAAAACGACCCCGCCAACACGTGGCCCCAGTGCGGATGCAGCAGGAACGCCGCGACGACGTAGACCACGAAGCTCAGGTTCAGCAGCGCCAGGCTGCCAATGATGCGGCGAAAGTTGCGGAACACCAGCAGGTGCCAGGACAAGAAGGCGATCAGCACGGGAAAATACCACGCCGGCAAATGGGTCAGCAGCGCCAGCGAGTCGCTGAGGATGAGCGTGTCGGCGACCAGGGCGGCGAAATTGCCCAGCAAAAATGCGGCCGTCAGCGCCACGCTGACCCAGCGGCCGAAGCGGGCTCGCAACAGCGTGGCCAAGCCGCGTCCCGTCTCGGCGCCAATCACGCCGCAGACGGTCTGCACCGCCGTTTCCATCGGCGTGGTCAGCGCCAAAATCCAGAGGTAAGCGAAGCCCGAGCCGGCGCCGACCAGGGAGAACGCCGTGATCGCGGCGGGGTCGTTGTCGGCGCCGCCCGCCACCAGCCCCGGCCCCAGTGACCGCAGCCAGGCGCGCGCCCGCCCCATGCGCGAAGGTGGCGATACCGGCGGAGTTGCCACAATGGCCGTGCCGCTTAGGCGCCGCTGGGACCGCGATCATCGCCGCCCGCGGGCGGTGGGGGCGGTTCGGTCCCGCCGGCTTCCTCGCGCCCGCCCGGCTCTGGAAAACGGGGCAAGCGGGCGGATTCTTCTTCAAACCGCAGCCGCGCCGGCCGCACATAGGTCAGGTACAAATAAAGGCTGATCGAGGCGAAAAGACACGCGCTGCCCGCCAAAAAGAGGGCGAATCGGGGCCCCGGCCAGGCCAGCACCCGCAACGCGCGCAACACCGTCTCGCTCGCCGCCAGCGACACGGTCAACAAAAACAACCCCGCCGCCGAAAGCAACGCCGAGGGATTGCCCACCCGCCGGCCATGCAGGTAGTAGTCGGCAAATTCCAAGAAGCTGGCCGCCAACGCCAGCGCGGCGACGGCTAACGCGGAGAACGTTTGCAGCAGGACCAGGGACATGCGGCCAGCCAGAACTCCCGCATTGGGATGCGCGCCGCCCCCGCCGCGGCTGGCGTCATGCCCCAATTGCCGGCAGGCCACCTTCGTACCACCCCGCCCATTTGGCCACCCGGTCTGCCGGGCGTTGGCTAGGCGCAGCCTGTGTGCCCGCCGTTAGCCGACGGCGTGGCGCCGAGGAGATACAAGCCGCAAAAATGTTGCATTTAAGGACGCAATGCCATCAAAACAAAAGCGCGGCCGTGCAACATGCTCCCCGGGAAAACCGGCCCCTTCCGGCCCGTCCGCGGCCCGGCACGCCGCGGCTGGACGCGCTGAGCACCACGCTCCGCAATTGATGGGCGCGGCCCCCGCGGGACGCCAGGCGCCAAGCGGCGTTGCGGCGATACTTGGCCCATGGCCAGCCATTCGCCCTACCCCACAACCTCGCTACCCGATGGCTGGACGGTGGTGGCGATCGCCATCCTGGTGAACTTTCTGGGCATGCTGTCGCATGAAGCCCTGGGCCACGGTCTAGCGGCGCTGCTCGTGGGCCTGCACCCCAGCCGCGTCAGTTCGGTGGACCTGGTGGTCAGCTTTCGCGGCGCCGCGTTATGGCAAATGCGGATCGTCTCCGCCGCCGGCTACGCCGCCAATTTGGCGTTGGCGGGCATCGCGCTCGCCGTTTGGCGGCGCGCCGCATCTTGGTCCGCGCCCGCGCGTTTCTTCTGCTGGCTGCTTGCTGCCGTCAACCTTCTAGTTCCCGGCGGCTACCTGCTCTTCGGCGCGCCCATCGGGTTTGGCGATTGGGGGGACTTCGAGCGCGGCCTGCATCCGATGTGGGCATGGAAAATCGCGTTGACCGGCTTGGGACTGGCCGTTTCCGTCGCGGGCCTGCGGTGGGGCGCAAAACACTTGAAGACTTTCGTTCCCTCCGGCAGCCAGGGACGGCGCTCCGCTTGGCGCTTGACGCTATGGCCCTACCTCACCGGCGGTTTCGTCAGCATGGCCGCGGCTGCTTTCAATCCGACCAGCCCCATCTTGATCGTCACCTCAGCGGCGGCGGCCAGTTTCGGCGGCACTTCTTGGCTGCTCTGGATCGGGTCCATCGTCGCGCGTCATCCCCCGAACGGCGGTTCACCGGCCCCGCCGTTGCGCCGGGATCCCGGCTGGATTTTCGCTGGGGCGATGGCGTTGGCCCTATACTTAGCGGTTCTCGGCCCGGGATTGCCCCGCTAGGCGCGCGACGAACACCCACAAGCTTGCCCACGAAATTATGACCCTGGAATCGAAATCGCAAACCTTGGCGGCCATCGCCAGTGAACGTCTGCTCCCCGTCATTCGCGCCGAATCCGGCGAGGCGGCCCTGGCGGCGGCGGAGATGCTGGTGCAGGAAGGCATGCGCATTCTGGAGCTGACCTGCACCGTGCCCGATGCCCTGCGCTGCTTGCGGGATTTAGCCGAGCGTTATGTCCCGCGCGGCATCCTGCTGGGCATGGGCACCGTGCTGGACGCGGAGACCTGCCGCGCCGCGGTGGACGCCGGCGCGCGTTTCATCGTCAGCCCGCACCTGCGGCGCGAGGTTATCCAAATGGCGCGGCGGCAAGGCGTGGTGGTCATTCCCGGCGCACTCACCGCCACCGAAGTGATGGACGCCTGGGAGGCGGGAGCGGACTTCGTCAAGGTGTTTCCCTGTCAGCCCGTCGGCGGACCGGCCTACCTAGGGGCCCTGCGCGGCCCGCTGCCGCAGGTGGCGATGATTCCCAGCGGCGGCGTGACGGTCGAGAGCATTCCGGATTATTTGGCGGCGGGAGCGGCGGCGGTGGCGGCCGGACCCGGGCTCTTCCAGCGCCAGGCGGGCAGTTGGGAGGCCGCGCGGCGCAATGCCCGCCTGGCGCGGGAGGCCGTGGGCGCGGCGCCCGCCGCGGTGACGGCAGCGACAGCCGCGCGCTGACCCGCCCACAGGCCAAACGGGACGCCCCGCCCGCGGCGGGGCTGGGGACCACGCCAGGAAACTGCCGGCGCTAGGGCAGCAGCCGCAGGTGATGCACCGCGTGCCGTGTGACGGCCGCGCGGCTAAACCATAGCGGCACGGGTTTGCCGGACAGGTAGTGCGGAAACTGATCCCGGTAATGCCCGCCGAACGGCTCGCCGTTTTCGCCGGCAAACAGCGTGAGCTTGGAGCGGTCCCAATCCGCCAGATCGGCGACGAAGCGTAGGCACGGCCCTACCGTTCCCGTCGTCCGGTCAATGGTGTCCGTGCCCCCATTCAACTCCACCGGCCCCAAATCGGCGTAGCCGCGCAGCAATGGAATGTGCGAATAGACGAGCTGGGGGACATACAAAATCGCGTGCTGCCCCCAGCGCCAGCGCCGCGAGGTGAGCTGGCTGTGACCCACCACGGAGCGCAGGCAGGCCAGCAGCAGGGCGTTCCAGCCCTTCTTTCGGTAGGCGGGCGGCAGCCACGCCCGCGGCCGCTCGGTCAGCCATTCCCGCGCCAGCACCGCGGCGGATTTCCAGTGGTATCGCCTAGCCAGTTTGGCGCCCGCCAGCGCCGCCACCACGCGGCGAACGAAGGCCGCCTGTGTCAGCTCCGCCAGCGTCGGCGCCACGCGGGCCCGGGACATGTCGCCATCGAAAGGCGCCAGCCGCCGCAGCGCCGGGCGCATCGCCGGCGTCACGGCGGAGGGATCCTCCCGCCCGGCGCGAACCAATGCCCGGGCGATGAACCGCGCCGGCAAGGAAACGGTATCCATTTGCACCGCCGACATCTCGCCCGGCGTCCAGCGCGGGCGGCTGGTCAGCAGCTGATAGATGCGCTGCGTGCGGAACGGCCCGTACCAATGGTTGGCGATGGGATAGGGATAGCCCCGCGGGGTGATGCGCCCGTTGGCGGTGACCAAAATTTGGTTGGCCGGATCGTACACACTCGGCAGTTGGGCAAACGGAATCCATCCCTTCCAGCCATAGCGCGCGTCGGCGCCGGGAACTGGAACCCGGCCCCGGCCGGTGCGGCGGATGGGGATGCGGGCGGCGCATTGGTAGCCGATGTTGCCCGCCCGGTCGGCATAGACGAAGTTTTGCGCCGGCCCGGGGAACTGGGCGAGCGCCGCGCGGAACTCCGCCCAATTTGTGGCTTGCTCCAAGTGCAAGAAGACGCCGAACTCGCCCCGCAGCGAACCGGATGCATAAAGCGACCAAGCCAGCGCCAGCGGCTGGTGCGTGATGGGATCGGAGCCGACGATCGGGCCGCGCGGCGTCAGGCGCACGTGGAACGCCACCGCCGGCCGGCCCTTGACGGCGATGCGGTACCGCAGCACGCGCATCGGCCGCCAGCCCCGCGGCGTCAGCACCTGACCGCCGCGGATGCGTTCCTGATACAGGTCCTGCACATCGGCGCCGACGTTGGTCATGCCCCAGGCGATATGGCGGTTGTGGCCGATGATGATGCCCGGCGCGCCGGCGATGGCGGCGCCGGCGGCGTGCAGTTTGGGGGCCGATAACTCCACCGCCCAAAACAGCCCCGGCACCTGATAGCGCAGATGGGGATCATTCGCCAGCACCGGCATGCCCGTGGTGACCCGCGTCGGGCCCAGCACCCAATTGTTGCTGCCGGCGCCGACATTGGCCACCGACGGCGGCGCCTGGCGCCAGGCGCGCAGAAGGGCGGCCAGCCGGGGCTTGGCGGCGCGCCCAGCGGGCGCTTCCCTCCCCCATCCCGGCGGCGGCAGCCACCACTCCCGCGCCATCGCCGGCAGCCCCGTCACGCCGGGCATGGCTTGGCGCGCGGGGGGCAGATCCCACGGGGAGCGGGCGGGAAACAGGACCGCCAGCGCCGCCGGGCTGAGCTTCGGCGCGAAGATCTCGCGCTCCAGTTCATCGCTGTAGGTCATGGACAGCGTGCGGTACATCTGCGCGGCGATGGCCAAGCTGTCGCGCGGCCGCCACGGCCCGGGGCGATAGCCCAGCAGCCGGAACTCCAGCGGCAGCCGCCCGCTTTGCCGCCGCAGGTAATCGTTGATGCCCTGGCTGAACGCCGTCAGCAGCCGCCGATTCCGCGGATCCAACTGCCGCGCCTCCCGCGCGGCGATGCGCGGCAGGCCCAGCTTGAGCGTTTGCCGGTCCATCGGCAGCGCCACCGGACCGAAGATCGCGGCTAGGCGGCCCTCCGCCAGACGGCGGAGAAAATCCATCTGCCACAGCCGGTCCTGCGCCATGGCGTAACCTTCGGCCAAATAAAGATCCGTGATGTTGGCGGCGCGAATGTGCGCCACGCCATAGTCGTCGCGGACAATCTCCGCCGGCGCGGAGAGCCCGGCCAGGCGGACGGCGCCGTCGCGTTGCGGCTCGGTGCGGCGGGCGCGCCAGTAGAGATAGCCCGCCAGCGCCACGAACGCCGCCAGAATCACGATCAGGCCATCCACCAGCCAATGCACCCAGCGGCCGCGGCGGCGAAGGCGGGACTCAGCGGGAGCGGCCATGGCCACCAGGATAGGCTAGATTGGTCGCCGCGGGCTGCGCGCTGCGCCCGCGCCCAAGCTCCTGCGCCGGTGTCGGGTTTAATCCGCCGGCGCGCCCGTCGCGTCGGGATCGAGGCGCTCGGCGGGCGCCAGTTCGGCGGCTACCGCCGCACCGACGGCGTGGGCCAGGATCGCGTGCAGCTGCCGCACGCCTTCGGTCAGCGCGGCGGGACCGGGCTGGAGAATGTAGGTGGACTTGATCTCATAGACATGGCCGGCGCGCACCGCCGGCACGGCGTCCCAACCGGGGCGAGCCCGAATCCAGTCCTTATTCACCTTGCGCCCGCACCAGGAGGCGATCACAACCTCGGGAGCGCGGGCGGCCGCCTGCTCCGGGCTCACGATGCGGTCCCGGGCGGCGGGCCGCGCGGCCAGCTCGGGAAACACCGGATCGCCTCCGGCCAGCGTGATCAGTTCTTCCACCCAGCGAATACCGCCGATCAGCGGCTCATGCCATTCCTCGAACCACACGCGCGGGCGGCGCGGAAAACGCCGCGCCGAGGCCTGAATGGCCGCCAGTTCCGCCTGCAATCGCGCCACCAGCGCCCGGCCCTTCGGCTCTACTCCGACCAGCCGCGCCAGCGCGCCGATCATGTCCACGATCTCCGCCACCGAGCGCTGATTCCAGTTCATCACCGTCGCGCCCTGCCGCACCAAGTCGCGGGTGATGTCGGCCTGCAAATCGCTAAAAGCCAGCACCAGGTCGGGCCGCAGGTCCAGAATGCGATCCAGCTGGGCGGTCAGAAACGCCGAAACGCGCGGCTTTTCCCGCCGCGCTTGCGGTGGCCGGCAGGTGTAGCCGGAAATGCCGACGATGCGGTCCTGCTCGCCCAGCAGGTACAACGTCTCCGTCGTCTCCTCGGTCAGGCAAACAATGCGCCGCGGCCACGTGCCGGACGGAGCCGGGACAACGCCTGTGGGCGGACCATCGTCCAATGGCAGAGGCGAGGGATTTATGAAAGCTTCCGAACTCATGCAATCGAACCCCGAAGTGGTCATCCCGGAGGACCGGCTCTCCGAGGCCTTACGCGTGATGCTAACCCGAAACGTCGGCTGCGTACCGGTGGTGGATTCCCGTGCGACGCTCGCGCCGCTGGGCGTGATCACCGACCGCGACGCCGCCCTCTATTTAGCCAGCCACGATGTTCGCCCGTCCGAGGTGCTCTGCCGGTCGCTGATGAGCAGCCCGGTGGTCACGGTGGCCGCGGACGACGACGTGAAGATGGCCAAGGACAAAATGCGGGAGTTCCAGCTGCGCCGCGTCATCGTGGTGGATGGCGGGCGCATCGCGGGCATTATCAGCCAGGCGGACTTTGCCCGCGAGAAACCCAAGGACGCGCAGCAGATTCTGGAGGATGTCTCGCAGCCGAAAGCGGCATGACCGCCCCGGATTTGAGTTCGTACGCGATCAGCCGATTTGGCTGGACCGTGGTGGCCGGCAATATCTGGCTGGGCCTCGTGATCGGCCTGGTCGTGCGCTGGTCGCGCGACCCGTAGGCGGTCGCCGGCGCAAGACCGCCCAGGCCCCGTGGCTATCGCCCGCGGCGGTTACGGGTTCGCCGCGGCGGGCACGGAGGTGTCGGCGGTCGGCATGCGCCCGGCCGCCTCGTCGCTGACGGAAAAGTACACGCAAGCCGGGTGCTGGAAGACCAGGCCGCTGGTGGACGCCTCCGGCTCCATCATCATGCCCTCGGTCAGTTGCACGCCAATTTCCTCCGGCGCCAGCAACTTCCAAATGCCCGCCTGATCGTCCAGGTTGGGACAGGCGGGATAACCAAAGGAATAGCGCTTGCCGCGATATCGCGCGGTGAAGCGGTCCTTCATGGTCATGCTGGGCGGATCGGGAAAACCCCAATCCTCGCGCACGCGGCGGTGCAGCCATTCCGCCGCCGCTTCGGCGGTTTCCAAGGCGAGCACCTGCAAGCCGTGGGATTCGACGTAATGGCCCGCTTGCTTGGCCGCCTCCGCCCGCTGCCGCACGCCGGCGCCGGCGGTGACGACGAACAGCGCGAGGTGATCGCGCTGGCCGGCCCGCGGCGACAGCACATAATCGGCCAAGCACAAGCCGTCGGGCCGGTCCTGGCGCTGGAAAAGAAAGGTATGCACCGGCTGGCGGCCGCCCGGGGAAAACAAATGCAAGGCGTTGCCGTCGGGCTCGGCCTCGAAAAAACTCCAGACCGCGCGCGGGCGCAGGAAGGCGCGAGCCTGTTGCTTCAGGCCCTCCACCAACTCCGCCAGTTCCAGCGCCTGCGGAAGCCGCGCGGCCAGATCTTTTTCAAAGTTGCCCTTATAGCCGAGGTGATGGCGGAACAGCACCTGGGGATTGATGTAGGCCCACAATTCGTCGAGCTGGGGAACGTC
>DAHUYO010000039.1:14181-32234 GCA_027315185.1 Acidobacteriota bacterium
GCCTCCGCCGACTGCAACACCTCGGCGACGATCAGCTCATTGTTATTGAACAGCCGCCCGACCTCGGCCATCCCCGCCATCAGCGGTCCATTGATGATCTCCAGTGGCGCGGCGCCCTCGGCCCGCTTGCGGTCCAAGTCCGCGATCAAGCCTTCCTTGCTGCCCTCGACGATGTACCGCGCCAGCCGCTCATCCAGCGGCAAATCCGCGCCCGCGCCGGCCTTTGGGCCGCGGGCGTGGGCACGAAAATGGGCGGTAATGGCGGCGATATGGAATTGGTTGACGGCGATCTTCTGTTCCCGCGTCTGCCGCCGCCAGTCCTCCGGCGCCGCCGCCAGCAGCTCCGCCTGGGGGTGATCCGCGGGGATTTCCCGCGGCGGGTGGTTGAACAGCAGGTCCTCAGCCAGGCGCCGCTCCGCCTCCGGAATCGAGGCGAAGCGTTCGATCTTTTCGCTGTTGACGATCGCCGCATCCAAGCCCGCCTTGGTGCAGTGATACAGAAAAACCGAGTTCACCACCTCGCGTGCCGCGGGCGGCAGGCCGAAGGAGATATTGGAAATGCCGAGAATGGTCTTGGCCTCCGGCAGCGCCGCTTTGATCAGCCGCACGCCTTCGATCGTCTCCACCGCCCCGCCGATATAGTTCTCATCGCCCGTGGCGCAGGGAAACACCAGCGGGTCGAAGAGAACATTCTCCAGCCCGAAGCCATAGTTTTCCCGCAACAGGCGCGCCGAACGCTCGGCGACGGCCAGCTTGCGCTCGCGGCTGAAGGCCTGGGCCTGCACCGGATCCTCGTCAATGCAGCCCACCACCAGAGCGGCGCCGTAGCGCCGCGCCAACGGCACCACGTTGGCGAATTTCTCCTCGCCGTCCTCCAGGTTGATGGAATTGATCAAGCTCTTGCCCTGGCAGTAGGTCAGCGCCAGCTCCACCGCCTTGGGATCGGTGGTGTCAATCATGATCGGCGCCTTGATCTTGCGGATCAGCTTCTCGTAAAACGGCGGGATGTCGGCGATCTCGTCGCGGTCGGTGCTTTGCAGGCAGACGTCGGCGATCTGCGCGCCGTTGCGGATTTGGCGGCGGGCGATCTCGCTGGCCTCCTCCCACTGCTCGGCCGCGATCAGGTTCTTGAAGGCGCGCGAGCCGATGACGTTGGTGCGCTCGCCGACCAGCAGCGGCCGGTTGGAGGGCTCCGCCTCCACCGCATCGATGCCGGAGTAAAAGGCGCGGGTGCTGGGCGCCGGCGGGCGGCGCGGCGCATGGCGGGCGGCCAGGCCGGCCAGGGCGCGGATATGCTCCGGCGTGGTGCCGCAACAGCCGCCGATGACGTTGACCCAGCCGCGGGCGGCGAAGCGCTCGACCTGCGCCGCGAAGCTTTCCGGCGTCTCCAAATAGCGGCCGTCTTCATTCGGCAGACCGGCGTTGGGATAGCAGGAAATGGCGCGGTGCGACAGCTCGGCGAGCGTGCGCAGATGGTCGGTCATGAACTCCGGCCCGGTGGCGCAGTTCAAGCCGATGGAAATGATGTCGGCGTGGGCCAGGCTGACCCACAGCGCTTCGGCGTTTTGCCCCGCCAGCATGGCGCCCATGGGCTCGATGGTGCCGCTGATCATCACCGCCACACCGCGGCCGGCGGGCAGGCCGAGTTCCTGATTCAGCCGCTCGACGGCCAGCAGCGCCGCCTTGATGTTGCGCGTGTCCTGGCAGGTTTCGATCAGCAGCAGGTCGGCGCCGCCCAGCACCAGGCCGCGGGCCTGCACGTAGAAGACCTCGCACAGCTCGGCGAACGTAACTCCGCCGGTGACGGAGATGGCCTTGGTGGTGGGGCCCATCGAACCCGCCACGAAGCGCGGCCGCCCCGGCTGGGCAAAGGCGTCGGCGGCTTGCCGCGCCAGCGCCGCCGCTTGCTGGTTCAGCTCCAGCGCCCGCTCCGCCAGGCCGTATTCGGCCAGCACCAGCGGCGTGGCGCCGAAGCTGTCGGTTTCGATGATGTCGGCGCCGGCTGCGAGATAGGCGCGGTGAATCTCCGCAATCACATCCGGCCGGGTGGCGACCAGGTATTCGTTGCAGCCCTCGTAGGCGGCGCCGCCGAAATCCTCGGCAGTCAGCTGCCGCTGCTGGATCAGCGTCCCCATGGCGCCGTCCAGCACCAGAATGCGCTCCGCCAACGCCGCCTCCAGCGCCTGCCGCGCCTGCGCCACGCGCCGGCCCGCCGCCTCGGCCTTTTGCCCCTCGCTAAAACTCATGCAGTATAGATTTTAACCGCTCGCGCCCGGGCGGCCTTCGCCTGCCTCGGAATGCCGAACCTATTCGAAACGCCGGCCCGCGGATCGGTTCGCGTCATTTACGTGGCGATGGCGGCGAACCTGGTCATCGCGGTGGCCAAATTCGCCGCCGCCGCGGCGACCCTCAGTTCCGCCATGCTGGCGGAGGGCATTCACTCCACCGTGGATACCGGCAATGAGGCGCTGCTGTTGCTGGGCACCAGCCGCAGCCGCCGCCCGCCCGACGACATCCATCCCTTCGGCTACGGCAAGGAGCTGTATTTCTGGTCGCTGCTGGTCGCCATCCTGGTCTTCGCCCTCGGCGGCGGGTTGTCGTTTTATGAGGGCTTGGCGCGCCTGGCGCATCCCCGCCCCTTGCGCGAATTCCGCTGGGACTACATCGTGCTCGGCTTGGCGGCGGTCTTCGAGGGCCTATCGTGGCGGCTGGCGCGGCGCGAGCTGCGCCGCCGCAGCCGGCCGCGGCAGGGGTTGTGGTCGGCGATCCAGGAGAGCAAGGATCCACGCGTGTTCACGGTGTTCTTGGAGGACACCGCGGCGCTGATCGGCATCACCTTGGCCGCGACGGGCTTGTTGCTGGACCAGACTCTCCACTCCAACATCTGGGATCCCGCGGCCTCACTGCTGATCGGCGTACTGCTGGCCTCGGTGGCCGTGATTCTGGCGCGGGAAAGCGGCACGCTGCTGGTGGGCGAAAGCGCCAACCGCGAGCAGATCGCCCGGGTGCGGGACGTCATTCTGGCCGATCCCATGGTGGAGCGCGTGGGACGTCTGTTCACCATGCAGCTCGGCCCCGGCCAGGTGCTGCTGGCCGCCAACATCCGCTTCCGCGCCGACCTGTCGCTGCCGGCGCTGGAATCCACCATTGAGCATTTGGAGCAGCGCGTGCGCGCCGTCGAGCCCGCGGTGCGCCACATCTTCCTCGAAGCCGAATCCTTGCGCGCCGCCGCGGAAACCGCCATCGAGCCCCCGTCCGAGCCGGAGTAAGCCGCACTCAGCGCAACATTCGCCAGCGGTTCCCCCCAAATTGGGGAAGCCGCGCTGGATTCCACTTTGCTCTCCTGGGGAGGCGCTCTGGACCGATGTTATATTCACGCGCAAAGGGGTGAGGATATGGCAACCGTTCAGGTTCCCGTTGGATTGGATCACGACAAAATGATGAACTTCGCCCACCATGTGGTGGGCGATTTGGCGGCGGCGATTACCGGACCTTTGCTGTACATCGGCGACCGTCTGGGATTGTTTCGCGTGCTGGCGGACAGCGGCCCGTTGACAGTGCAAGAGCTGGCGGACAAGACCGGGCTGAACGAGCGGTATCTGCGCGAATGGAGTTCGGCCATGGTCGCCGCCGCGTACCTGGATTACGACCCGAAGCCGCAGACCGTGGCGCTTTCCGCCGAGCATGCGGCGGTGCTGGCGAACGAGAACAGCCCGGTGTTTGTCGGCGGCATGAGCCAAATGATTCCCGACCATTACCGCCTGCTGCCGCAGATCATGGACGCCTTCCGGCATGGCGGCGGCGTCGCCTACGAGCAATATTCCCCCGACGTTTTCGAGGGCACCGAACGGCTCTTCGGCCCCGGATACCGCAACTTCCTGGCGCAACAGTGGATTCCGGCCATGCCCGGCGTGGCGGAGCGGCTGGCGGCGGGCGGCTTGGCGGGCGATGCCGGCTGCGGCCGCGGCCAGGCGCTGATGGCGCTGGCAAAGGCGTTTCCCGCGGCGCAGCTGGTGGGCTGGGACAATCACGCGCCCAATATCGCCTACGCCAATGAGCAAGCGCGCCAGGCGGGGGTCAGCGACCGGCTGCGATTCGAGGTGCGGGGGGCCAACGACCTGCCGCAACATCACCGCTTCGACCTGATCATGACCTGCGACTGCCTGCACGACATGGTCTCGCCGGAAACCTGCGCCCGGTCCATCCGCGGCGCGCTGCGCGAGGACGGGGCGTGGTTCTGCATCGAACCTAACATGGCGGACCGGCTGGAGGACAATATCAGCCCCATCGGCAAGATGTTCTATGCCGTCAGCACGCTCCAGTGCATGACCTGCTCGCTGGCCCACGGCGGCAGCGGATACGGCACCGGCATGGGCGCCGGCAACGTTGAGCGGGTAGCGCACTTGGCGGGCTTCAGCCGCTTCCGCAAACTGCCCATCCAGCACCCGCTCAATCAGTTCTTTGAGATCCGGCCGTAGGCCGCGTGACGGGATCGTCTGCTAGCGTGCGAGCGCCGCGCGCCGCCGGAATAAGCTCGCCCGCGAAGATTCCGGCGAACCGCTGGCGCCGGACCCAGGATTGCGGGCGGGCGGCGGGTGTCCGCGAACGTGACCGACTCCGCGGGCGGGAGGCTCGGAGGCGACATTCTAGGCACGGCGACCACGGCGCTGGCCCGCGCGTGGGGCGGCCCTGCGGTGCAGCGGGAAAGGGGAAGGAATCGAGTTGGTGCGAGAGGGGGGATTTGAACCCCCACGCCCATTTCTGGGCACTGGATCCTAAGTCCAGGGCGTCTGCCAGTTCCGCCACTCTCGCAGAATTGAATAAGTCCTTACTGCACAGAGACTTGCCCGCGCTTCCGGGGAGCCGTCGCCCGGGCCGCCAAGTGGCCGGTGCCGGTTCTGGTGCCGGTTTGTACACCGGATTCGGCCCCGTTCCAGCCGTCCAGCAGCCGCACCACGTCCAGCTTGTGCTCGGGCGCTAGGTGAGCGTAGCGACACGTCATCTGGATGGACTTGTGCCCCAGGAACTCCTGCACGTCCCGCAGCGGCGCGCCGGCCATGACCAGCCGCGAGGCGAAGGTGTGCCGGTTGCAGTGCCAGGTGTAGTCGGCGAGGCCGGCCCGGCGGCACGCCGCCTGAAACCATTGCTTCGGGGTGTGCTGCGGCTGGCCCGCCAGCAGGCCGTGGCCGCCCTGGCCGGCCCGCATGACCGGTCCCGCCGGGTTCGCGCCGGCCCGGTCCCGGAGCGCCAGCAGCGCCGCGATGGCTGTATCGTCCAGCGCGATGCTCCGGGCGCTGCCGTTCTTCGACCCCGGCACCCGGAGCGTGCGGTGCTCGAAATCCACGCCATCCCACTGAATCCGCCGGTACTGCTCCGACCGCCGCATCCCGGTGTGCAGGGAGAGCAGGAAGGCGGGAAGCTGATCGGGGTACTCGGCTTCGATGACCGCGCGGAGCCGCGTTTCCTCCGCCGCTGTCAGCCAGCGAATCTTAGCGTTATCCTCCCGCCTGCGCCGTACCGCGTGCAGGGGGTTGGCTGGTGCCTTGCCGTTTTGCACCGCCAGGCGGAACGCCAGCGAGAGCAGCGCCTTGGCGCGGTTCCAGGTGGCGGGCTTCCAGCCGCGGCTGTCCGCCAGTTGGTTCAGCGCCCGTTCGCAGTGCTGGGGCGTAACGGAGGCGGCCGGCAAATCGCCCAGGATGGGCAAAAGCTGCGCCATCCGCATCCCATCCTCGGCGTGGCTGGCCTTGTGGCCGCGGGAGTATTCCAGGCAGTCGGCTGCGACCTCCCTGAACAGCGCGGGCCGCTTGCGCAGCGTCTCCGGCAGCTTGACGCCCCGCCGGCGTTCATCGCGCCGCCGGTCCAGCAGCGCCAGCGCCATGCCGCGCGTGCCGGCCTTCTCGCGGTGCTCCCGCCCAGCGCAATCGCTGTAACGGACCCACCAAATGCCGCTGCCCTTGGGCCGCTCGAAGACGCCGCGGACCCGGGCTGGCCGCCGCCTGGGCTTCGGCTCCGCCGCCGCCTGCTCGGTCATTTGGAACCGCCCTTCCGGTTGCGGCTGCCCTTCGGCCGGCCGCCGAGCTTGCCCCACGCCCGCATCTTCTGGACGAACGCTTCCTCGCCCCACGCCTCGCGCCGCGCCTTTACGGAGCGCCGCGCCAGCAGCCGGGCCGCATCGCTGGACTGTTTGCTGGCCATGCTCGAATAATACCTTGCGGTAGGAACTGTGTCAAGGGTAAACTGGGCCTGACGCGGCAGGCCCCCAGCGACGGCTTGGGGCTGATGGGGCGGCGTCCTGACCGCCCCGCCGCGCGCACTACGGGAGGTGCGCGATGGCCAAACGCAAGCAACCCAAGCCGCCCGAGGGCAGCCCCGACGGACCGCGCCCGCTGCCGCCGGAGGCGAATCCTGGCGTGAGCGCCGCGAGGCCGCACGCGCTCCAAAAGGACTGGGCGGCCTTCTGGGGCCGCGTCGAACCTGGACTGTTTGGCTTCGACCGCGAGCGCCGGGCGGAAGTCGAACTGGCCGCCGGCAAGGCGTGGTGGCTGGCGCGGGGCCGAAGGCTCATGGCGAAGCTGACGCGCCCGGGACGCCGCGGGCCGGACGCCGAGGCCGACAAGGTGCTGCTGCGGGAATTGATGGCGGGCCAGGGGCTGCGCAGAATCGCAAAGGCCGTGTTCCCCGGCGAGTGGTCGGAGGCCGGCCGGGAGAAGCTGCGCCGGCGGCTGCTGCGCTGGCGCAAGGGGTAACTCCTAGCTGTAACTCCGCGCAGAAAAAATACCCTGTTGCGCGCCGCGCCGAGGGCGGAATCATTGCGGCATGACGCCATTGACCGATGCCGACGTCGCACGTATCGCCGCCGCGCTGGCGGCGCACTTGCGCAAAACGCCCACCGCTCCGGCGCTGCTATCGCGCCGCGACGCCGCCGCCTGGCTTGGCCTAGGCACGCGCAGTGTCGACTCGCTGATTTTCCGCGGCGACCTGAAGACCAGGAAGGTCGGCGGCCGGCGCCTCGTCCCGATGAGCGAACTGCGCCGCTACGCCGCGGCCGACCATCCGAGCGCTATCAGCCCGCGCCGCCGCGAACCCGCCGCCCCGGAGGCCGGCCGATGACGGCCGCCGCCGCAACCGCGCCGCCGCCGGCCGGGGCGCATGCCGCCGGCTGGCCAGAGCCCCAGCCCATCGGCGGCGAGTTGCCGCCGGTACTGCCGATGGCAGAGGGATTGCTGCCCGAGGCGCTCCGCCCGCTTTGTGCGGATGTGGCGGAACGCATGCAGGTTCCCTTAGGTTTTCCCGCCGCCGCGAGCGTGTGCTGCCTTGCGGGCGCCGTTGGCCGGCGCGCAATGATACAGCCCAAGGCGCGCGACACCGGCTGGCAGGTAGTGCCGAATTTGTGGGGCGCGATTGTAGGACCGCCCGGCGTGATGAAATCGCCGCTGTTGCGGGCCGTTTGCGCGCCGCTGCGGGCCATTTCGGAGCAGTGGAGGGTAGAGCACCAGAGCGCCGTGGAGGACTACGAGCAGGCGCGGGAGGAGGCCGAGATTCGCGCCAGCGCGTGGAAGCAGAGCGCCACCGCCGCGGCGAAAAAGGGCGAGCCGATCCCCGTGCGGCCCGACGACTCCGCCGCGCCGCCCGCCGAGCGGCGGCTGTTGGTCGCGGACGCGACTATGGAAATTCTGCACCAGATACTCGCGGCGAATCCCGCTGGCGTGCTGGTGCTGCGCGACGAGCTGACTGGCTGGCTCGCAATGCTGGACCGGCAGGGGCGCGAAGGTGAACGCGCATTCTATTTATCGGCCTGGGCGGGCGATACCTCCCACACTGTGGACCGCATCGGGCGCGGCTCGATTCATGTTGCGAACTGCTGTGTTTCAATTTTGGGCGGCATCCAGCCGGCCCGGCTGCGGGCATATATGGCCGACGCCCTCACCGGCGGCCCCGGCGATGACGGGCTAATCCAGCGCTTCCAGGTCAGCGTCTGGCCGGACCTGAGCGCCGACTGGCGCAACGTGGACCGCCCGCCGAACGCCACCGCGATGGCCGCCGCCACGGGGATGTATGAGCACCTGGTGCGGGGCGATCCCGAGTCCCCCTGGCGCTACCGCTTTTCGCCCGAGGCGCAAGAATTGTTTGACGAATGGCGCGGCGAGCTGGAGGGGCGCGTGCGGGGGGATGACATGCACTCGGCGCTGGCCGCGCATCTCGCCAAATACCGCTCTTTGATGCCGTCCTTGGCGCTGCTGTTTGCCCTCGCCGACGGCGGCGAGGATACGGTTGACCTGGACCATGCGCGCCTGGCCGCCGCCTGGTGCGATTATCTGGAATCGCACGCCAGGCGCGTCTATAGCTGCATCGTGAGTCCGGCATTGCGGGCGGCGGCGGAATTGGCGCGGCGCATTCGTGGCGGATGGCGCGCCAGGGAGGGCCAGTTCCGGGGCCGCGACGTCTACAACTGCGGCTGGACCGGCGCCGACACGCCGGAACGGGCGCGGGCTGCCATCGAGGTGTTGATGGACGCCGACTGGGTGCGGCGGGTCGAGGTGCCCAGGGCGTCCGAGGGCGGCAGGCCGACAGAGCTGTATGGCATTAACCCTCGCGCAAGGGGGCCAAAGTGAGCGCCGCCGTATCCCGCTGGCTGACGTGGCAGCCGGGCCAAAATATTCCAGATTCCCCCGGGCCCGAACCTGCAAAACCTGCAAAACCTGGTTTTGATGGTTTTGCAGGTTCCCCCCAGGGGAAATCTCAAATATTTCAGGCCGCCGCCACGGGCACGCAGATGCACTGCGACCAAAGCGACCAAAGGGTAGCGGCGTCGGCGGAAACGCTGCCGGACCCCTTCGGCCCGCTGCCGGCTGACCCCGCCGAGGCTGCCTCCGAGGAAGCGATGCGCCAGCGCCTCCGGGAACCGGGCTACGCGGCAATCATCGCCCGCAACACCGGAGCCGGGACGGTGCGGAGCCTGATGATCCGCGCCGCCGCCGCCGTGTGGGCGGCCGGCGGGCCGGAGGGCATCGCCCGCCGCCGGGCCGCCGCGTTCGACGGCATCCCGCCGCGGCTGGTGGCCGGGCGGAGGATCGCGTTCTCCGCACCGGAGGGCCAGCCCGCCCCTGGCGAATGGGTGGGCACCGCCGGCGGCAACGCCGAGGTGCTCGGATGGGACTTGGCCAGCGCCGAAGCCCTGGTGCGGCTGCTGGCCCGGCCGCAGTGGGCGTGGGTTGCCGCCGACAGGCTGACCGCGCCCGTCACCCGTCCCGGCGTTACGCGCCCGAAGCCCAAGGGAGGCGCGCAATGACCTTCGAGGCGGCGCTGGAGCGTGCGGGAGCAATCATCCGGGGCCGGCGCGCGGACTGCCCGGTGTGCGGTGGGAAGCAGACCGTGGCGCTGGACCCGGACAAGGGCTTGTATTACTGCCACAAGTTCGGCTGCACCTTCAGCGGCAGTGCGCGCCGCCTGGCGGGGGCCGAGGTGCAGTTCATCCCGCACCCCACCGCCGGCGAGCGGACGGCGGAGCAGGCCGCGGCGCTGGCCGTGCGCATCTGGGAGTCGGCCACGCCCGCGCCGGCGGGCCACCCCTATCTCCAGCGCAAGGGCGTTCAGCCGCACGGGGCGCGGGCCCAAAATATTTCAGTTCTCCCCGGGACCGAACCTTCAAAACCCACAAAACCCCCTGGGCCGTGCTACGCGATAAACGCGGAAAACGCGAAAAGGGTCACGCCGCCGCTGGTGCTGGCGGGCTGCGACGCCCACGGCGCGATCCGCACCGTCCAGTTCATCTGGTCCGATGGTCGCAAGCGGTTCCTTCGGGGTTCATCGCCCAGGGGCTGCATGTTCCCCATCGGCGGCCCGGAGCCCGGCGCGCGGCTGTGGGTTTGCGAGGGTTTCGCCACCGCGGCAACGGTTCACGAGGCGACGGGCGATGCCGCCGTGGCGGCGTTCTCCGCCGGCAATCTGCTGGCCGCCGCCAGGGCGCTGCGCGAGCGATTTCCGGGCGTGACGCTGGTGATAGCCAGCGACAATGACCGCGCGACGCAGGGGAACCCCGGCATCGCCGCCGCCAAGCAGGCCGCGGATGCGGTCGGGTGCCGTGCGCTGTGGCCGCAGTTCGGCGACGGGATCGCGGGCACGGACTGGAACGATTACGCCGCCGCCTACGGCATCGAGGCCGCGCGCTGGGCGCTGCTGGGAGGGCTGCAATGAGCAACTCAATCTGGGACGCGCACGCCCAGGCGGGCGGCGCGAAAT
Organism: Acidobacteriota bacterium; assembly: GCA_027315185.1. Classification (GTDB taxonomy): domain Bacteria; phylum Acidobacteriota; class Terriglobia; order Terriglobales; family SCQP01; genus JAKAUF01. Next base: position 24,421 of record DAHUYO010000039.1, read on the forward strand.
GAGCGTCGCTGCGATTCCTGGCGTCCAGGCTCGCCACGCGACCAGCAAGGCGCTGCTGTGCCGCATCGGCTGGCGCGAACTTTGGGTGCCGCTCTCGCAAATCGAGTTTGGCTCCGAGGTGCGCCGCGCCGGCGATTCGGGAGCGCTGTTGGTGTCGGCATGGTGGGCGGAACGGGCCGGGCTGGCGCATGAGCCGGAGGCTCCGCCCGCGCTGCCGGCGCGTCTGCCGAAAAGCGAGCAGGTATACAAGCGGATCATTTTCGAGGTCCATCCCGACCGGAACCACGGCGACGGAACCGCGGCGCGCTGCGTAAACGCACTGTGGCAAGCCGTGCAGAAGGAGATCGGAGGCTGCCCATGACCGTGCCCTGCCAGGCCCGGTGCGCGCCAACGATTCCGCCGGCGCGGGTGATCGAGCTGTGGGATTCCGTCGCCGAGGCCAACCTGACCCTGCGGGACACGCTGCTGGAGTTTGCGAGGCTAATCCTGGCCGAAGCGGCGCGGAGGCAGCCATGAGCGCCCAGCCCGGCGGCATTGTGCTGCTGTCCGACCGCCCAACCCCGCCGCCGCCCAACGCCGCCGCGCCGTGGCGCAGGATCGAGCCCTGCCCGCAGTGCGGCCGCCCGCGGCTGTACAGCTTCGGCCTTGGCAAGCCGGTCTGCGAGGTTTGCGATTTACACCGCCTGCCCGCGCCGCGGGAGCACGGCATTTCCCGAGTCCCCCCAACGCGCCAAGGAGACGCGAAGAAATGAGCACCCAAGCCCCCGATTTCCGCACCGCCACCGCCCATGCCGAGCGCCTGGAGGCGCAGTACCAGCAGGCCGTCGCCGCGGGCGACACCGCCGCCGCGGAATCCGCCCTGGCCGCGCTGGAGCAACTGCGCCAGCGGCCCGATCCGCAGGTGCAGCGGCTCAACGCTCTGGCCAGGCAAGCCGAAGCCTCACGCCCGCGGCCACCGCAGAAGGGCGAGGAAGCCAAGCTGGCCGCCCGCCTGGAGGCGTTGGAGCGGCACACCGCCGCGGCCGCCAAGGCGTTCAGGCTGCGGCAGGCAGAGGTGGCGGCATCGCCGCCCGATGCCGGGCTGCTGGCCAAGCTGCGGGAGGCCGAGGACGCGCTGCGCGGGCTGCGGCTGGAAGCCGACGCTATCGAGCAACGGCAGGCGGAGATTGAGGCGTGGGGCAAGGCGCAGGCCGCCGAAAAGAAGCGCCGCGAGCAGGCCGCAGCAGCGGCCAAGGCCGCCGCGGAGAAGGAGCGGGCCGCCGCGGAAACGGAGCGCAAGCGCGCGGCCATCCGGGCGGCATGGGAGGCGCTGGTGCAAGCGGCCCAAGCCTACAACCCGGAGGGCGACCCCGTGGGCATCATCGCCGCGGTGGTGCCGGAGGCGCACCTAATCACCTACCAGCCGACAAGCAACGTGCGCGTTCAGGGCCTTTTTGTCCCCGCGCGAATCCACGCCGAGGAATACGCACGCTTCCTGGCGCGCGTGGGCAACATGCCGGGGGTGGAATGAGCGCCCGCAACCGCACCGCGAAGGCGAAACGCCGCCGCGCCACCGGCCGCCCCAGCAAGTTCACCCCCAAGGCGGCAGCCCAGGTTCTCGCCTCCATCGCCGCCGGCCTGACCCGCCAGGGCGCGGCAAACCTGGTTGGCGTCAGCCGCGAAACCCTGCACGATTGGGCCCGCCGCTTTCCTGACTTTGCTGACAAGCTACGCGAGGCCGATGCCAAGGCGGAGCTGCAGCACACCGTCAACCTCGCCAGCGCCGCGAGGCAGGGCAAGTGGGGCGCGTCCGCGTTCTGGCTGGAGCGGCGGCGGGCGCAGGACTACGGGCGGGTGGACCGGCACTTTGTCGCCAACGCCGACCTGGGCGGCACCACGATTCCGCCCAATTACCTGGCGGCCATTCGCCGCGCGCTGGGCGTGGACGTGGACGCCGCGCCGGGGCCGGCCCTGCCTGCCGGGCCGGAGCCCGCACCCGAGCCGGACGGCGGCGATGTGCTGCCGACCTTGCCCAGCCTGCCGCCCGATGCGCAACTGCTGCCGCCGGTCCCGCCGCCGCCGAAGCAGCGGCAACAGCCGCCGGGCATCACCATCGCCTCCGGGCCACGCACGTCGTTCCCAGTCTCCAGCGGCCCGCCGGGCGAATGGGGGCGGCGATGATCACCTGGACGGTGTATGGGCTCCCCGCGCCACAGGGCAGCGCCAAGGGCTTTCTGCATCACGCGACCGGGCGGGTGGTCATCACGCACGCGAACCGCCGCACCGTGGGCTGGCGACAAGAGGTGGCGGCGGCGCTGGTCCAGGCGCTGCCCGGCGGGCTGGACGGCGCGCTGTTCCCGCGTCCAGCCGCGGTGCGGGTAGCGGCCACGTTCTTCCTGCCGCGGCCCAAGTCCCTGCCGAAGCGCATCGTCACCCCCGCCAGCCGCCCAGACCTGGATAAGCTGCTGCGGGCCGCGCTGGACGCCATGACCGGGCTGGCGTTCGATGATGACGCGCAGGTGGCCGTGGCCCTGGCCGAGAAGGCGTACGGAACGCCGCCGCGGGCGGAGTTCGCGGTGGTCTCCCTTGCGGAGCTTGCCGCCTGGCCGCCGCCCGCACCGGCGGGATCGCCCTGGGACCGGCCCATGCCGCACGGCAGCCCGCTCGCGCCGCCCGCTACTTAACCCCGACCGCTTGCAGCAGAGCGCCCAGCAGCGCCAGCCCAAAGAACCCGGCCACGAGGAACAGCAGGCAGCCCAGGACGTAGTGGTGCCGCCGCACCGGCTGCCCAGCCTGCGCGAACTGCGGCCCGGAATGCACGCCCGAGTGCCAGCCCTTGCGGCTGGTGTAGTAGACGCCAGTGCCCGGCAGCCCGACAGTGCGGGTGAGGCCGCGCCGCCCGACCGTGACGTGCGCGCCGCGCATCCCCACGCTCAGCGACGGCCCGGACTTCGACAGGTTCATGGTCAGGCCGGGGGCGACGTGGACGCGGCGGAACAGCCGGAGGTAGGCCATGCGCGAATCCTACCAGGCTGGCGGTTCCCGCGCACCGGCTGGGCCAGGTGAAGCGATCCCGGCCGGGCCATGCTGGGGATCGTCCCGCGACGGCGGCGAGCCCATATCAAACCCTGGCGTTGGCGGTGCCGGTTCTGGTGCCGGTTCTGGTGCCGGTTGGTGCCGGATTTAGCCGCGTTCGGCTGCGCGGCGCTGCGAACCCGAGTCGCGCTAAAACCCGCATGTCTATTGGCTTTTTGCGTTGTGCTGCGTTGGGATGCGTTGCGCTGCAAAGTGGCCAATTTCGCATCCTAAGTCCAGGGCGTCTGCCAATTCCGCCACTCTCGCGCCGCGTCTAAGGCGCTGCTGCCATTGAGTTTACATCGGCTTTCCGGCGGAAGCGGGAACGCAGCCGGGTCGCGGGAGCACTTGGGTGGCTCCCTAGATTCGGCAGGTGTTTTCTCACCCTGCCTGGTGATGACCCCAGCGCAGCGTGTGCGGATACTGGACGGGCCTGGGTGCATCGGAACGATGCCGTATCGGGATCTCCGGACTGGGTCCATTGGGAAGCCTAGCGCGCCACGGGGTGGTCAGACATTTGGGAGGCTTGCGGTCTCCTTTGCCATGGTGGCCGCGCTGGTGGCGCCCGCAGTTGCGCAGACGCGTCGCGCTCTTCTAGTTGGGATTGACAAATATGTGCCGGGCGGTGCGTCGGCCCGCGTGCCCGGTACGCGTGGCGCGCTCATCAATTTGCATGGCCCGATCAATGACGTCACGGCCTTGGCGCAGGTGCTGGAAAGCCGATACGGCTTCGCAGCAGCAAACGTACATATCCTGACCGACGCTCGGGCTACCCGTGCTGGCATCATCCGCGCGATCCGATCGGATCTGATCGACCCGGCGCGGCGCGGCGACGTGTGCTTGTTCGCTTTCGCCGGCCACGGCTCGAACCGCTATAACTCCCTATCCACCAAGCCGGGCCACTGGGATCAAGCCATCGTTCCTTCCGACGTTTTGCGCGGCGCGGCGGTCATCCGCGACGACACCTTGGACCGATTGTTCAAACAGGTCGTCGCCAAGGGTGCTGTATTCACGGCGTTCTTCGACAGTTGCTACAGCGGCGCCATCACCCGCGGCTTGCGGAAGGGCGGGGTCGCCCGTTTTGCCTTCTATGATCTGAGTGACGCGCATAAGGCGCATACCGCTCGTCCCGTGACGAGCGAGGGCGGCGTGGTTCTTTCGGCTGCGAACTACGACCAAGCGGCGGATGAGGACGCGCCCGGCCCGGGCGTCACCGTCCACGGCCATTTCTCGGAGTGCCTAATTCAGGCGCTGCTCACGCTGCCGGCGAACGCGACGGGCGACCAGGTGATTGAATTGACCCGGGACCTGATGAGGGCGCGCGGCTGGGGCGGTCAGCATCCGGTTTTGGAAGGTCCCGGCTCGCGGCCCCTATTCGGTCCGGATGCTCGCGTCGGCGGCCCGCTCACAGTCGAGGTCGTGAGCACCGACGTGCGGACGGGGACCGTTGTACTCTCTGGCGGTTCAGCATTGGGCTTTGGCCGGGGCTCCACGTTCGTGCGCGTGGGGGGCGGGCCCCCGGCGGAGCTTAGGGTGACTAGCGTCGACTCCCTGACGCAGTCCACGGCTAAGGTTGTGGCTGGTGCGGACGTTGCCTTACACGCCGGCGACCTCTTCGCCATTCGCCGGTGGGCGATGCCGCCAGGCCAGGGCTTGAGGGTCTGGCTTCCGCCGCCAATTTCCTCCGCCGGGCTCGCTCACATTCTGCTCGCCCTGCGGCGGTTGCCTGGGCGCGTGCCCCCGCGTAGCATCGCGGCGCCGCGGCCTGGGGCAGCGAAGATCTTGGAGTGGGACGGTGCCCAGTGGCGCTTGGCCGGTCCCGCGGGTGCATCCCGGGACCTGGGCCCGCGCCCGACGGCCCGCCAAATTTTGGCGGCTCTTGGGAGCACGGGGTCATTCCTTTTGGCGGACCTTCCGCCAACCACGGCCCTGCGCGGAGCGCTGATGGCCCAGGTCTCGGCGTCCAATGACACGCTGGTACAACTGGCTCCAGGGGCGGCGGCGGAATATTACCTGGTGGGGCGCACGGTTCGCGGAAACGCCGACTACGCCTGGATGCGGCCGTCGCGGTTTGGAATGATAGGCGAACCGGGGCCGATTGGAGCTTGTTCCCCGGACTCGCCCCTGCCCGCTCGCAGCCGGTGGTTTCAGGGCGCCGGCGCGCTCGCGGCGGCGCGCGGCCTGCGGGCCGCTGCGCTGCGGCTGGGGCGGATCGTCGCTTTGCAGTCCCTGGCACCTCCCGCCGGCCGAGACGCTTTCCCCTACCGCCTCGCGCTCCAGAACTTGGCCACGGGCGAGGACCTGCGAGGCGGCGCAGCACGCGGCGGCGAGGAATATTCGCTGCTGCTGCGTTTGGCGAACTCATTCGCCGGCGGCGGCGTTCCCCGCCGCTGGATTTACGTGTTTACCACGGACTGCGGTGGCCGCGGACAGCTTCTTTTTCCCAACGCCGATGAGGGAAACGTCTTCAACCATCTCCCGTCGCACCGGGCCGAAGCGGGCGGGTCGGTTCTGGCCCAGATCCCCCTCGGAACCGCGTTTCAGGTTGCGCCGCCCTACGGCGAGGACACGTTTTTTTTGTTGACCAGCGAGCAGCCGATCGAGGACCTCGATGTCTTCAACTTCGGCCCCGTATTCCCCGCCCGTCGCGCTGCCAGCCGCGGTGCAACGAGCCCCCTGACCGAGCTGTTCGGCCGGCTGAGCTCTGCCGAACTGCGCGGCCCGGCGCCAGCGGTCTCCAGCCAGTGGTCGCTGGAGCGCCTCCATGTGCGGAGCGAGCCACCGCGCGCCGGGGCGGCGGCCAATGGCGGGAGCCGATGATCTTTGGTCTTGGGGCGGCAGTGGCCGGGAACCCTGGCTGCGCTCTGGGCGCGGGGCCCGGACTGGTCTGGCGCGTGGGCGGGAGAACGGCCCCAGGGAGCGCCGGGTAATGCGTCCGCGACGCTCCGTGTCGCAGACCGATCGTGACTATCCCCTGCCCACCGATCAGGAACTGACCTGGTCCCCAAAAAACGGGCCCATAACCGAGTAGGATTTGAGCGACCGCGCCGGCCCGGAGGGCGGGTGCGGAGGAGGGTCAGATGAAGAAGCGGGAGTTCACGGAGGAGGAGAAGATCGCGGCGATCCGGCAGATGGAAGCCGGGCGGCCGGCGGCGGAGGTAGGCCGGGAGCTGGGCGTGTCGAAGCACGCGGTGTATGCCTGGAAGGCGAAGTACCGGGGGATGGACGCGAACGAGGCGCGGCGGCTGCGGCAGCTGGAGGAGGAGAACCGGCGGCTGAAGGCGCTGGTGGCGAACCTGTCGCTGGACAAGGAGGTGCTGAAGGCGGTGATTGAAAAAAATGTATGGTCCGCCGCTTGTTTGCAAGCGAGCGCCGCGATGGCAGGTGGTCTGCGTAAATGTATCCGGCCTCTAGTTGGGCGGGTTGCCCGGGCCACGATGAGTATCCGCGCGTGCCTGTCCTCATAACGGCTACGGCCTGCGAGGGCCGGTTTTTTCGTCAGGCTTGAGGCACGTGGTTCGACCGTTCCGTCATCGGGTTTTCGCTTCGCAAACCTGGAGGGTCCGCCGCCGCCGTGGAGCGGGAAAGTGGGAAACGCGGAGTGTTTTCCAAGCTGGCGCCAGCCAGCGTCTTTTCCGCTCCTATGCCCCGGTCGGGCACACGGGGGCTGCCGGGGGATGATATGGGTTTCCCGAGGCCAACACGGCCCAGGCAATGCGGGCCAGGCGGGCGGCCAGCGCCACCGCGACCTTATTGCGGTGGGCGCGGGCCTGGAGCTGGTTGAGCCATTCCCCGAAGCCCAGCCGCTCCCGGCGCACGCGCATCAGCACGGAGCGTGCGCCATGAATGAAGAGCCGGCGGAGGTAGTTGTTGCCGCGCTTGCTGATGCCGAGCAGCCGCGGCTGGCCGCCGGTCGAGCGCTGCTTCGGGACCAAGCCCAGCCAGGCGGCGAACTCGCGCCCTTTGGCGAAAGCCGCGCCATTGCCGACGGCGGCCACCATGGCGGTGGCGGTCAGCGGGCCGACGCCAGGGACCGTGAGCAGGCGCTGGGCCGAGGGGTCGCCGGCCGCGATCTCGCCGATCTCGGCGTCGAGGCGATCAATCTCCGCCTCGATGGCCCGCCATTCCTCGACCAGCCGTTCCACGATCGCCACCATCCGCGGCGAAAACGCCTGGCGGGCCCGGTCGAGCACCTCCGGTACTGTCCGGCGGAGATGCCCTATTCCCGCCCGCACCGTGATTCCGCGCTCCAGCAGAAACGCCCTGAACTGGTTGGTGAGGCTAAGACGCCGCTGCATCAGCCGGTTCCGCACCCGGTGCAGAGCCTGGAGGTCCAGTTGCGCCTGCGTTTTGATGGGCACGAACCGCATGCAGGGCCGCTGCACGGCCTCGGCAATCGCCTCGGCGTCGTTGGCGTCGTTCTTGTTCGATTTTACGAATGGCTTCACGAACTGTGGCGGAATGAGGCGCGCCTGGTGCCCCTGGTCCCGCAGCGCAGCACCGAGATAGTGGGCGCCCCCGCACGCCTCCATGCCGATGAGGCAAGTGGGGAGGTTCGCCGTATACGCCAGCAGTTGGGCCCGCGTGAAGCGCTTGCGCGCAACGATCGCGCCGGCTTCGTTCATCGCGGCCAGGTGAAATACGCTCTTTCCCAAGTCAATGCCGATGGTGCAGACAGTCATCAGTTCCTCCTGAGTGATTCCGCTCGGTTCCAGTCTGCCTCTGGTAGCCAGAGCGGCGGACCATCCCATTACGGCTGG
>DAHUYO010000003.1 GCA_027315185.1 Acidobacteriota bacterium
GCCTAGCGGAAGCGAAGCGCAAAGCGGAGCGCCTGGCGGAAGCCAAGCTCGAAGCCAAACGCCGCGCCGCCCGCCTTGCTGCTCAGCGCCGCGCTGCTGCCCAATTGGCTGCCTCGCGCCAGGCCGCGCAAGCCGCCTGGCATCCCGCTCCGGCGCCCGCCCATGTAGTGCCTGTCGCCGTTGCGCCGGAGGCGCCTCGCCCGCATTCCGCAACGCCCGCGGCGCCGGCGAACCACGGTTCGGCAGATGTCGCGCACTCGCCCGCGACGCCGTCTCGCCCCGCGTCAATGTCGGTCGGGGCCGCTAGCGCGCGACCTGTCTCCCAATCGTCCTACTTCACCCCGCGTGGTGTCGCTCCGCAATCGCTCAAGGAGCCGCTGCGCGTGGCCATCCAGGGCATCACCCCGGGTACCGGCAAGCCCACGGTGTACACCGGCGAGCGCATCACTCTGAACCTTAAGCACGCTTCGCTTACGGATTTCTTCCGGCTCATCAACCAAATCAGCGGCCTCAACGTGATCGTGGACCCCAGCGTCCACGGTACGGTGACCATGGTGCTGCAAGATGTGCCTTGGGACCAGGCTCTGGACTTGGTATTGCGCAACTACAGCCTGGGAAGAAAGCTGGAAGGCAACGTCCTGTACATTGCCAGCGACCAGACCATGGAAGCCCAAGACAAACAACGCAGGGCGCTCCGCACCTCCGCGGAGAATGCCGAGCCGTACGTGACTAAATTGGAGAAGCTCAGCTACGCCAACGCCGAGAGCGTGGCCAAGACGCTGCTATCGAATCACTTTATCCTGCACGGCCACGAAGGCGTTGCCGTCTACAAGAGTCAGAACGCAATCCTCTTGCACGTGCACCCGTCCTCGCTGGCGGCGATCAACGCGTTGATCGCGCGGGTGGACCAGCGCGTGCCGCAAGTCCAAATCCGGGCGAAGGTAGTCTCGGCATCCCGCCAATTCGTCCGTGAGTTGGGGGTCCAACTGGGCTTCGGCGCCGGCAATGCCGCCAACGAGGTCGGCGGCGTCAACAGCGTCGGTGTCGGCCAGACCGCGCTTAATCTCGCCAATCCGAAATATGCCACGAATAGCGGCCTGCTGCCGCTGAACGTGAATTTGGGCGCCACCGCTCCTACCAGCGGCCTGGGCTTCATCAACGCCTCTAGTTCATTCCGCCTGGACGCCATCCTCACCGCCGCCGAGCAGCGCGGCCTGGGGCACGTCCTTTCCCAGCCCGAGGTGATCACCCAGGACAACGCGAAAGCGGAGGTGCAGCAGGGGGTCCGGATTCCGGTCCAAACCACCATCAACAACACGATCAGCGTTCAGTTCTTCAACGTGACCCTTGACCTCCAGGTCACACCCCAGGTCACAGCGGACCACCACGTATTCCTCACCGTCAAGGTCGAGAACGACGCCATTGATAACGGAATTCCGCCGGTCAACGGTATTCCCGCGATTGACACCCAGTCCGCGACCACCGAGGTTCTCGTCGCCAATGGCGCCACGGTGGTGATCGGCGGCGTCATGATCAACAACAATCAGAACACCATCTTCCAAGTTCCCTTCTTGGGCAGCCTCCCGGTCATCGGCAACCTGTTCAAGCACACGGTGATCAACAACCAGAGCCAAGAGCTACTCTTCTTCATCACCCCGACCATCATCGGCTCCTAGGGGCGGCTTCGATCGCCATCCATTGGCGCTGTCGCCTGCGAGCCTCGCTGGCTTCGCAGGCGCTCAGCGCCAGGGTGAGCGGCGCAAGCCGCCAAGCCGGGCTCCTTTAGTTGAGGGCGCGGCTGCCGTTCACTCCGCTATTGACGGCCCAGCGTTGGCACGCGCCCATGACGCTCGGGAGGATGATCTGCTCAAGGGCTGGATGCGCCGGTAATCCACGGCGCAGCCTTCCCGAGGCAGTCGGAAGAACGGGCCGGCGCCGAAATTGCGTCTCGGCTGCGGACTGCCCCCGGGACCGTACGGCCGCGTTAGCGCCGCCCGTTGAGGATCTCGGGCAGCTTCCGTAGCGCCGCGAAATTTCAGCCCTGACGTGTTGGGCCTCCGTGCCTGCGTCCGCCCGGGAATGCCGCGTGAGCGGAGCGGTCAGAGGTTCTTACGGCGGCTTCGTTTCACCGCTGCCCGGTTGTCGGGTGCGGCCAGTAGCCGGCCGCTGGCGTGGGCGAGCACGGCGTCTTGCGCCGCCACCAGGGGCGGCCAGCAGCTCCGGCAGCCTCCAATCGGCCTGTTGCCGCTGGTGCGTACCTTTACGCCATTCCGGCGCGCCGCTCCCGCTTCGCGCCCCAAGAACGCTTTCGCATGTCCCCGAGCTCAATCCGCCGTGCAAGCGCGACCTTCGCGCGTGACCCGCAGAGCCATTCCCGAGCCCGCCGGCGCCGGCGGCGTGTGACGGGGGATCTGCCGCGGCCCAAGGGTCAGGCTAGTCTTGGGTGATAGGCACGTTGCTGGCGTGATCATTGAAGTGCAGCGTGATTTTACGGTCGGGAATCGCTACCACGACGTCGTAGGCGACCTGGACAGTCACCCGGTCGCCATCGTGCCGCACCGCGATCTGGGTCCTGGTCAGCGGCAGATGAAGCGCCTGTGCTTGGTCTAGGAGCTTCGTCTTGATGGTTGCGTCGGAGTCGCCGTTATACGTGGAGAGCCGGGTTTCCTGCTGTACATCGTTGTCGAATTGGAAGTTGTTGACCATGGGCGGCACCAATTTGTAGGCCATGTATCCGGCCCCACCAATCAGCGCCAAAGCCAGCAACCCTCCGACGCCAATGCGCCCTGTCTGTTGTCTCCTCATCGCAAAACGACACTCTCGCATTGAACGCCGCTGCAATTTAAGGGCCAGACCGCAGGGCTAACGTGCATGCGCATTTGGATGGCGCTCGTGGCAACTGGCCTGGCAACGCTGATTCCCCGTCGTGCAGAAACGAATCAATTGCACCGCAACTCCTCCTGGAATCGGGATGGCGCAGGCACATCTTGCGCCTCTAGCCATACTTTCGGCGGCGACCCTGGTACAAACTCAAGACCGGCTGAGGGCAGGGAATCGGAACTGAAAACGAGGCGGTACGCGCAGGCGCTCGCCAAAGCCCGCATATGGTCCCCGGTCTCCGGCCTGGCGAGTTCCCAAGAAATAGGGCGCGCCAGCGTCCGCTCCCGCCCAACCCGCGCGCAGACGGCCCGGTATGGCTGGCCGCCAAGCGGCAAGTATCATGGATCAGATACTGCGGCTAGTTTCGCGATCCTTGGAAACGTTCCCAGCGGATTTAGCTGCGTACGAGGCCCGCTATGGATGAAACTCAACGGTCCGCATTGCGCCAGCGCCTCGGCGCCATCCCCATCACCGCTAGCCTGCATCTTCGGCTGGACGCTCTCGCTCTCGGTCTCGCCACGCTTACCGCTCCTTACAATCGCGCCTTCGACGGCATTTTCCGCTCCTTCCATGGCGGCCTGCTCATGACCGTTGCCGACACGGCGGCCTGCGTCGCTGTTCTCACCCACGCCGGTCCCGATGCCCAGGTCACCACCACCGACATGGGGATCCGCTTTTTAGCGCCTTGCCGGTCGGACGCTACCGCCACGGCTCGTGTCATCAAGTTCGGCCGTACGCTTTGCCCGGTCGCGGTGGACGTCCGCGACGCCGCCGGCGTCCTCGTTGCCGTTGCTCAGGTGACCTACATGCGGCTCGCGGGCCCTACGCCCCGCGGTTGCAGCGCTTCGCCCTCGGAGGGGTAAGCATGCCCTCCGCGCGATGACCAAGCGGAGGCAGCGGCGGCGGGTCGGCCGCGCCTTCGTCGCTGGCGAGCCGGTTCAGTCCTGACCCCCGGCCGCCTAGCCTCGTGCCGGATGCGGCGGTGGCCGGTGGCCTCTTCCCTTGGCGAAAAACAGAATCAGGAAGATGATCCACAAAACGAACAGCGTCCAAACCGCCACCGCTGCCCAGGACACCGCCAGACCGATGATCCAAAGAATGAACAGCACTACGAACGTCCAAAGCCACGCCATGCGTCCCACCCCTCAGGTCTCAATGCTTTGGAAGGCGCCGCCGGCCCGCCGGATGCCTGTGCCCGCCGTTCAGCGTTTGCCCTGGTAGCTCGTTGCGTGCCTGATGGGGCGGCAGGGGCGGCTTTCCGTTCACCTGCCTGGGACCATGCGATTCCAATGCGTCTATTTCCTGCGCCGCCCGCCGCCGGGGCTGCCCCGCGCATCGCAGCACCCAGGAGGCATTCGCGGGTTCAGCTTGCCGCCCGGCAATCAATCATGAGTGGAACGCGAATCGTATTAGCCGCTAGCCCATCCGAATCGAGTGAATATCAGCGCAGCACCTGGCGGCAAATGCTGTTGGCCACGCTGCCCGCGCGCTACGCGCGTTGGATCAGCGATGTCTCCGTGGGCAATGAACTCGCTCCCGACGGCCAGGCGAAATACGTGCCCCACGGCTTGCGCGTCATTGAAGCATTGCTTCTCGAGCGCTTCCATCCCCGCGATATCGCCGTCTGCTTCCCGGACCAATTCGAGCGCTTCATCGGCGACGACACCCAAGTCGTCGGCGTCCACGCGCACAATCCCTTGGGGATCGCCTTCGCCGCGGATATTTACTCTCGTTTTTGGGGCCGCGACTGCGAGTCGGTCAATGCCGCGGAGTTCCGCCGCATGATCGAGCACCCCGTCCTGCGCCGCCACCATCACCATTTCCAGCTCATCGTCGGTGGCCCCGGAGCTTGGCAGATCTCGCAAAAAAAGATGCAGGACCACTGGGCCATTGATTGCCTTGTGGACGGTGAAGCCGAAGCCTGCGCCGCGGATCTTTTCACCGCCGCATTGCAGGGCCGTCCTCTGCCCCGCTCCGTCGCCGGTCACAGCCCCGTCCCCGCCGCCATCCCCAACATCCGTCACCGCTCCACCTTCGGCGCCGTGGAGATCACCCGCGGTTGTGGCCGCGGCTGCCAATTTTGTTCGATCGCCCTGCGCCATGGCGCCAGCATTCCGCTCGATCATATCCTCGCCGACGTCCGCCGCCAGGTCGCCGAAGGCGCGGACACCATCATGCTGGTCACCGAGGATCTGTTTCTCTATCAGCAAGGGCGACGCTTCCAAACCAACGTTCCCGCGTTGCAGCGCCTCTTCACCTCCATCGCGGCGGTTCCGGGCGTGCGCCACGTGGTGGTCACCCACGGCACGATGGCGCCCGTGGTGCAATCGCCCGAGGTGATAGACGCCCTGACCCCCGTCGCCGTCGGCAAAAGCTGGAATCAGCACCCCTTGTCCACGCATCCCGAACATCGCTATGCCATGCTCTTCATCGGGCTGGAGACCGGATCCCCGCGTTTGTTCGACCAATACATGAAGGGGAAATCGTATCCCTATACTCCGGCGCAATGGCCGGACGTGGTGCTCAAGGGCATGGACATCCTCAACGCGCGCAACTGGTTCCCCTTCTGCACGTGGATCATCGGCTTGCCCGGCGAGACCGATGCCGACATGAAGCAAAGCTTGGATCTGCTCTACGCCCTCAAGGACGCCAAGTTCGCCGCCATCCCCACGCTCTTCATTCCCTTGGATCAAACCCGCCTCGGCCGCCAGCGGCAAACCAAGCTGGTGGAGCTCACGGATCTGCAATGGGAGTTCTTCTTTACCTGTTGGCGCTATAGCCTCGATCTCTTCCGCTGGCGGGCCAAGGACATCGCCTGGAAATACGCGCTCGGCGTCCCCATCTACTACAGCCTCCTCGGCCGCCGCCTCTTCGGCCGCAATATGAAATATGGGCTGTTCCGCGTCGGGCATTACCCGGAGCGCTGGCTGCGGCGCCATCTCTACCTGGATTTCAGCGGTAACCTGCCGCCGCGCTATTCCATCCCGTCATCCGTGCCCGTTCCCGACCATCGCGCCCGTCCCGCGATTCCGGAGGATCAACACGCCATGAACTTGGCTCCCGGCGAGCCCCGGACGCGCGCCGCCTGAGATCTGGTTACGATTTGGCCCGCAACGCCGCCAGCAGCGCCGCGGGTTCCAAGGTATTGACCACGCGTTCCGGCCCGATTCCCGCCCGTCGCGCCGTCGCCACTCCATGGCGGATGAAGTCCAGGTGATCCGGGTGATGGGCGTCGGTGTTGATTGCAATCCGCACTCCCGTTGCGGCCGCCTTTCTTGCCAAGTCCGCGCTCAGGTCCAGCCGTTCCGGCGCGGCGTTGATCTCCATCGCCACTCCCTCCGCCGCGCACGCCGTCGCGACGCGCTCGAAATCGAAGGCGTAGGCCGGCCTCCGCAACAGTCTCCGCCCGGTCGGATGCCCCAGGATGCGCACCTGCCGGTTGCCCACCGCGCGCAGCAGCCGCGCCGTCATCTCCTCCGCCGTTTGTTCGAAGCGCGAGTGGACGCTGGCGATCACAATGTCCATCTCCCCCAGCACCGCGTCCGCCAGGTCCAATCGTCCATCGGCCAGAATGTCCACCTCGATGCCGGTGAAGATCCTCAGCTGCCCGCCCATGGCTTGATCCGCCGCGCGAATCCGCCGTACATGCGCCATCGCCCGTTCTTCGTTCAGTCCCCGTGCCATCGCCAGCGCCTGCGAGTGGTCGGTGATCGCGATCGCCGCATAGCCGCGCTTCAATGCCGCCGCGGCCATCTCCTCGATGGTCGCCCGCCCGTCTGTCTCCACCGTATGCATGTGCAGGTCGCACCGGATATCCCCCACCGCAACCAGTCGGGGCAGGGAATCGCTTTCCGCCGCACCCAGTACCCCTTCCATCTCCCGCAACTCTGGCGGAATCCAGCTCAGGCCCAGTGCCCTGTAGATTTCCTCTTCGCTCCCGCCCGCTACCACAGCGCCTTGCCGCCGTAGGCCGCTCGGAGTAAGCTCCATACCCACCTGGGCCGCCCGCGCTTGGAGCGCCTCCCAGTGGCTCGCCGGCCCCGTAATCTGGATCCATCGCGCCCCAAATGCCTCCGACGGAATCGCCCTTAGCTGCACCGGCATCGTCCTGCCGCTTCCTCCGCCGTCGGCCCATTCCACTACCGCGTACCCCGGCCCCCGCTCCTTCACCTCCGCCACCTCCGGCAGCGCCGCCCACTCCTCTGCCGTTTCCTCCTCACGTCCCGCCTCCGTGCCCGCTACCAGCTCCAACTCCGCGACCGTCTCCTCCCCTCGCCGGAACGCTCCGCCGATTTCGACGGCCCTCACCCCGGATTTTCCCGTTAGCCCCAGTCGCGCCACCATCGCCGCCCGTTCCGCCGTGGACCGCAGGAATCGCCCCGAAACCGCCCGGTACGTAGCGATCGCTTGCAAGATTTGCGCCTCTTTTTTTTCACTCATCCGCGGCAGGGTCCGCAGCTTCCCGGCTTGCGCCAATCCCTCCACCCCGTCTACCGTGGCTACGCCGTGCCGTTCCCAGATGGTCGCAATCGTTTTTGGGCCCAGGCCCTGCACGTTTAAAAGTTCCAGCATTCCCGGCCGGTACCGCCGCAGCAGCTCGTCATGCAACGCGAACGTCCCCGTGGTTGCGATCTGCTGGATCGCTTCCGCCAGCTTCGGCCCAATACCCGGCAATGCCCGCAGCTGCGCCGGCTCCGCCAGTAGTCCCGTCATTGCCGCTGCGCCGGCGATCGTATCCGCCGCCTTGCGGTAGCCCCGTACGCGGAAGGGATCGTCTCCCGCTACTTCCATTAGGTCGGCGGTTTCCCGCAACACGCGGGCGATCTCTCGGTTGTCCATAGCCCATCGTAGGGTTGTTTCCGATCCTCCACACCGTAATCGCCCCCTCACTCGGCCCCGAGTCCCGGCTGGGTTGTCGCCTGGGGCGCCGCCGGAAACCGCGTGCGCTCCCTCCCAGCTTCTCCACGCAAAGTGGAATTTTCTGATGTATTATCAAGGGATTGACGGAGGCCAATCAGGAGGCCGAGACCCGAGTGCCGGATCCATTAACCCAGGACGTAATCGCCATCATCGCCCGTGAACAGCGGCTTCCCGAGGACACGATTTCCCCGGAGTCCACCTTCGAGGAGCTCAAAATCGATTCCCTGGACGGCGTCAATATCGTCTTCGCGCTCGAAGAAAAGTACAATCTCACCATCCCGGATGAGATCGCTCGGGAGATGAGGAGCGTCGGTCAGGTGATTGATGCCCTGCGTCAGCAGTTAAATCAAGGGCTCAATACCGCTCCTACGCCTGCTACCTAACCGGCGCCTCGCGCCAATGCATTGTGCCGCTGCCGCCGTTGCTGCATGGGCGGCTGGGAACCAATGGAGAAAATCGTTATCACCGGCATGGGTGTGCTGAGCGCCGCGGGCAGCACGCCAGGGGAGATGTGGGCTTGCCTCGACTCGGGTCGCGGCGCTACCGGCCCCGTGACCCGCGTGGATTCCCAGCGTCTAGCCCATAATGTCTGCGGCGAAGTGCGTGGATTCGATCCTGCCCAGCATTTCGGCAAGGAAGTGGATGTTCTCGACCGCTTTGCGCAGTTCGCCGTCGTCTGCGCTCGCCGGGCCTTGGCCGATGCCGGCCTGGGCCGCCGCTTCGGCGTCAATGGCGGTCCTCCGGCGCGGCGCGTCGGCGTCGTTACCGGCACCGCCTTGGGCGGCGTGGAGAGCGAGGATCACGGTTTTCACCAGCTCTACGCCCGCAATGCCACCCGCCTCCATCCCTTCAGCATTCCCCGCATGATGTTCAACGCCGGCACCTCCCATGTCTCCATGGACACCGGCGCCCAAGGCGTCAGCTTTGCCGTTTCCACTGCCTGCGCCTCTTCCACCCATGCCATCGGTGAGGCCTGGCGCCTCCTGCGCCTCGGCGCCGCCGATATGATGCTCGCCGGCGGCGCGGATGCGCCCATCACATTAGGCGTTTTCAAGGCGTGGGAAGCCATGCGGGTTCTCGCCCCCGCCGGCGCCGACCCCGCTTGTGCTTGCCGTCCTTTTAGCGCCGATCGTGCCGGCTTGGTCCTGGCCGAAGGCTCGGCGATGTTCGTTCTGGAAACCGAGTCCTCCGCCCGCCGTCGCGGCGCCAGGATTTTGGCCGAACTAGCCGGCTATGGCGCCAGCGCGGATGCCGGCCACATCACCCAGCCGGCTCTCGACGGCCCCCTCGCCGCCATGCGGGAAGCGATGGAATCGGCCCAACTCCGCTCCGCCGATCTGGACTATATCAATGCCCACGGAACGGGCACCAAGCTCAACGATTCTACCGAGTGCGCCGCCATTCGCGAACTCCTCGGCGCGGAAGCCGATCGTGTCTCGGTGAGTTCCACCAAGTCCATGCACGGCCACGCCATGGGCGCCAGTGGCGCCATCGAACTGGCTGCTACGCTGTTGGCCATTGCCCACCAAACCGCCCCGCCTACCGCCAACTTCACCTCCCCCGACCCCGCCTGCAACCTCGACGTCACGCCCAACCAATCTCGCCCCCGGGAAATCCGCGCTGCGCTCAGTAACTCCTTCGCCTTTGGCGGCCTCAATGCCGTCCTCGCCATTAAGCGCTACCCCGCCTAGCCGCTTTACCCGCAGGCCCCGCCGCACCGGCCGTCACCCTGGGCCTTCCGGCCGCCGCGCTAACCGCGCCGCACCGCGAAGATCTGCGCCGGAATCTGCGCGGGATCCAGGCGCACCCATTGCCGGCGTCCCCGCCAGCGCCCGCGGTAGCCGCCCAGCAAATCTTCAATTTCGAATTCTTCGTCGTCCCCGATTCCGAACTTCTCCAGGGGCACCTCGACGTCCGCCGCTTGCGGCTGAAATGGGTCCAAACTGACGGCGATGAACAGCAGGTCGCCGGCTTCCTGCTTGGCGTAAAACACGATTTGGTCGTTGTGGGCGGGAAGGAAATGGATGTTGTCCAAGCGATGCAGGGCGGGGTGCATGCGGCGGATCTCATTGACCCGGGCGATCATGTCCTTGATGTTGCCCGGTCGGTCCCAATTCCACGTCTTGAACTGGTACTTCTCCGAGTCGGCGTACTCCTCGGTGCCGGGGATCGCCCGGTTCTCGACCAGCTCGAAGCCGTTATAGATGCCGTAGTTGGGCGCCAAGGTCGCCGCCAGCACCAGCCTTTGCAGAAACGCCGGCCGGCCGCCGCGCTGGAGGACCGGGCTGAGAATATCCGGCGTATTGGCGAAGAAATTCGGCCGGAAAAAGTCGTGCAGCGGGGGCGCGCTCAGCTCGGTCACATATTCCGTTAGTTCCTGCTTGGTGTTGCGCCAGGTGAAATAGGTGTAGGACTGCGTGAAGCCGAGCTTGGCCAAATATTGCATCACCTTGGGCCGCGTGAACGCCTCGGCCAAGAAGATGGCGTCGGGATGGCGCCGGCGCACGCGATGGATCAGCCACTCCCAAAAGGCGAACGGTTTGGTATGGGGATTGTCCACGCGCACGATCTTGACGCCGTGCGCGTACCAAAACTCGATCACGCCCTCCAGGGCTTCCCATAAGCCCTGCCAATCGGCGCAGTAAAAGTTGAGCGGGTAAATATCTTCGTACCGTTTCGGCGGGTTCTCGGCGTACTGAATGGTGCCGTCGGGGCGGTGATAGAACCATTCGGGATGTTGCCGTACCCAGGGATGGTCGGGCGAGCAGTGGGCGGCGAAATCCAGCGCCAATTCCATGCCCTGCGCTTGCACCGCAGCGGCGAACCGGTCGAAATCCGCCAGCGTGCCGAGTCCCGGCTCGATGGCGTCGTGTCCGCCCTCGGGACCGCCGATGGCATACGGACTGCCGGGGTCGCCCGGTTGGGCGACCAACGAATTATTCCGGCCCTTGCGGTGCGTGCGTCCGATGGGGTGGATCGGGGGCAAGTACACGACATCGAAGCCCATGGCGGCGATTTCCGGCAGCCGCGCCTCGCACTCCGCCCAGGTGGCGCTGCGCGTCGGGTCGGGGCCCTGCGAACGCGGGAACATTTCATACCAGGCGCTGTATTCCGCCCGGCGCCGGTCGCTGATCACCGGCCAGACCGTGGCCGCGCGGACCGGCGCCGACAGCGGCGGCTGGCGGCGCGCCCAGGCGACGGTCTCCTCGGCCAGAAGCTTGGCCTCATCCACGGTGGCGTCAGCCGGGCCGGCGCCGCGCCGCCCCTTGTGTCCGCCCCCGGCCCGGCGCAGCAGCAACGCCTCCCCGGCCACCAGTTCACTAGAAATGCCTTGGCCGGCGTCGCGCTTGCGCAGCGTATCCCGCTGCCAGGTGGCGAACTCCTCCACCCAGGCCTCGATGGTGAATTCGTAATCGGCATTGCGCGCCAGTGAGAATGCGCCCTTCCAGCGGTCATTGCCCAAGGCTCGCATCGGGGCCCTTTGCCACTCCTCCGCTGGGTCCGCCACCGCGCGGAACAGCACCGCCGCCCCCAGCACCTCGTGGCCCTCCTTGAAGATGTCGGCCTCGACCCCAACCTCTCCGCCTTGCACGCGCTTCACCGGGAACCTTCCATCGTCCACCTGCGGCGTGACGTTTTCGATGATGATGTTGTGGCCGACCAGGGGATTGGGGCGCTTGCGGCCGCGGGGGGACGGGGAACGAGATACCGGCATAGGGGCAGAGTAGCGTTTCCGGCGGCGTTGGCGCTAGGCTCCCGGCGCAACCCAAATTCTTGGCCGCGCGCCCCGCGACTGGCGTCGCGGCTCCCTGCCGATGCTGTCGCGCGCCGGCCGATGCCGTTCCCCGCGCGCGGCGGGACCGTTCGCGACCGAGGAGCGCGATGAGCGGTACGGAGACGGACGCGCGGCCCGCGGCGGTTGTGGAGCTAGGCGCCGCCGGGCGGCGCGGCGGAGATGCTGGGAGGGTTCTCGAAGCGGGAGCGCGAGATGCTGCCGTCGGTGGTGCGCAAATAGACCAGAACGCCCCCGCCGCCGAAGCTGCCCGCCGCTGCGCTCTGGCCGTGGTGGCGCCGCACCGGTACGCCCCAGTCGCCAAAGATATCGCCTCCGCGAGCGGCGGCGTCGAGTTGAAAACCAATCGTTCTCGGCCAGGCCAAAGCGATATCCCCGCCCGAGTCGCGGATGCTCACCGCACCTAACTTCGCGCCCGGCGCCGGAATCGCCGCCACGGCGCCGTTATGGTCGCGAACTCGCAGCCCGCCGCGGAATCCACGAATGGCGATGTCCCGTCCGTCGGTGCGCACTTGCAAATCGCGGGCGCCGGAGGCGTTCAGGCTGTTTCCGGTCAGGTCGAACGAGCCGGCCAGTGCGCGGCAGGTGATGCGCGTCTTGCCGTCCGTCAAACTGAAGCCGGCGGGCAGAGCGGCGAGGGAAACGTCTTGCGGAGACGGTTCGCGCAACGTTACCGCGCCCCGCGCGCCGCGCACGGCGATCTCGTCGCCCCCTTTGATCTCCACGGTTCCCGCCGCCGCGTTGACGATCACCGTTCCGTTGCCATCTTGAATGTGGACATCCGCTTGGGGATGACTGACGGTGATGGCGCCATCGCCGCTGACCAGCCGCAGAGCCGCCCGCCAGCCGGCGGCTTGCAGGTCACCGTGCCGGACTTGGACGGTGGCCGGCGTGGTGGCGGGAAGGTAAAGCCGCAGCCGCACGGTCACCCGGCGGCTGGGATTCCGTCCCGCCGGCCGCACCACCCAGTCGCCATTTTCGGCGCGCATTTGCAATGTTGCCGAAGCGAATCGGCCGCGGGCGCGGGCGCGGGAACCGGCGCGCACGGCGTCATCCACGCTGGCGCGGATCAGGCTTCCGGGCGTCGCGATCAGCTCGACGCTGGCGCGGGCGCCGCGCACCAGGACCGGCATGCCCGGCGGCAGTTCCGCCTGGCTAGCGCCGTGGAAATGATATTGCTGTTGCCACGGTGGCCCGCCCTGCCAATCGCCATTCCAGTGCCAGTGGCGGAACGAAAGGGATGCCGTCAACGCCAGGCCGAAGATGACCACCACCACCAGCAGGGCCACTTCGCCGCCGGTCAACCCGCCGGAACCCGGCTCGGTGTAGTGCTCGACCAGCCGAACCAGACCCCAGACGATCAGCAGCGCCGGCCAATAATGGGCAAGAAAGCGATACGCATCGAATCCCGGCAGCCGGTTGCGCAACAAAAACAGCACGCCGATGGCGATCAGTACAATCGGGCCGAACAGCGATTGACGATGGTGATGGTAGCCGTTGTCCACGTCACCGGCTCCAGTCTTGGTTGCCGTGGCGGTGCGGAATTGCGCGCTGCGCCAGGTTGACCACGCCGATCACAATCAACAGAATCGGCCAAGTCTGGTTGAAGCCCCAGCCGGGCGTGGTCATTTGCAACAGGAACAGAACGCCCAGGGTAATCAGCACCACGGGGCCGGTAATGCCGCGGCTACGGCAGGCGGGGCAGGCCGTAACGGGGGCGCGAGGCGGTTGCGGTGGGGTGGCCATCGTGGTCTCCGTCTCCCCTAGGCGTGCCGTCGGCGCTCCAGCATCAGCGCGCCGATCACGATCAGCAGCACCGGCCAAAAGTATTGCAGGATGTCGAAGGCGAACAGGTTCAGGCTGCGGAGCAGCAGCACTCCGCCGATGACGATCAGCACCACCGCACCGACCGGTGCGGAGAAGTGCACGTTTCCCCAGCCCGGCACTTCGGCGAGCGGTTGCCCCAATTCCATCGCCCGCGCGGTGCGATAGGAATCAATGACCATGTAGAAATAAAACGCCGCCGCGCCTATGCCAAAAATGCTGCCGAAGGCCTGATGGCTCATGGACACCAGAAAGCCGAAAATCACCACCTGCAAAAAGGCCTTGAAATATTGCCCATTGTAGATGGCGCCGACTCCGGGAATAAATCCCAACGCCAGCGCCACGCCGGCGTTCGGCGCCCCTTGGATCAGCGGCGGCGTGACGGCGTCGGCGGCCGTTCCCGCCTGCGGCGCCGCGGGGGCCGCGCCCATATGGGCTCCGCTTTCGCCTCCGGCCGCCGCGCCTGCTTGCCAATCGGCGGCGGCGCTTCCGGGGGCCGCGACTCCGGCTTGCCGGGCCAGGCAATCCTGGCAGTAAATGACGCCGTAAATGTCCCGCTGATCCTCGCTGCACAGCGGGCGGCCGCACAAGCGGCAAAAAGCCGTCGCCGGACGTTCGGAATGCTGGTAGCAGTTCATAGTCGCCGCCTAGAGCTGGCCCGTGGGTGGCTGGGTTGGCGGCGCGTTCCAACTCCACTGGAGATCGCCGCCGCCGGGCCAATCCGATTGGTTGCGCTGCCGGGTGGACGGCGGGTGGCTCCGTCGTGCCGGCGTTTCCCGCAACGCCGCTTGAATGTCATACACCAGCTTCAAATCGTCATAATACCGGGCCCCGCGCGCCATGCTGCGGCGCAAGGTGGCATGCAGTCCGGCCACCAAGTGTCCCGGCGTCAGGGATTGCCACCGCACGCGGCGCAAATTGATCCCGGCCAGGTTCAGGCTTAACGCGAAGGCGAATAACACCACGCCAAACGCCATCGCCAGCCGCGGCTGCCACACCCGCCGCCCGAGGCTGCGGCTGACCTCCCGCCAACTGATCCAGCGGCGCTGTCCGCTGGTCCGAGCCAGCACCGCCGGCAGCCACTCCGGCGGCGGTGTCACCGGCGTCAGCTCCGTCAGCCCCGCTCGCGCCACCCGCACCAGCGCCGACAGCTCGGCGCAATGCCGGCAAACGCGCAGATGCTCGCGCATCGCGGCCGCGGTTTCCGGCGGCAATGCGCCATCCTGGAAATCGCTTAGCGCGTCTTCAAATGCGGAACAATGGATCTGCATGGCCATGGCCGGCGCCTCCTAGGTTTGCGCCGCCTTTCCCGCCGGTCCGCTCCAACTTTCCCGCAAGACCCGCGCCAATTCGATCCGGCCGCGGTTAATCCGCGATTTCACCGTTCCCTCCGGCACGCGCAACAGCGTGGCAATCTCCTTGTAGTCCAAATCCTCCAGGTCGCGCAAGATCACGGCTTCGCGCAATTCCGGCGACAAGCGGGTCAGCCCGCGCTGGATCTGCTCCCGCATTTCCCGGCGTAGCAGGCCCGTGTCCGGCGCCCGTTCGACGGTCTCGGGTGGATCCATCGGCCGCGCGGCGCCGCCCAGGGCCATCGGCCCGCTCGTTTCCAACGAATCCGTGAGCCGGTCGTTTTTGCGCCGCCGATAGTGGTCAATTAGGAGATTCCGGGTCACGCTTAAGACCCAGGTTTTCAGGCTGCCTTGGTCCGCCCGGAATTGGCCCAGGTTGCGGTACACGCGCAAGCAGGCTTCCTGGCTCAAGTCGTCGGCGTCTTCCGCTCGGCCAGTGAAGCGGTAACACAAACTATAAATTGGGCGTGCATAGGCCTGAAGGATCGCCTCCCACGCGGAGGCGTCACCGGCCAGACAACGCGCAACCAGTTGTCGTTCTTCCACGGTCGCCTTCGCCGCGGTCCCAGTCGCCAGGGTCACCACCGGCTTCCGAACGCCGACGAGGCTGCCCCCCCGCCCAGCTTCACCTTCGTAGACTATGCTGACGGCACTCACCCCAAGGTAAACGAAAAAACGTCAACCCAGGTTCCATGGTGGAGACCAGCATCCGGCCAGGGAAAACATGCGGGCGCCGTTGCGCCGACGTTTATAATACTTTCTAGCTGATTGATTTTGAGTGCCTAATTGTGGCCTTGGGCTTCGGCCCTGGTCCCCGGGCCGGTGAACCGGGCACCCTGTGGCCAGTTGCCGGTGGTTTTGCCCGTAGGCCAAGATGTGCCCGTGAAGCGACGCCGCCTGATCTTCAGTTTGCTGGCCCTGGCGGCCCTGATCGCCGTGGGTTGGCGGCAATTCCGCACCAGTCCCGAATGGCACAACTTCACCTGGCAGGCGGTTTGGCACGCCACCCGCAACGCCAGACTGTCGTTTTTGTTGGGCGCGATTGCTCTCATCTACGTCAGCTACTTGCTCCGCTCCCTGCGGTGGAGCACGCTCATGAGTCCGCACGGCCGCTTCTGGCCGATCCTGCGCGGCACGCTGATTGGGTTTACCGGCCTGGCCATCTTTGGCCGTCCGGGGGAGTTCGTCCGACCGTATTACATCGCCCGCAGCCACCGCATGGCGATTTCGCCGCAATTGGCGGTCTGGATTCTGGAACGCGCCTTTGACATGGCCGCCACGCTGCTATTGGTGGTGGCGGCGCTGTTCCTGAATCCGAGTTTTTCCGCCCACGGCGGCACGGCCGATGCCCTGCGCCGGGCGCTGTGGATTTTGGGCAGCCTGGTCGTGGCGGCGTTGATCGGCATCGGCCTGTTTCACCGCCATCATGTCGGCATTACGCGCTATGTGCGGCTGCGCCTGGGGCGCAGCAGCAAGGCGTTGGCGCAACGAGCGGAACATTTTCTTCGCACCTTGGCGGCCGGCACGCAAGCATTGGCCGCGGGCGGCAAGAACCTCATTTTGTCGTCCATTTATACGGTGTCCTTGTGGATGGGCGTGGCCGTTGCGGTCTGGCTGGTGGTGCACGGTTTCCCGGGCATGGTGCCCGGATTTACCTATGCCGAAGCCTTGTTGCTGCTTGGCTTTTTGCTGATCGGTTCGCTCATTCAACTGCCGGCGATTGGCGGCGGCGTGCAGGTGCTGCTGGTTTTGGGTCTTACGGAGGTCTTTGGCGCCCCCGCGGCCAGTGCCGCCAGCGCCGCCCTGCTGCTGTGGCTGATCGCCTTCTACGCGGTGACGCCTCTCGGCGCCGCATTGGCGGCCCGGGAGCATTTGTCTTGGCGCCGCTTGGAGCAAGAAGCGGAATTGGCGGAACGCCAAGCCTAGCCCTCCGGGCCCAACCGGCATCCAACGCACGGTGGCTGGCCTGGGCGCGACCGCGCCAGGCGGGAGGGCGGATGCGCGTGGTGGTCACCGGCGGCGCCGGCTTTGTCGGCAGCCATCTGATTGAACGGCTGCTGGACCTAGGCTGCGAAGTTCATTGCGTGGACAATCTGTCCACCGGGCTGCGGGAAAACCTTGCCGCATGGCACGACCGCGGCGGATTTTTCTTCCATTTCCAAGACGTGCGGGAATATCTAGCTTTTTCCGGTCCGCTGGATGCCGTGGTGCACCTGGCGTCGCCGGCCAGCCCGGTGGATTATATGCGCCTGCCCGTTGCCACGCTGATGGGCGGCGCACTCGGCACGCATCGCGCCCTAGGTCTGGCCCGCGCCAAACGGGCCCGTTTTTTGCTCGCCAGCACCTCGGAGGTCTATGGCGATCCGCAGCGCCATCCCCAGCCGGAGAGCTATTGGGGAAACGTCAATCCCGTCGGTCCGCGTTCGGTCTACGACGAAGCCAAGCGCTTTGCCGAAGCGCTGACCATGGCCTACCATCGCACGCATCGCGTGGATACCCGCATCGCGCGAATCTTTAATACCTATGGGCCGCGAATGCGGGCGCACGACGGAAGGGTCATTTCCACCTTCATTCGGCAGGCATTGCGCGGAGAGCCCCTGACCGTCGCCGGCGATGGACGGCAGACGCGGAGCTTCTGCTACGTCACGGATCTGGTGGAGGGCTTGGTTCGCCTCCTGCGCTGCGACGCACCGCAGGCGCATGCGCCGGTCAACTTGGGCAATGCGGACGAACATACGATTTTGAACCTGGCGCATGCCGTGGCGCGCCTGGCGGGCAGCGCCAGCTCCGTTGCGTTCGTGCCGCTTCCCGGCGACGACCCCCATCTGCGCCGCCCGGTGCTGGACCGGGCGCGCCAGTTGTTGGACTGGCAACCCATGGTCGCATTGGAACAGGGCCTGTTGCGTACGATCACTTGGGCGGCGCAGGCTTGGCCTCGCTTCGTTGACGGCGCCGCCGCCGAGCGCCACGCCGCCTAACCTCCCATCGTCCTGCCATTAACTTCCTTTCATCGGCGCCGGCCGGGCGTGGTGCGACTCTATGCCCGATGTCGCCGCGTGGATGTATACTCCACGCGGAGGTGTTACAGGTGTCCGCCGGATTACGCTTGGCGCCCACGGTTGTGTTCGTGATCGGCCTGATCTCCTGCGGAGGCGGCGGACCCACGCCGTCGAACCCAGCGGGAAATTCACCCAGCCTCCCCGGGCAAGTTACCGGTTTGGCGGCCCATGCTGGAGTGGGTACAGTCGCGCTGTCGTGGGCGGCGGTTTCCGGCGCCACTTCGTACCAGGTGCAGCGCGGGCCCAGCAGTAGTGGGCCCTTTTCCACCCTCGCTTCCCCCACTGGATCCAGCTATACCGATACGAGCGGCCAAGCCGGAACCACGTATTACTATCAGGTGGCTGCCGTCAACGCCGCCGGCGCGGGATCGCCATCGGCGGTGGTCGCGGGAATGCCCTGGGGCAGCCAACCGGCGCAGATCACCGTCAATGCCTTCGCCGACCGGCATCTGATCAGCCCATTGATCTACGGGGTCAATTTCCCTCCCAGCACCGCGTATATCCAAAACACCGGCGCCACCTTCATCCGCTGGGGCGGAAATGCCAGTTCCAGCTATAACTGGACGAATTTCTTCGCTGACTCAGCTCGCGATTGGTATTACCAGGACAACGTGTTCGCCGCCCTGGGCTTGAATACCGCCACCACCGGCGCCGACTCGGTCGCTTTCGTGCAGGACGTGGCCCAAGCCGGCGCGGATCCGCTCATGACCATGCCCATGCTGGGCTGGGTGGCGAAGGGCGGGCCGCAGTATTTCAGCTTTTCGGTCAAAAAATACGGCTACCAGCCCTGCGCCACCAATCCCTATGATGCCGATGATGGCGACGGCATCGAATATGCCGCGGGATGTCCCGGCGGCGCCTCGCAGTACACACCGCCCAATCCGGTCTACGTCACCAACAACGATCCGAACGACGCGAATGTACCGCTGCTGGATCAGCCCGGGTCCAGTGATCCCACGGGCTCCGTCTACCGCAGCCAATGGGCGGCGGCGCTGGCGCCGGCGTTCGGCACGGCCCCGCACTTTTATGACATGGACAATGAGCCGATGCTGTGGTCCTCGACCCATCGCGATGTGCATCCCCAGCCGGTGACCTATGACGAGTTGCTCCAGGACTCCACCACCGAAGCGGCGAAGCTGAAAACCTGGGATCCGCAGGCTCTCACCTTCGGCCCGGTTTCGTGTTGCTGGGAGTTCTACTGGAACTCTTCCGCCGGCGGCGCGGACAAGCAGGCCCATGGCAACGTGGATTTCTGGCCCTGGTGGCTGAACAACATGGTGTGGGAGGGCGAGATTGAAGGCGAGCCGTTGCTGAACGTCTTCGACTTTCACGCCTACCCGGAGATCAATGCGCCTCCGGCCAATGCTACCGCCGCGCAGGTGGACGCCCTGGCGCTGCCCTCGACCCGCGGCTGGTGGGACACCACCTATACCAGTCCGGGCTGGATCGGCGCCAATACCGTGACCTCCATGCAGCCGCTGCCTCATGTGGAGGCGCGGTTGGTGCGGGCCGAAGCGATGGTGAATGAAATCGCCCCCGGCTTGCCGCTGAGCATCACGGAATGGAACTTCTCGCAGCCCGGCGAAGACCCCATCGCGGTGGCGCTGACGGATGCGGAGGCATTCGGGCTCCTGGGGCAGTACGACTTCTATGCCGCCGCCCGGTGGGAAGCCCCGGATCCCGCCCAGGAGGCGCCTTCCTATAAAGTTCTCCAGTTATACCGCAACTACGATGGCCAGAAAGATGCGTTCGCTCCCATCTCCATCGCCGCCGGCAACGACTGCGCCGGCGCGGCGGATGATTGCAGCACCTTCGCCGCCATTGACCCCAACGCGCAGCGCCTGACGCTGATGGTGGTGAACAAGAGTCCCGAAAACGCCTTGGCCGCCACATTGAATTTTCAGCATTTTTCCCCCTCCCAGGTGGTCACCTACGCGGTCACCGCCGGGGATCCCAACCAGATCGTCGCCACGCCGGCGGCGGCGTTTTCTCCCCGCATGACGTTTCCACCGTATTCGGCGACGCTGGTGGTCTTGACCGGGCAAGGCACGCCGGTGGGAAACGAATGGAGCCTGAATCCCAGCCTGGCTCCGGCCGCCACCCCGTGGACGCCGGCGCCGGTCATGATGATCTCCGCCGGCGGCACGGCGCAATTTACTCCCACGCCGTCCAGCGGTGGTTCGGTGACCATCGCCGGCGTCACCGCGGACGCGCCGCTGGCCGCCAGCGTCGCCACCAGCTCCACATCGCCCACCTCGCAGGTCGTGGACATCGCCGCCCCGGCGAACACCACGCCGGGCTTTTATCACTTTGCGGTTACAGGAACGGATGGCGCGGGCATTGCCACCACCCAAGACGGCGTCATCGAGGTGGGATTGCCGGCGGCCACCATGACCGCCACGGGGGATGGACAATCGGCGCCTGCGGGATCCACGATCAATTTGTCGGTGACCATCCAGCCTGGCGCCAGCGGCGCGCAGCCCGGCGGATTGGATGTGTTGTTTTCGCTGAGCGGCGGCGGCAGCTTGGCGGCGCCGTCCGGCGTCCAGCCCTTGGCCGCCAGCGCCAATGGCGCCATGATTCTGGCGCCGGCTAATGCCGCCGGCACGGCTACCGTCGTGCTGACGCTGCCGGCGACGGCGGGCGCCGTCCAGGTGCGCGCCGCGGGGCCGTACGCCATCGGACACCCCGTGCACGTCTTTACCGAAACGGCGCAGTAAAGCCTTGCCCCGCGCTGGTCGCGGACCCTGCGACGCGGCTTGGCGCCGTGAACATCAGCCGTCGAGGCCGGGCTGGAGCGGCGGCGCGGGCGGGGCAGGAAGATGCGGCTGCCCGCGCAGGATTTCCCAAACCAGCAATGCCGCGCCAATCACGATCGCGCTGTCGGCGACGTTAAACGCCGGCCATTCATACCGCCCCGCATAGAAAAGCAGAAAATCCACCACGCTGCCGCGCAAGAGCCGGTCGAAGAGATTGCCGCAGGCGCCGCCAAAGATCAGCGCCAGCGCCCAGCCCGTGCGCACGGTTTGGCTGTACCGCCATAGCAGGATGAAAACCACCACCAGCGCCGTCAGGGAAAAGCCGATCAAGAAGGCGCTTTTGAACGGCGAGGGCGAGGACTGCAACAGCCCAAAGGCCGCGCCGCTGTTTTCGACGTGCACCAAGCGGAAAAAATGGGGGATGACGACGATGCTGGCGCTGCGGGACATGCGCTGGATCATGCCCTTGGTGATTTGATCCAGCGTGAACACCCCGAGGGCAATCAGAAAATACCGCATGCGAAACCAGCGGGGCGGTTCTGGCGGCGGGGCGGGCCTTGGCGAATCCGCCGCCTGCACGGGCGGCGGACTGGGGGAGGGAGCATGCATCTCCCTTCTATTTTGCGCCATCCTCCCAGGCCTGGAGCACCTGGCGGCAGCGGGCGCACAACAGGTGCGGCTCGCTGGCGAAGGTAGATGGCGCCAACTCCCGGTATTGCCAGCAGCGGGCGCATTTTGCCCCGTCGGCAGGGGCGAAGGCGGCGGTCATTTCCGCCGTGTCAGCGGAGGCCAATTCCACTTGGGAAACGATGAACAGCTCCGCCAGCCGTTCGCGGCCATAGGCCTCCAGCACGGCACGCTCCGGCGCCGGCGCCGCCAACATCACCCGCGCCTCCAGACTGGAGCCGATCTCCCCCGCCTTGCGCGGCGCTTCCAGCGCCGCCAGCGCCAAATCGCGCGCCCGCATCAGTACCGCCCACCGTTCCGCCTCCGCCGGCCAATTCCCATATTGGCCGCTGGGGTCGGGAAACAGGGCCGTGTGCACGCTCGCTTTCCGCGGCAGGCCATTGAGCGTGGTCCCGGGCAGTTGGCCCCAAACCTCTTCCGCGGTGAAGGGCAAAAGCGGCGCAAACAGCCGGACCAAGTACTCCGCCGTTCGCCATAACGCGGTCTGCGCCGAGCGCCGCTCCGGCGCCGCCGCGCCGGAGGCGTAGAGGCGGTCCTTCACGACGTCGAGATAGATGGCGCTCAAACTCACCGAGCAAAATTCATAGAGCCGCTGGTACACGCGGTGGAAGGCGAACGCGGCGTAGTCTTCCTGGCAGGCGTGCGCCATCACCGCCAACTCATGCAGCAAGTGCCGGTCCAGCTCCTCCAAATCCGCCTCGGGCACGGCGTCCCGCGCCGGATCAAACCCATGCAGATTGCCCAGCAAATAACGGAAGGTATTGCGGATTTTGCGGTAGGCTTCGCTCAGCCGGCCCAGCATTTCGCCGGAGATGCGGACATCCTCGCGGAAGTCCACGCTGGCCACCCAGAGGCGCAGCACCTCGGCGCCGTATTCGGCGGTCACCTTCTCCGGTTCGATGACGTTGCCCAGCGATTTGTGCATGGCGCGGCCCGCGGCGTCCAGCACCCAGCCATGCGAGAGCACGCCCCGATACGGCGCTTGCTGGCGCGTGCCCACCGAAACCAATAGCGAACTGTGGAACCAGCCGCGGTATTGATCGCCGCCTTCGCAGTACCAGTCGGCGACGCCGTCGCCCAACACCGCCGCGAAGCTGGACCCGGATTCGAACCAGACGTCCACGATATCCCGCTCCGGCGTGAACTCGCCTCGGCCGCAGGCGCAGCGCACCCCGGGCGGCACGAAATCGGCGGCCGGGCGGGTGAACCAGGCATCCGAGCCGTCGCGGGCGAAAATCTCCACGATCTTTTCATCCACCTGGTCATTGCGCAGATATTCGCCGCAGGCGGCGCAGGCCAGCACCGGAATCGGCACGCCCCACACCCGCTGCCGGGAAATGCACCAATCCGGCCGCGCGGCCAGCATGTTGCCGATGCGTTCTTGGCCCCAGGCCGGATCCCAGCGCACCGTTTGGATCGCCTGCAATGCCTTGCTTCGCAAGCCGTTCCGCTCCATGCCGATGAACCACTGCTCCGTTGCCCGGAAAATGACCGGTCGGTGGCAGCGCCAGCAATGCGGGTAGGAATGGCTGAGCGGCGCGCTGGCCATTAGCGCGCCCAGGCTTTGCAGATGATCCAGAATCTTCGCGTTGGCGGCGAAGATCTGCTGCCCCTCGAACGGCGCGGTTTCGGCGCCGGTGAAATGGCCGCCGGCATCCACCGGGCTCAGCACCGCCAGGCCATAGCGCTGGCCGGTCACGAAGTCCTCGGCGCCGTGCCCGGGAGCGGTGTGCACGATGCCTGTGCCTTGTTCCGTGGTGACGTAATCGGCTAAAACTCCCGGGATTTCCCGCGCCAGCCAAGGGTGGCGAAAACGCACGCCCTCCATCGTGCGTCCGGGAAAACGCGCTAGCTGTTCCGCCACGGTCCAGCCGCCCCGTTCCGCCGTCGCCGCCACCAGCGCGGCCGCCAGAATATATACCTCGCCGTTGGAGGCGCGCACCGCCACGTACTCAAGGTTGGGATGGAACGCCAGCGCCAAACTGGCCGGCAAGGTCCACGGCGTTGTCGTCCAGATCACCGCCGCCAGTGAGGCTCCCTCCGGGAGCGAGAACGGCAGCGCCCCGCCCACATAGGCGTATTTCACCCAGACCGACGGGCTTTCATGCGGGGCGTATTCAATCTCCGCCTCCGCCAGCGCCGTCCGGTCATGGATGCACCAATACACCGTGCGCAGTCCTTTGTATGCGTAGCCGTCGCGGATGAATTGCAGCAGCAGCCGCGCGATGGTCGCCTCATAGCTGGGCGTCAGCGTCAGATAGGGCTCCGCCCACTGGCCAAACACTCCCAGCCGCTGGAATTGCCGCTTGTGCAGCTCCACGTACTTCAACGCGTACTCGCGGCAGGCGCGCCGCACGGCCATCGGCGCCAACCCCGCCTTCTTGGCGCCCAACTGCTGATCCACCTGAATCTCGATCGGCAGCCCATGGCAATCCCAGCCGGGAACGTAGGGCGCGTCAAAGCCCGCCATGGTCTTGGATTTGACGATGAAGTCCTTGACGATTTTGTTGAGCGCCGTGCCCAAGTGAATGGGGCCGTTGGCATAGGGCGGGCCGTCATGCAGGGTGAACGGCGGCGCGCCGCGCCGCGCCCGGCGAATCGCGCCATAAATGTCCTGCTCGGCCCAACGAGCCAGCATCTTGGGCTCGTTCTGTGGCAGGTTGGCCTTCATGGGGAAGGCCGTCACGGGCAAATTCAGGGTGGTTTTTAGGGCCGTAGGCAAGAATTTCTCCGAAACCGCGGCGGGGGCGGAATAGTCATTATAGGAGGTGGACTGCGTGGGAGGGGCCCCGGCTCTAGCCACTAGCGCCGCGCCGGCAGCCTGGTATTATGTGGAAAACGGAGGCAACAAGCCCGTGCCCTCGCTTCATCGGAACATAGCGAAGAGGAGCCGGAGCCTAGCGGGTTTTTCCCCGGTCGCATTTGCGGGCGCCGACTGAGCGCCCTAGCTCATGGCCGACTTCCCCCACAATACCCAGCCGCAGCCATCGCCGGAAACGTCTCCGGACGACGCCGCCAACACCGCGCCTGCTACCCCTGCGGCGCCCGCCGCGGCGGAGCACGCTGCACCCGCGGAACCTATCCCCGAAGTCCTGACCCTGGTGCCGCGCAAGACCTTGTGGAGCTCGCTGCGCGAGGAGCTGCACGAACGCTTCCACCCCACCGAACTGCCGCCTTTGGAGCTGGAATCCAAGCCGGTTCCGGTGGACGACATTTGGTCCCATGAGCGCTCGTTTTGGGGCAATGGTGGGTCATTGCTGGTGCATTTGCTGGTGATCCTGTTGCTGATCTTGCCGCTGTTCAATCCCACCGTGCACCAAGCGGTGGTCAGCGGAATTGACCACGCCACCATTCTGCATTTTCCGGTGTTGACGCCGGCCAGCCCCAAGCCATTGGGCGGTGGCGGCGGCGGCGGCATGCACGTGCTGAAAACGCCCAGCCGGGGCAAGTTGCCGCTATTTCGCAAGGCGCCGCTGGCGCCGCCGATCATGAAGGTCAGAGTCAAGCCGCTGCTGCCCGTGCCGCCGGCGCTGGCGGTGGAGCGCCACGTTTCCCTGCCGGAGCCCAATTTGCCGCAGTTTGGCGATCCCGTCGCCGCCATCGCGCCGCCGACCAACGGCCCCGGTTCCCTGGAGGGCAACGGCTCCGGAACCAAGGGCGGCATCGGTTCGGGCAATGGCGCCGGGTATGGCCCCGGTCATGGCGGCAATTTGGGAGGCGGCGCGGCCAGTTACGGCGCCGACGTCAGCAAGCCGATACCGATCTACGATCCAGATCCGGAGTTCACCGACGCCGCCCGCAAGGCGAAATACCAGGGTACGGTGGTCTTGGAGGTCGAAATTGGCGTGGACGGCCGCGCGCACGATATCCACGTGGTGCAGCCGCTCGGTCTAGGCTTGGATCAGAAGGCGATTGAGGCGGTGCACAAGTGGCGGTTTATTCCCGCCAAGAAGCGCAACGGCCAGCCGATCGCGGTGGTCGCCGACATCCAGGTCAACTTCCGTCTCTATTGACCGAGACGTGGTTGGGAGTGGGCCGCCGCTGCCGGCGCGCCGGCTACCGCCAAGCCAGCCAATGCGGCAGCGCCGGGTCGGCAAAGTTTGGAATGACCAATTCCGCGCCCGCCGCCGCGACTTCTTCCGCGCGGTAGCTCGTGGCGAGCGCGACACAACGGGCGCCGGCGGCTAATCCCGCGGCGATTCCCGGAAACGAATCTTCAAAAACCACGCACTCGCCCGCCGGCCTTCCCAGGCGGGCGGCGGCTTGTAAATAAATCTCCGGGTTCGGCTTGCCGCGCCGCACATCGGCTTCGCTCAGGATGACCTCGAAGACGCCGTCTAATCCTAGCTTCCCGGTCACGATCCCGACGTTCCGCCGCGGCGCGGAGGTGGCCAGCGCCAGCCGGTGGCCCCGGCTTCGCGCCTCAGCGATAAATGCCGAAAGTCCGGGAGTTTCCCGCATGCGGGGCAAATAATCCCGCAAATAGAGGCTCTCCAGGCGCTGCGCATGCCCGGCGATCTCCGCGGCGGTCATCGCCCGCCCAAACACTTCGGGAAACAGCTCCTCGTTACGCCGCCCGAACGTCTGCGCCGCGGCGTATTCCGGCTGCGCCAGCCCCGACTGTTCCGCCAGAAACGTCCGCCACGCCAGCGCGTAGGCGGCACTGTTGTCAATGAGCACGCCATCCATGTCGAACAGCAGCGGCGCGGGCGCGGACGAGGGCGCCGCTGCCGCGTTACCGGACATGCAGCGTATTCACCACGCGATAGTTGCGCCAATGCGCGGCGTGGGCGACGCGGCGCGCCTCCCGGGTCGCCAGGCCCCGGCCCTCGGCCAGGACGACGGCGCCGGTCAGGTGGATGGTCGCGCCCTGCACGCGCACTTGGATGCGGTCGTGAGTGAACGGCGGGCGGCGGAATGCAGCTTGCAGCCGCCGCACCAGCACCGAGCCGGTGACCGGCGCGGTGCGGCGGGCGGGCGCGGCGGCATGGGTCGCGGCGGCGTCGCGGCGCTGCCGATGGGCCGGTTGCCGCGCCCAAACGGGACAGCAACTGAGTCCGGCCGCGCCCAGCAATAGCCCAAGCGAGCGAAGGATGGAAATCCTCGTGGTCATTTTGGAACGATGCCGCCAGAATACCAGACGCTCTGTGCCGGACCACCGGCGGGTCCGGCGCCGGCCCGCGATGGTTCTATTCCGTCGCCAGTATGGCCACGCTTTCCGCAGGCAACGGCAGCTGGCCTTCGCCCGCCGCGACGCCCGCCGCGACGTCCGCCGCCGAGGCCAGGCGCGGGCGCCAAACGCCTGCGGGCAAGGGCAGGGAATTCGCCTGCGGCGCGAAGTTGCAGGCGACCAGCCACGGGCCGCGCCGCAGCGTCAGCCAGCCCGCGGCCTCGTCAAATGCCACTCCGGCCGGATCAACTTCGTGCCGCGCTAGCGCCGAGCCGCGGCGCAAAGCGATCAAATCCCGGTGCCAAGCCAGCAGTTCACGATGTTCCGGTTCGTCCCTTTCCTCCCAGCGCAACCGGCTGCGCGCGAAGGTGGTGGGGTCTTGCGGGTCGGGAATGGCCTCCGGCGTCCAGCCGAAGGCGGCAAACTCGCGGCGCCGCCCATCCCGCACCGCCTGCGCCAGCTCCGGCTCGGGGTGATCGGTGAAGTAGAGAAACGGCGTCGTCGCGCCCCACTCCTCGCCCTGGAACAGCAACGGCGTGAACGGCGACAGCAGCGTCAAGGCGGAGGCAATGCGCAACTGCCCGGGACGCAAGTTTTGGCTCAGGCGATCGCCCTGCGCGCGGTTGCCGATCTGATCATGATTTTGGGCGTAGGCTACAAATCGCCGTCCATCCGCCCCCGCCGGGGGCCTCCCATGCGCGCGGCGGCGATAGCGCGAGTAGCGGCCGTCATAAACGAACGTCTGCCGCAGCGCCGTCGCCAGATCCGCCAGGCTGCCGAAATCGGCGTAGTAGCCGTTGCGTTCCCCGGTCAAATAGGCGTGCAGCGCGTGATGAAAATCCTCGTTCCACTGCGCATCCAGGCCCTGCCCGCCCAGCGCCGGCGGGGCGCTGAGGCGGGGATCGTTGGCGTCGCTCTCCGCGATCAGCAGCAGGGGCCGCCCCAACTCCGCTTCCCAGTCGCGTTTCGCCGCCGCCAGTTCCTCCAAAAACGGCAGCGCCGAATGGTCCAGAATGGCGTGCACCGCGTCCAGCCGCAGCCCGTCGCAGTGGTAGTCCCGCAGCCACATCCGCGCGTTGGCGATAAAAAAGCGCCGAACCTCGCCGTTATCCGCGCCGTCAAAGTTCAACGCTTCGCCCCACGGCGTCTGATAACGGTTCGTGAAGTAGGGGCCGTATGGGGCGAGATAATTGCCCGCCGGGCCCAGGTGGTTGTAAACCACGTCCAGGATCACCGCCAGTCCGCGGCGATGGCAGGCGTTGATCAGTTGCTGCAATCCTTCCGGGCCGCCGTAGGCGTGGTGCGGCGCGAACAGATCCACGCCGTCGTAGCCCCAGCCGCGGTCGCCGGAAAATTCCGCCACGGGCATCAGTTCCACGTGCGTGACGCCCAAGGCCGCCAAATGGTCCAGTCGCTCGACCGCCGCCGTGAAGGTGCCCGCGGGGGTGAACGTCCCGACGTGCAATTCATAGACCACGGCGCCGTCCCAAGCGGGCGGCCGCCAGCCGGCGTCATCCCAGGTGAACTGGTCAGGTTCCAGCCACCGCGAGGGTCCGTGCACGCCCCGCGGCTGCCAGCGTGAGCACGGATCCGGCAGCGGCTTGCCGCCGTCGAGCACGAAGGCGTAGTCTTGCCCTGGCGCCAGCGGCTCCGCCGCTTGCCACCATCCGTCCGCTGCGGCTTGCATGCGCCGCCGTTGCCCCGCTGCGGCCAATTCGACGTGCCGGGCCCGGGGCGCCCAAACGCGCGGTTTGCTCATCGCTTTGCCGCCCGCGCCAACAGCGCCACCGGGAAGCGCGCCAGCAACTGCGCCAGCGGTTGCGCCGTGCCGCCGCCGATCCGCTCGCCGGTCAGCACGTTGCGCCACGCGCCGGGCGGAAGTTCCAAAGTCGTGTCCCGCCAATCACCGCCCAACTGCAACGGCCATCGCGGCGTCACCGTCGCGATCTCCCCGCCGCGCGCGAACGCCACCACATGCTCGGCCCGCTCCCCCGATACGCGCAGCGGCTCATAGCCGCCGTTGCGGGAAAACGCCGCGGCGCGCTCCCGCCGCAGGTGCAACGCCTGGCGAATCAGCCACAGCTTGGGCAGCCCTTCTTCATGGCGCTCCCAAATGGCTTCCGGCGTCCAATCGCCGGTCTCCAGTTCCGCCAGCAACCGCCGCCGCAGGGCGAAATCCACCGGCCGCCGGTTGTCCGGATCCACTAGGCTCATGTCCCACAACTCCGCGCCGTTATAAATATCCGGCACGCCCGGCGCGGTCAGCTTCCAGGCGGTCTGCGCCAGGGAATTGATCCGCCCGGGCAGGATCAGCGGCGCGATGAAGGCGGTGATTTCCGCCATGGCCCCTTCATCCTCCAGCACGCCGTGGATAAACCGCCGCAGGGCGCGCTCAAAGCGCGGCTTCATCTCCCGCCAGGAAGTGTGCGCTTTCGCCTCCCGCGCCGCCTTCAACATGTAGGCTTGCAGCCGCTCCTCGCTGATCGGCCATGCGCCCACCAGCGTTTGGTAAAACAGGTACTCCGTGTTGCGGTCGGGTCCGGCGGCGCTGCGATGCGCCGCGTTGCGCTGCGCCCAGTGTTCGGTGGCGGCTTGCCAGTCCGACGGAATCTCCGATAGCAGGCACAGCCGCGCCCGCACGTCCTCGCCCCGCTTGGTGTCGTGCGTCGCGGTGGTCAGCATCGCCTCTGGCCACCGTGCCTGCGTCCGGCCGCAGGCCTGATGAAAGGCCGCCAGGTTGCGGCTGAAGGCGCCGGGATCGCCGCCGACCTCATTGAGCGCGATGCAGCGGTTGTAATAGTAGAAGGCCGTGTCCTCCACACCCTTGGCCGTCGCCGCCGGGGTCAGTTGCTGGAAGCGGACGGCAAACTCCCGCTCCCACTCCCCCGCCACCTGTCCGAGCAGCAAATCGCGCAGAAACGCCGTCATCTCCGCCAGCGCCGGGACGTCGGCCTGCGATTGCGCCGCCGCCGCGCGCACCCGCTCCGCCTCCTCCGGCGTCAGGCCGCCCTCCGCCCGCAAGTACGTGCGATACACCGGAAAGCAGGCCGCCAAGCGGCGGATCGCCGTTTCCATCTCCGCCCGCGTGTAATCCCGTTGCCGCCGATGCCGGACACAGACCGTCGCCAGCACCGCCACCAAGCGGCGCACGTCGCTGCCCAGCAGCGTGTCCAGCACGCGCAGCTTTTGGGCCCGCGCCACGGTGGCGAAATCGGCGATCTGCCCGGTAAATTCGGCGTAGGCCGCCGTCATCGGGGCTTCCCCCGCGGGATGCATCATGAGGTCCGTCGCCAGGTTCAAGAAGTCATAGCCCGTCGTGCCGGCGATCGGCCATGCCGGCAATTCCTCATCGGCCGCCAGAATCTTCTCCACCACCACCCACGCTCGCGGCGCCGCTTGCCGCAAGCGCTCGAGGTACCCGGCGGGATCGCGCAGCCCGTCCACGTGATCCACCCGAACGCCGTCCAGTGTGCCGTCCGCCAGCCACGCCAAAATGCGGCGATGCGTGGCGGCGAATACCGCCGGATCCTCCACGCGCACTCCGGCCAGGGTGTCAATGTCGAAGAATCGCCGGTAGCCGAGCTCGCGCGCCGCTACCCGCCAGCGCGCCAGCCGGTAATGCTGCCGTTGCAGCACCGCATCCAGCCGGTCGGCATCGGCATTCAGCGCCGCCAACTCCGCCGCAAGGTTCTCCGGCGCCAAGGGCGGCAAGGAGCCCGGCGCCAAAGGGAGCCAGTGATCCGCGTAGCGCAGCGCCACGGCCGGCTCCCGCGCCGCGCGTTCCGCCGTTCCGCCCGCCGGTCCGTGCGGGGTATGCACCGCCAGTTGCAGTTGTCCCGCCTCCAAGACCTTGCCGTAATGGTCCGGCAGCCAGGGCAGCAGCAACTGCCGCGGCGGGGCGTTGCGCGCCGGGGCTTCCCCTGCGGGCCGCCAATCAATATCGAAGAAGGCGGCGTAGGGGCTTTCCTGCCCGTGCTGCAAAACGTCCCACCACCACCAGTTCCGGTCCGTGGTGATGGTCATGTGGTTGGGCACGATATCGAGAATTTGGCCCAATCCCGCCGCCCGCAGCGCCGCGCACCAGCGGGCGTGGCCGGCTTCGCCCCCCAGGTCCGCATTCACGCGCGTGGGGTCGGCGACGTCGTAGCCGTGCTGGCTGCCCGGCGCCGCCTGCAAATACGGGGAGCAGAAGGCATGGCTGACGCCCAGCGCCGCCAGATACGGCAGGATCTCCGCCGCCCGGTCGAAGCCGAACTCCGGCCGCAGTTGCAGCCGGTAGGTGGCCCGCGGCGCCGCCGCGCCCGCTTCGGACGCCGCCCTAGCCACGGCGCAGTACCGCCAACGACCGCGCTTCCAGGCGGATCTCCGCCTGCGCCGCCAGCGTGGTTCCCGCCGCCGGCGCCTCGGTTTCCCCTCCGTCGTCCGCGGCTCGCGTGTCAAAGACCCATTCCCATTGCGCCCCTAATTCCGGCGGCGGCAAGCGGAACGGCAGCGCATCGTAATGCGCGTTGACCATCAGATAAAAGCTGTCGTCGTGGATCTTCCGCCCCAGCGCATCCTGCGACGGGATGGCGTCCCCGTTCAAAAACACCCCCAGCGCCTTGGCGTAGCCTTGGTTCCAGTCGTCGTCGGACATTTCGCTGCCGTCGGGCCGGAACCAGCCGATATCCACCACGCCGCGGATGGGCTGTCCCTGAAACCAGTTGCGCCGCCGGAAGACGGGATGCTGCTTGTAGAATGCGATCACCTTTTGGCAGAAGGCCAAAAATGCGTGGTCGGCGTGTTCCCAGTCCAGCCACGACAATTCGTTGTCTTGGCAATACGCGTTGTTGTTGCCCTGCTGGGTGCGCCCGATCTCATCCCCCGCCAAGACCATCGGCACCCCTTGTGACAAGAACAGAGTGGCGAACAAGTTGCGCCGCTGCCGCGCGCGCAGCGCCAGGATCTTCGCGTCCGCCGTTTCGCCCTCCGCTCCGCAGTTCCAGGAGCGGTTGTGCGACTCCCCGTCGCGATTGTCCTCGCCGTTGGCCTCGTTGTGCTTCTCGTTGTAACTCACCAAATCGCGCAGCGTGAACCCGTCATGCGCGGTGATGAAGTTGACGCTGGCGTAGGGCCGCCGCCCGCCGGCTTCATACAGATCCGAACTGCCCGTCAGCCGGGAGGCGACTTCGCCCAATCCCGCGTTCTCGCCGCGCCAGTAATCGCGCATCGTGTCGCGGTATTTGCCGTTCCACTCCGACCATTGCAGCGGAAACTTGCCCACCAGATATCCGTCCACGCCCAGGTCCCAGGGCTCGGCGATCAGCTTCACCTGGGAGATCACCGGATCCTGGTAGACGATGTCGAAGAACGCTCCCAGCCGGTCCACGCTGCGCAGCTCGCGGGCCAGCGCCGCCGCCAAATCGAAGCGGAAGCCGTCCACGTGCATTTCCGTGATCCAGTACCGCAGGCTGTCCATGATCAGCCGCAGCGTGTGCGGATGCCGCATATTCAAGGTGTTGCCGCAGCCGGTGAAGTCGGTGTAGGCGCGCGGGTTATCGTCCTCCAGCCGGTAATACGCCGCATTGTCCACCCCGCGGAAGCACAGCGTCGGACCAAACTGGTTGCCTTCGGCGGTGTGGTTGTAGACCACATCCAGAATGACTTCCAGCCCCGCCCGGTGCAGCGCCCGCACCATCGCCTTGAACTCCC
Source organism: Acidobacteriota bacterium (assembly GCA_027315185.1). Taxonomy (GTDB): domain Bacteria; phylum Acidobacteriota; class Terriglobia; order Terriglobales; family SCQP01; genus JAKAUF01. The sequence continues at coordinate 32,136 of DAHUYO010000003.1, forward strand.
GCACCGGATCCGCTCCCGCCGCAGCGAAGCGCCGGTCGGGGGCGAAAAAGCCGACCGTGTTGTAGCCCCAGTAGTCGCTCAAGCCCCGGTCGGCGAGCGGCCGCGTGGTGATGCGGTGGTGCACCGGCATCAGCTCGACAGCCGTCACCCCCAGGGCTTTCAGGTGGGCGATCGCCGCAGGATGGGACAGCCCCTCGTAGGTGCCGCGCATTTCCGCCGGAATGTCCGGATGCCGCTGGGTGAAACCCTTGACGTGCAACTCGTAAATGATGGTTTCATTCCACGGCGTTTTTGGCGGCCGGTCGCCGTCCCAGTCGAAGGCCGGATCAATGACCCGGCTCCTCGGTGCGAACGGCGCGCTGTCCCGCGTGTCGAAGGTCAAGTCGTTCGGCTTGCGCGCCACGCGGTAACCGAACAGAGAGTCGTCCCATACCGGCCCGGCGGTGATTGCCTTGGCGTAGGGGTCCACCAGCAGCTTGGCGGGATTGAAGCGGTGCCCGCGCTCCGGCTGATACGGCCCGCTGACCCGATATCCGTAATCCGTGCCCGGATGCAGCCCGGGAACATAGCCATGCCACACCCGGTCCACCTGTTCGCTGAGCGCGATGCGGCCTTCCTCAATGCCGTGGAACTGAAATAGGCATAACTCCACTTTTTCCGCGTTTTCGGCGAAGACGGCGAAGTTCACCCCGTTGCCGTCCCAGGTCGCGCCCAGCGGATACGGCACCCCGGGCCGCAGTCCCACGGCCACGGGGTCCAAAATCGCCGCCACCACCGGTTTGCGCCGGGTGGCCATGGCCGTTGCGGTCGAAACCTCCATCTCGGGATTGTAGCGTGCGCGAGCGGCGAGGTTTCGCGCTTATGCCCCAACGCCGCGTATGGCGCGCGGCGCGGCGGCGCGGCGTTGCGCGGCCACATAGTTTTCGACTTCGCCGCGCAAAACCGCCCGTGCTTGGCCGGTCCTCAGCCCCGGCGGGGGCAGGGCGGCGTCATCCAGTTGGCTAACGGCTTGCACCTCGCGCGTGGTGGAGGTAATGAAGACCTCGTCCGCTTGCAGCAGATCCTCCCGCCGGAGCGGAGTTTCTCGCACCGGCGTCCCCGCCCGGGCGCAGCCGGCCAAAATCGCCTTTCGGCTCACGCCCGCCAAAGCTCCCGAGTCCAGCGGCGGCGTGTAGAGCACGCTGCCGCGGGCTGCGAAGATATTGGCGGAGGTGCATTCCGCCACCTCGCCCCGCTCGTTCAGCAGCAGCGCATCATCGAAGCCGTCCCGCCGCGCCGCCTCCAGACAGGCCAAATTCGCCGCCCAGCTCAGCGACTTGACCGCCGCCAGCGGCGCCGCCGCATGCCGGCCATGCGGCACGACGCGCAGCTTCGCCGTTGGACCCCACTCGCGCAGGTCGGCGGTGAAAACCAGCCAATCCGCGTCCCGGTCCGCCGGACGGTCAAATAGCCCCCCGCGGTTGCGGATCACATAGACGCGCGCCATGGCGTTGAAAGCGGCGGCCGGCGCCGCTGCCGTAGCCGGGTTGTCGGCGGCGTCGGCGGCGTTGCGCGCAATCAGCGCCGAAAACGCTTTCGGCAGCGCCGCAAGCGCCGCCTCCGCCGGCACGAACAGACTCTCCGCGTCGCCGCGCAGCCGCGCGATATGATCCTCCAGCGCAAACGGTATGCCGGCGTATATGCGCAGCGTGCTGAACAATCCCCAGCCGCTCAATAACCCGGTTTGGAACGCCGAAAGCCGTATCCCCTCGGCTTCCACCAGGGCTCCGTTGTGAACCGCCCAGCGATGCACTTTGGCCATCCCCGATCCCCCTTGCGGCTGATCTCGTTCCCAGCATAGGGCGTTCTGTCCCTCTCGCGGTGCCCGCGGCTACAATTGGTGCCGCCTCGCCGCGGCAATGACCTAAGGGCATATCCTGGCCGTTGATGGAATCCGACCGCGTGGATCAGATGCAGGCGGTGTTCCGCGAATCGCGCCTTGCCCGTGCTGGCGCGTGGTGTTCGCTTGCCTGTCTACCCGGAGCGGGCTACCTGGCCGGAGCTGCGCTGATTGGTTATCCCATCGCGGCGACGCCGCTCGTCGCGTCTGGAGTGCTGCTCCCATTCGCCATCGGCGCGCTGCTGGCCTGCGGCATGATCGCAGTCGCCGCATTTCGCTCGGCGATCGCCCTGGACCGCAGCGGCATGCCGGAACCGCCCCAGCCGCCAGCGGGCCTCATCCTCCGCCGGCACCCGAGCCTCGGCTTAACGGTTGCCGCAGGCGCAGCATATTTCGCCGCGCTGGCAGTCCGTTCCGGGCACGTTGCCACATTCCCGCTCCCCGCCCACGCGCCGGCTGGTGCCTGGCTTGCGCCGGTGGCGGAGCTGATCTTTGCGGTGCTGCTCGTGCGCGGTGCGCGTCGCCGAGTGCTCGCTCGGCAGCGGGCGCTGGCTTGGTCGTTGGCCGCCGCGATGGCCTGCGCTGCCTTTGGCTGGGGCGCTGCCGGGGCAGCCGCCTGGGTGCTTGTTGCCTTGCTTGCGTTGCGGGACGCGCGGGACGGCTGCCGCGAGCGAGCCTCCTCGCTTCCGGAATGAAGCTCGCGCATCCCGAGCCCTGGTCGGCATCTGCAGCGGGCCGAGTTGAGCGCGCGTTCCGGCACTGCCTTGCCGGCCGCCGGGGCGCGTTCCTATAATCGGATCATGATGAGAAATAAAATTGTTCGCCGCTCATCACTGTTTCCTTCCGCCGTTCTCGCGGCAACTCTTCTGTTGTTGCTGCCGGTCACGCGGGCCCAGAACCTAACCCAGCACGCGAAAGTCGGCCCGTTCGCCATCACGCTCAAGGTGCTTCCCGCCGAAGCCTTCCGCGGCCCGCACGCCACCATGGTGAGCGCCGGAGGCCGCCAGCCGTACTATCTGAACCGCCATCCCCGGCCCAATCGTCATCTGGTCGTTTTCATCAAAGAGCATGGCCGGCCGGTCATTGCGGCCACCCGCGTCCAGCTCCGCTATCGCCAGCTTTCTCCCCGCCGCCATCCCTGGGTGCGCGTACCCGTGGTCCAGATGTATGTGTCCGGCAAGGGCAGGCAAACGACGCACTACGGCAACAACGTCCGCCTGGCGCCGGGCCGGTATGCCGTGCAGGTCAGCGTGGACCGGACCTATCCCGCCGTCTTCCATTTCTGGGTCAAGAAATAGCGCGTCCGGCGATCCGCGGCGGCGGAGGAGTCCATTAGCTGGATTCCCGGCTGGCGGCGGGCCGGCGCACCCAAGCCGCCTCGATCTCCGCGTCGCCTAACACCGCCGCGGCTCGCTTCGCTTCCGCCAGCAAATATTCCACGCCGGCTTCATCCGCCGCATAGCCGTGCCGCTCCAGCCAAAAAATCACGTTCCACTTGCCGCTCATCGGCCCCAGTTCGATTTCCTGCTGGCGGCCGAACCAGCGCGCGGGCACGCCGGAATACACGCGATCGGCCAAATCCAGGTCGCCTTTGCGCAGGCCCTTCACCACCGCCGCCGCGTGCACTCCCGTGGCCGTGCGGAAGGCGTCGGCGCCAAAGACCGGATAGTTGACCGGCACCGGCACGCCCGTTGCCCGGCTCACCGTGCGGCAATATTCTCCCAGCGCGGTTAGGTCGCCTTCCATGGCGCCCATCAGCCGCAGATTCACCATCACTTGGTCCAGCGGCGTGTTGCCCACCCGCTCCCCGATGCCCAATGCGCAGCCATGAATGCCGTTGGCCCCCGCCGCCACCGCCGCCAGCGAGTTGGCCACCGCCAATCCCCGGTCGGAATGCCCATGCCAATCCAGGCGCACCGGCGCCGTGCTAGGCAGAATGTTTTCGCGAACGAACCGCAACAGCGCTTGCACTCCCGCCGGCGTGGCGTGGCCCACGGTATCGCAAACGACCACCACCTCCGCGCCCTCGTCCAGCGCCGCTCCATACAGCCGGCGCATCGTTTCCGGATCGCAGCGGGTCGTGTCCTCGGTGACGAACATCACCGGAAGGCCGGCTTGGCGGGCGAAGCGCACCGCGCGCCGCGCCGTTTCCGCCAAATATTCGACCGACCAGTCCTCCGCCAGCCGGCGGATGGGGCTGGAACCGATGAACGCCGCCGCCATGATCGGCAGCCCGGCCGCCTGGCTGATCTCCGCCAGCGGACGGATGTCGCTTTCCAGCGTGCGCACGGCGCAGTTGGGTTGCAGCGGCAGGCGCTCGCGCACGATCTCCTGGGCCAGCCGCAGCACGTCGGCATAGGCGCGGGGGCCCGCCGCCGGCAGCCCGAGATCCACCGAGTGGATTCCCAGCCGCGCCATCAGGTGCAGCAGCAGCAGCTTGTCTTCGATGCCGGGGTCCCGCACCGACGGCGATTGCAATCCGTCGCGCAGCGTTTCGTCGTTCAGCCAAACGCGCGTGCCCGCGGGCAAAAGGTCGCCCGCGACTTGGTTCCAGTCGTAAATCCAACTGTCGCCCTGCACCGCCGCCTCTGAGCACATCATAGCGCGGCAACACGCAAGGGCCGCGCGGTGTGCAGTTGGGGCCAAGCCGGCGCGAAAAGGCCGCGACTCTCGGCCGGGCGGGCCGCCGCCGACAGGGCCGGGGCCCGCGCCTGTCCATCGGTGCGGGACCGTCGGCCGGCCGGTGTCCGCGCCGGCAGGGCGGCTCAGGACCGCGGCGGCGGCTGCCAGGGGGGATAGTAGACCGCGACCAGCCACAGTCCGCGGGCCGGGGCCGTCGGTCCTGCATGCCGCCGGTCGCGCGCCGTCAGCATCAAGGGAATGTCCTCGCCCTGGCGCCGCCCGCGGCCGACCTCAATCAGAAAGCCGGCAATGTTGCGCACCATATGGCGCAAAAATCCGCTGCCGGTCACCTCCAACACCAATTCCTCTTCCTGCCGCGCCAGCACACAGCGGAAGACTTCCCGGGTGGCGTCCAACGGCGGCTTTCCCGCCGCCGCCCGTTCCGCCGCTGCCGCCGCCGCCCGCCGGTCGCCGGCCGCGGCCAAGGAGGTGAAATCATGCCGCCCAACGAACTGTTGTGCCGCCGCCGCCATGGCCGCCTCATCGAGCGGATAGGGGTAATGATGAACATAGCGATGCAGAAACGGCGGACACACCACCGCGCGGTGCCAGCGATAGCGGTAAGTCTTGCCCACCGCATCCCGCCGGGCATGAAACTCGGGCGGTGCGATCGCCGCCGCCAGAACCCGAATCTCGGCGGGCAGTCGCGCATTCAGCGCCTTTTGCAGGTTCTCCGCCGGCATGCCCGTCGCCAAATGCACGTGCGCGACCTGCGCCAGGGCATGCACGCCGGCATCGGTGCGCCCGGAGCCGTGGACGATCGCCGGTTCGCCGCTAATTTCCTGAATCGCCGCCGCGATCCGCTGTTGAATGGTCCCGCCGCCGGGCTGGGCCTGCCAGCCGCGGTAGCCGGAGCCGTCATAGGCCAGGGTGAGGCGGAAGGTGGGCACGGGCGAGGAAGAGGACGCCGCCGGCGGACAGCCCAGCGCGCGGCGTCGGCGGGCCGCACGCCTGAGCCGCGCTGCCGTGGCGCTTCGATTATCATGGAACTTTTCGGCAGTTTAGGAAACTCCAGCGGCGGAAAAAGCGTAGACATGCCTATGCCGGAAAACTGGAGGCGCCCGAGCGATCGCTTTGCACGGCCGCCTGGCCTGGCGGCTCCGCGCCCCGGTCGCAATTGCCTACCTCGCCGAAGAATGACGCCCGCTATGTCCCGACTTCGCTCCCTCTCCCCTTTCGCCGCCGTCGCCGTGCTCGCCGCGTTGCTGGCGGCCGCCCCCCCCCGCGCCCAGCAAGCCCCGATTGACGTCAGCCCCAGCGGCGTCGCCTATGCGCACGGCCGCGGCTGGCTGACCACGTTCTTTGGCCAGCAGCCGCTGCCGGTGCAGCCGTTGCATTTAAGCAACACCCGCCTGCTGTACAGCCTGATTCACAACGGCAAGCTCCAGCTCACCCTTGACGACGCCATCGCCCTGGCGCTGGAGAACAATCTCGATATCGCCATTCAGCGCCTCAATCTGCCCCTGGCCGACGCCGATATCCTGCGCGCCAAGGCCGGTTCTCCCTTGCACGGCGTCTCCACCGGCGTCGTGTCGGGCACCATCGGCGGCGCCTCAACTGCCAACGCCAGCGCGACTGGCGGCGCCACCGCTACCGGCGCGGGCGCCACCGGCGGCGCTCCCGGCGGCACCTCCGCCGCCGCGGGCGGCGCCGCCTCCGGCACTGCCGGCGTGGTCACCAGTGAACTGGGCGCCGGCCCCGGGATCCCGCAGTTGGAGCCATTCTTTAGCTCGGATTTCACCGTCAGCAGCCAGACCACCCCGGAATCCATCACCTTCATCACCGGCACCACGCAACTGATCACCCACACCGGAAATTTCAATTTCAGTTATAACCAGGGCTTTCTGACCGGCACCTCGCTTTCGGTGGGCTTCGATAATTCGCGCAGCAGTTCCAACAACGCCCGCACCCTCTTCAATCCCACTCTGAACAGCGGCCTCACTCTCTCCGTCACCCAGCCCCTGCTGGCCGGGTTCGGCACCAGCATCAACGGCCGCGACATCACCATCGCCAAAACCGACCGCGAGATTTCGCAGGTCGCCTTTCGCGAACAGGTGGAATACACCGTCTCGCAGATCGAGAACATCTACTGGAGCGTGGTCACCGCCAAGGACGCCGTCGCGGTCGCTCAAGGCACGCTGAACCTGGCCCAGACCATCCTGGAGCAGAACAAAAAGCAGGTGCAGATCGGTACGCTGGCGCCCATTGCGGTCACCCAGGAAGAAGCCACCGTCGCCACGGACCAGCAAAGCCTGATCGTCGCCCAGACGAATTACGAGTACCAGCAGCTACTGTTGCTGAACGCCGTCAGCAAGAATCTTCAAGACCCCCGGCTCAACAACCTGGACGTGGTGCCGCTGACGCGCATCTCCGTCTCCACGCATGAGCCGGTGCAGCCCGTCCAGGACCTGATCCGCGAGGCTCTCGAATATCGTCCCGAGCTGGCCATCAGCCGCATGAACATCAGCAACCAGAAGCTCAGCTACAAGGCCATCCGCAACGAACTCCTGCCCACCTTCGACCTGATCGGCACCTATGGCACCACGGGGCTGGCGGGCGTGCTGAACCCCGGCGCCACCTCGGGTCCGTTCGGCGCCAGTCCCGGGGAGGTCGCCGGCTTCGTCGGCGGATATGGCACCGCCTTCAACCAGGTGTTCACCAACGCCTACCCCACGTACACCGTCGGCTTCGCGTTGCAGATTCCCATCTTCAATCGCACCGGCCAGGCCGACGCCATCAGCGCCCAGCTGCAATTGCAGCAAAGCCGTTTGCAGCAGCAGCAGCAAACCAACGAGATCATCATTGAGGTCCGCAACGCCCAATACGCCCTCGAGCAGGACCGCGCCGCGGTTTTCGCGGCGCAAAAAGCCGTGACCTACCAGCAGCAAACGCTGGACGCCGCGCGCAAGGAATTCTCCCTCGGCGCCACCACCATCACCACCGTCATCACCGACCAAACCAACCTGGCGACCGCGCAGGGCAATCTGCTGACCGCGCTCGCCACCTACCAGGACGCGCGCGTCAATCTCGAACAGCTCACCGGCCGCACGCTCATCGCCAATCGCATCTCCATTCGCGACGCCGAAAACGGCCGCATCACCCAGATGCCCCAGGCGCGCCCCTAGCGGCGCGCCGCCGGCCCTGCCGAACGGTCGGCTGGCGCCCGCCGCTAAACCTAACCGTGGCTGCAATCTCGGGCTACTCACTCCCGGCGGGGACGGGTCCAGGTGCGTCCCGGCCCTAATCGGGGTATCATCGTCCGATCTGTCCCGCAATTTTGTTCGCGGTTCTTTGCGTGGCGGCCACTGGGTAGTTATGTTGCAGGATCTCCGCTTCGCCGCTCGCCTCATTCTCAAGCGACCCTGGCTGGCGGCTGCGATCGTGGTTTCGCTGGCCCTGGGCATCGGCGCCAACGCGGCGATTTTCACTTACGCCGACAGCCTGTTGCTGCGTCCCGCGCCGGGCGCCGATCCGGCGCGCTTGGTGGAATTTTACTCGCATGCGACTAGCCCCGGCGCCGCCTACGGCGGCTATATCCCGCTCAGTTATCCCAATTATCGGGACTTCGACCGAGAAAATCGCGTTTTCTCTTCCACCGCCCTGTACACCATTTATTACGCCCAGTGGAGGCCCCGGTCACAGTCGGATTCCCAGGCGCGGGCCCTGGATGGGGTGTTGTGCACGGCGCGGTATTTCTCCACCCTGGGACTTCAGCCCGCTCTCGGCCGCTTCTTCTCGCCGGCCGATGACGCGGGGAACGGCAAGCCGGTGGTGGTTTTGGGCTACCAGTTCTGGCGCACCCGTCTCGGCGGCCGCCCGACGGTGCTGGGCCAAGCCATCAACCTCAGCGGCCATCCCTACACGATCATCGGCGTCGCGCCCCGCGGTTTTTCCGGCCTGTGGGCCGGGTATCCGGCCAATTTCTTCCTGCCCATCACCGCCGCGCCGTTCGTCGGCCTGACGCATTTGTTGCAGCAGCGGAATCAATTCGCCAACTTCGCCATCGCCCGCCTCCAGCCGGGCGTGACCTTGGCGCAAGCCAATGCCGGCCTGCAAATCATCGCCCGTCATCTCGCGCGGGAGCACCCTCAGTCCGACGTCCACTTGGGCGCCATCGTGACCCACCTGGGCAGCGTGCCCAAATTCTTCCGCGGACAGGTGGCCGCCAAAACCAAGTGGCTGGGCATCGTCGTCGCCCTGGTATTGCTGATTGGTATCGGCAACGCCGCCAATTTGCTGCTGGTGCAAGCCACGGCCCGCCGCCGCGAGATGGCCATTCGCGCCGCGCTCGGCGCCGGCCACGGCCGCTTGGTGCGGCAAACCTTGACGGAAAGCGTGCTGCTGGCGCTGCTGGCCGGCGGCGTCGGGCTGCTGCTGATCCGCTGGGTGCTGCCGCTGATGCCGCGCATCGAACCCTGGGCGCGCGTTCCCCTGCGCCCGGATGAGGCGGTGATCCTGTTCACCCTCGGGCTGTCGCTGCTGGTGGGCTTGATCTTCGGCCTGGTGCCCGCACTGCGCTCCGCCCGCGCCGGGCTGACGACGCCGTTGAAGGAAGGCTCAGCGGGGGCCGGCCAGTCCCGCTCCTGGCTGCGGCAAGGGCTGGTCATTGCCCAGGTGGCGTTGTGCTTGGTGGTGCTGGTAAGCGCCGGCCTCGGGCTGCGCGCCATGTGGCGGCTGGCGGACGTCAATCCTGGCTTCGATGCCGCCCACCTGCTCTATGTCAAGGACGGCCGCATTGATCCCGCCTCCCGCGGCCTGACCGGCGCCCCGGCCGCGGCGTGGATGGAGCAGCTGCGCCAAGCCGCGCTGCATACACCCGGCGTCGAAGCCGCCGCCTATATGCTTTGGCTGCCGCTGCAAGGATCGGTTTCGCAGCACTCCGTGCAAATTCCCGGCGTGGATGCGCCGCCCGGGCATCGCGGCTTCACCATTGACGACATGCCGGTGGGCCCGGACTTTTTCGCCGCCATTGGCCTGCATCTGTTGCGCGGCCGCGACTTCACCCGCGCCGACCTCCAGCGGAAGGGCTGTTTGGTCGTGGTGGACCGGGCGTTTGCGCGCCGCTTCTGGCCGGGACAAGACCCGGTCGGCAAAACGTTCCGGATGCTGCGCGAGCATCCGTGCCGCGCCGTCGTGGTGGGCGAATCGCCGACGGGAAAATACCGTTCGCTGACCGAGGCGCCCCGCCCGTTCGTCTATTACCTGGAGAACTTCACCGCCGCTCCCGCCGCGCTGATCATCCGCGCCGCGCATCCGGACGCCGAACTGCTGCCCGTGGTGCGCCGTCTTCGTCCCCTCGATCCGCGCGTGCAAAACACCAGCGCGCTGCAAACCGGCGAGCAGTTCATGTCCACCCCGTTGGGGCCGATGCGCGCCGCGGCCCGCGTGCTGACCGCCTTGGCGGTGCTGGCGCTGGTCTTGTCCATCTTCGGCCTGTACGCGGTCACGGCCTATTCGGTGAGCCAGCGCACGCGGGAATTCGGCGTGCGCCTGGCTCTCGGCGAAACGCCGCGGCGGCTGCTGATCCGCGTCGTCGGCCAGGGCGTGGCCCTGGCGGCGATCGGCGTCGTCATCGGGTTGGGCCTGGCGTTGGGCTTCCTCCGCCTGGCCAGCGCCGTGCTCTACGGCGTCCGCTCCGCCGATCCCCTTACCGGCTTCGCCATGGCCGCGCTGCTGATCGTGGTCGCCGCCCTGGCCAGCCTTTTGCCCGCTCGCCGCGCCGCCAGCACCAACCCGGTGCGCGCCCTGCGCGAGGAATAACATCCCGCTCGCCCGCCGCCTTGCCATGTGGTATTCGCCGCCTCCCTTCGAGGAAACCCGCCTGCCCGTTCTTCACGAGCTGATTCGCCGCCATCCCTTTGGCACGCTCGTGGTCCTGGCCGGTTCCGAACTCGCCGCCGTGCATATTCCTTTCCTGCTCCACCCCGGCCCCGGCGGCCTGGGCACGCTCCGCGGCCACGTCGCGCGGGCGAACCAGGTCTGGAAACATTGCGGCGGCAGCGCCGAGGCGCTGGCGATTTTTCAGGGCCCGGAGGCGTATATCACCCCTTCGTGGTATCCCGGCAAGCAGGCCGACGGCCGGGTTGTCCCCACCTGGAATTACGCGGTCGTGCATGTCCACGGATCGCCGCGCGCCATCACCGAACCGAGTTGGCTGCACGAACACGTCAGCCAATTGTCGGCGGCGCAGGAAGCGGGGCAGCCCAAACCCTGGCAAGTCTCGGATGCGCCGCCCGAGTACATCGCGCGCCTGATCCACGGCATTGTCGGCATCGAAATCCCGATCTCCAAAATCGAAGGGAAGTGGAAACTCAGCCAGAACCATAGCCGCGCCGATCAGCTGGCGGTCGCCGCCGGCCTGGAATCCGAGGGAACCGAAGACGCGCGCGCGATGGCGGAGTTGATGCGCCAGCGGATGAAGAATCCGTAGGTGGATTGCCCCTCCCCGATTCCCCCGGGGCCGCTTGCCCGCCGATTCGCTCCGCCGATGCAACGCCGTTTGCCGAAGGTTTTGCCATCGCGATTGGCAGCGCCCCAAGCGCCGGCGGCCATCCATTGCCGCCACTCGCGGCGCCGCGAGAGCCGCCCAGCTGTGGGTGGCAGAGGCGCCTCGCGCCCAGGTGTCCGCATGCGGACACTTGTGTCCCAGGACCGCACACCCCCGCGCCCGGCGCTCCGGCTAACTCCCTGCGATTGCGCCCGCGCCCGGTGCGGGCGAATGGCGCTCCGATTGCCTGATCCCTTGGCGTATCCTCACTTGCCGCGTGGTTGCTTCCGAGGTCGTTGATGTTCTCGTCGCTCCTTTCCGATCTGCGCTTTGGCGTGCACTTGATGGCGCGCCGTCCGGTCATCGCCGCCGCCGCCATTCTCTCCCTCGCCTTGGGCATCGGCGCCAATGTCACCATCTTCACCTTGGCCCGCGCCGCCGTGCTGCACACCCCCGCGGTACGCAACCCCAGCCGCCTCGCCGAGGTTTACACCTTGGATCACGAAGCCAATGCTCCCCTGAACGGCTACCTTCCGCTCAGCTATCCCGACTACCGTGATTTTCGCGACCGCAACCGCGTCTTCACCGGCCTGCTCGCGTACTCGCCGCTGGGAAAAGCCACGTGGAAGCCAGCGCACGGGGCGGCGCGGCCGGTGACGGAGCAACTCGTCAGCGGCAACTACTTTCAGGTCCTGGGTGTTCGCCCCATTCTCGGCCGCGCATTTGTGGCCAGCGAAATCCGCCCTGGCGGAAGGCAGGCGGTTGTTGTTTCGCATCATTTCTGGCGCCGGCAATTGGCCGGCGCCGGCGTCATCGGCCGCCCGTTGGACTTGGACGGCCAAGCGTTCACCGTCGTCGGCGTCGCCCCGCCGGGCTTTGGAGGCTTGTTCTCCGGGCTCAATCCGGATTGCTGGGCGCCGGTCGCCAACTCCGGCCGGTTGAGCGGTTTTGGCGACGCCAGCAGCGGCCAGCTCGGCCACCGCGGCAACCGCAGCTATTTCGCCGTCGGCCGGCTGAAGCCCGGCGTCACCTTGGCCGCCGCCTCCGCCAACCTGGAAATCATCGCCAAGCAGCTCGACGCCGCCTATCCGCTCACCGACCGCAAAGCATTCGGCGGCGTCGCCGTTCCGCTGGGCTCCATCCCCAAGCCCTTCCGCGGCGCGGCGCTGGGCATGGTGGGGCTGCTGATGGCCGTCGTCGCTCTGGTATTGTTAATCGCTTGCGCCAACGCCGCCAATATTCTGCTGGCCCAGGCGACCAGCCGCCGCCGGGAGATGGCGGTGCGCAGCGCCCTCGGCGCCAGCCGCGGCCGCCTGATCCGCCAGGTGCTGGCCGAGAGCTTGGTGCTTTCGCTCGCCGCCGGCGTGCTCGGAGTTCTCTTCGCGGTCTGGGCCGCGCCCTTGCTGCTGCGCCTCCGTCCGCCGGGAATGCCCGTGGCTTTCACCGCGCGGCCCGACGCCGCCGTATTGCTGTTTGCCTTCGTGCTGGCCGTGGCCACCGGCATCATCTTCGGCCTGGCGCCGGCGCTGCGCGCGGGCGGCGGCGCGCTGGCCGGCCGGATGCAAACCGGCGGCGCGCGCGCCGGCGCCGGGCGCTCCCACCTGCGCAACGTCCTGGTCATCGGCCAAGTCGCGGTCTGCCTGCTGGTGCTGGTCGGCGCCGGGTTGTGCCTGCGCAGTCTGGCCAATGCCAACGCCGTCAATCCGGGCTTCGACGCCGCCCACCTGCTGATGGCGGAGAACGTGGATCCGCAGGCGCTGGGCTACCACGGCGCCGCCGCCCGCGCCTTCCTGCACCGCTTCGAACAAACCGCGCGGCATACGCCCGGCGTCACCTCCGCCGGCTGGGTGGGCACCCCGCCGTTGTACAGCATGGAAAGCGATACCGGTTTCAATTTGCCGGGCGTGGCGCCGCCGCCCGGCCACACGCATTACCAGGTGCAGACCACGCTCGTGACTCCCGGCTACTTCGCCGCCATGGGTACGCCCATCCTGCGCGGCCGCGCCTTTGACCGCGCCGACCTGGCCCACGCCGCCGGGGTCGTGATCGTGAATGCGGCCTTCGCCCGGCGCTTCTGGCCGGGACAAAACCCGCTCGGCAAGCAGATCACGCTGTATAACGGCGCGAAACCTTCCCCGGCGGAGGTGGTTGGCGAAGTCCCGACCGGCAAATACCGCTCCTTGCGGGAAGCGCCGCGGCCATTCCTCTTCCAGCTGCATGATCTCGGCCACGCCGCATTCCTGGCCCTGCATACCGCCGGCAGCCCGCTGGCGGTCTACGCCGCGGTGGAACGGCGGCTGGAGGCGGTGGACCCCAATTTTTCCTCCAGCGATCTGGAAACCGGGGCGCAGTACCTCACTTTGCCGCTGTTCACCGCCCGGCTGGCCGCCATTCTGCTGACGGTGTTTGGGGTGCTCGCCCTCCTGCTGGCGGTGCTCGGCCTCTACGGCGTGATGGCCTATGCCGTCAGCCAGCGCGCCCGGGAATTCGGCGTGCGCTTGGCGCTCGGCGCCAACCCGGGCAAATTGGCGCGCATGGTCATCGGCCAAGGCCTGCGCACCGCCCTCTTGGGCATCCTGATCGGCGCCGGTTTGACCCTGTTGGCGGCCCAAGGCCTGACGGCGCTGCTGTTCCGGGTCAGCGCGGCCGATCCCGCGACCTACGTTGCCGTCGCCGCCTTGCTCGCCGCGGTCTCCGCCTTGGCCTGTTACCTGCCCGCTCGCCGCGCCGCCCTGGTGGATCCGGCGGTGACGCTGCGGGAGGAATAGCCGCCGCTCGCACGGCCGCGCCCTCTCCATCTCCTTAACCGCCCGCCATGCCCGCCCTGCTCTCCGATCTCCGTTCCTCGCTGCGGCAAATTCGCCGCGCCCCCGCCTTCGCCGCCGCCGTCATCGCCACCTTGGCCTTGGGCATCGGCGCCAACACCGCCATCTTCAGCGTGGTCAGCGCGGTCCTGCTGGCGCCGCTGCCGTTTCGCAATCCCGGTCGTTTGGTCGCGTTGCCCGGCTATTACTCCTACCTGAACTATCGGGATCTGCGTACCCGCGTCGGCGCCTTCTCCGGCCTGGCGGCTTACAGCAATCAATCCATGTCCCTCACCGGCGCGCATCGCCGCCCGCGGCAGGTGCGCGCCGTGGTCACCGCCGGTGCGCTGTTCCGCGTGCTGGGCGTCCGCCCCGCCCGGGGCCGCGGCTTCCGCCTCACCGACGACCAGTCCGGCGCCGTCGGCGGCGCCAATGCCGCCGTGCTCAGCCATCGCCTGTGGGTGCGGGCTTTCGGCGCCACGGCTTCCGTCCTCGGCCGCCGCATATTGCTCAACGGCCGCGCGTATCAGGTGGTGGGCGTCATGCCCGCCGGCTTTCAGTTTCCGCTGGGCCAGCACACCGGTCTTTGGACCACCGTCGGCCCGCTGCAAGCCGCCACCCCGCCGCCGCCGATCACCGCCGAGCGCGGAACGGGGTTTCTGTCCGCTGTCGGCCGCCTGCGGCCCGGCGTCACGCTGGCCGGCGCGCAGGCGCAGGTGACCGCCGTCGCGCATGTCCTGGCGCGGCGCTATCCGAATGACGACGCGCATTTCGCGCCGCGCCTCGTCTCCCTGCGCGGCAGCGTCGAGGGCCGCGTCCGCGGCTTGATCTGGCTGTTGTTCGGCGCCGTCGGCTTGGTCTTGCTGATCGCCTGCGTCAATGTGGCCAATCTGCTGCTGGCCCGCGGCCTCGGCCGCCGCCGGGAAATGTCCGTCCGCGCCGCGCTCGGCGCCGGCCGCGGCGCGCTGACCCGCCTGCTGCTGGCGGAAAGCGCCGTCTTCGGCGCCGCCGGCGGCGCCCTGGGCCTGCTGCTGGCCGCCTGGCTGACCGCCGGGCTGCTGCGCCTGGCTCCGGGAGATGTCCCGCGCCTGGCCCAGGCCGGCATTCGCTGGCCGGTCATGCTGTTTGCCCTGGGCTCGGGGCTGGGCGCGGGATTGCTGTTTGGTTGGCTGCCCGCCGCCGGGCTGTCCCGCGCCGACCTGCGGCTGGCGCTGAACGAAGGCGGCCGCGCCGGCAGTGAAAGCCGCCGCCAGCGCCGCTGGCGCGGCGTTTTGGTCGCCGCCGAGATCAGCCTGGCGCTGGCCCTCTCGGCTTCGGCGGGCTTGCTGCTGCGCAGCTTCGCGCGGCTGGAATCGGTCGCGCCCGGCTTTGCTCCCCGCCATCTGCTCACCGCCGCCGTCAACCTGCCGGATACCCGCTACGCTCCCGCCCAGCGCGCCGCGTTCGCCCGCCGCCTGACCGCGGACCTCGCCGCCCAACGCGGCATTCGCAGCGCCGCCGTCGGGCTTATCCTCCCCTTTTCGGGCTTCAACTTCTTGGTGCACTTCAATTGGCCGGCGCGCCCGGTCGCGGCGCCGGACCAGCCCGCCGCCCCGTTCAACATCGTGACGCCCGGCTATTTCCGCACCTTGGGCGTTCGCCCCATCCGCGGCCGCGCCTTCACCGCCGCCGACACCGCATCGTCTCCCCCGGTGATGCTGGTCAACCAAGCCTTCGCCCGCAAATATTTTCCCGGCGAAAATCCCGTCGGGCGTTTGCTGGCGCCGGGGCTTTCCATGTCCGCCCATCCGACGCTGCAAACCATGACCCGGCAAATCGTCGGCCTCGTCCCCGATTTGCATCAATCGTCCCTGCGCCAGCCGGCGCCGCCGATGATCTTTGTCCCGGAGGCGCAGTTCTCCGGTTTCGGCGAGCTCGGCATCTTGATCCGCACCCAGGGGGCTGCCGCCGCCGCTGCGGGAGCCCTGCGCGCCGCCGTCGCTCGCCTCGATCCCACTTTGCCGGTCTACGCCATCCGCCCCATGCGATCCCTGGTCGCCGGCTCCATGGCGCGGCTGCGCTTCGCCCTGGGGCTGATCGCCGTCTTCGCCGCCTTGGCCCTGCTATTGGCCGCCGTCGGCCTTTACGCCCTGATGGCGCAGTTGGCGGCGCAGCGGCGCCGCGAAGTCGGTATTCGCCTCGCCTTGGGCGCGCCCCGCGGCGAGGTCTTGCGGCGCATCGTTGGCCAAGGCATGGCGCTGGCGCTGGCCGGCGCCGCAGCGGGCCTGGTGTTCAGTTGGGCGGCGGCGCGCTCGTTGGGATCGTTGCTCTTCGGCGTTTCCGCCACGGACTGGACGACCTTCGCGGCCGCGGCCGTGCTGCTGCTGGTGGTGGCGCTGGCGGCTTGTTACCTGCCCGCCCGCCGCGCCGCCCGGGTGGATCCGGCGGTGACGCTGCGGGAGGAATAGCCGCCGCTCGCGGGAGTGCCGGCATCCCGCGGCGACGCCTCTCCCCGGCCATTCTTGCCGCTCGCGTGGGCCGAGCGTTTTGCCCGGAAGCCAAAGTGGCCGTGGGAAAGCCGCGAAATCCCCAGCGCGCCCATGGCGCGAGGAAGGGCGCCGCCGCCGGCGTGAGCAAGAGAAGCGGCGTGGCCCCCAGCGGTGCGTAAGCGAGGCCGAGCCCCGCGCAATCACTAGAATGGCCGTATGCCCCGCTCCGCACCCCGCGTCGCCATTCTCGCCGGGGGCCAAAGCCGCCGCATGGGCCGCGACAAAGCGCTCGTGAGTTGGCACGGCCAGCCTCTTCTGGCGCACATGGTGGCGACGGCCCGCGCCGCCGGCGCGGCGGAAGTCGTCATTTCCGGCGATCCGGCCAAATACGCTGCTTTCGGTCCCTGCGTTCCGGATCAATGGCTCGGCTGCGGTCCGCTCGGCGGCATCGCCAGCATTCTGCGCGCCTCGGCGCCGCGCGTCACCCCGAGCGCCGCGATCCCTGCCGCCGACCCCCTGCGAGTTCCGCCGCCGGGCGCCGCCGCCCAGGCCGCCCCGGACGCGCGCTCCGAATCCTCGTCCGCCGCCGGTCCTCGCGTTTTGGTTCTGGCCTGCGATCTTCCCGGCATGACGCCGGGCTTTCTCCGCTGGCTGTGGTCGCAGTCCATCGCCGGCGGCTGGACCGTGCCGCTAACCCCGCCAGACCGCCCCGAGCCCTTGTGCGCGGTCTACGCCGCCGCCCTGCTGCCTATCCTGGAAGCCGCCCTGCATGCCGGCGACTACAAAATTACCCGCGTGCTCGCGCCCGCGCCGCAGCGCCGGCTGACGCCGGAGGCGATCGCCGCCGCCGGCTTCGCGCCGGACATCTTTCGCAACTGCAATTTCCCCGGCGACCTGGCCGTTTTTGGCAATCGGCAGGAACGGCGTATAGACGAGGCATGAGCGGAGGTGGAACGGATGCCGGCCCGCTCGCCCCAGGGAATAGGAATCGCGGGTCCGCGTCCGCCCCGCCTTGCACCGGCGGCGGGGGCTGCCCACAATAGGAGAAATGAGCCACGGCCTGTTCCATGTGCCCGCCGTTTTCATCACGCATGGCCGCGAACTGCTGATCGGCGTCATCGTGCTGGCCATCGCGGTCGGGGTGGCGCTGTTGGTGCACGCCATCGTCTTCGCCGCGCTGCGGCGGATCAGCCGCCGGCCGGGGCATGTGCTGGATGAATCCATCGTGCGCCATGGCAGCCGGCCGGCGAAATGGATCTTTATTTTCACGGCCCTTTTGGTCACGGTGCCGACCACGCCGCTGCCGCAGATCTTGGCGACCGGTGTCGAACATGTCACCGCCCTTGGCCTGATCGCCGCGGTGGCCTGGATATTCATCGCGGCGACGGCGGTGCTCGCCGACCTGCTGTCGGCGCGCTACCGCGTGGACGTGGCTGACAACCTGAGCGCGCGCAAAATCGAAACGCAAGTTCATGTGCTGCGGCGCGTGACCACGGTGGTGGTGGTGATCGTGGCGGTGGCGATGGGGCTGATGACGCTGCCCGGCATAAAGACCCTGGGCGCCAGCATGCTGGCCTCGGCGGGGCTGGCCGGCTTGGTCGTCGGCATGGCGATGCGGCCCACGCTAGCCAACCTGGTCGCGGGCATACAGATCGCCCTGACGCAGCCGATCCGGCTGGAAGACGCGGTCGTCGTCGCCGGCGAGTGGGGCTGGGTCGAGGAAATTACCGCCACCTACGTCGTCATCCGCGTCTGGGACTGGCGGCGGCTGATCGTCCCGCTCGCCTACTTCACCGAGCAGCCCTTTCAGAACTGGACGCGAGATGCCGCCAACCTGCTGGGCTCGGTCATGATCTACGCGGATTACACCGTGCCGGTGGACGAGCTGCGCGCCGAACTCCAGCGCGTGCTGGCCACCGAGCCGCTTTGGGACGGCAAGGCCAGCGCGTTGCAGGTAACCGACGCCACCGACCGGACCATTCAGGTTCGGATCCTGGCCGGCGCGCTCAATTCCGGCGATGCCTTCACGCTGCGCTGCAACATCCGCGAGCGGATGATCCGCTTCTTGCAGGAAAAGCATCCCGAGTGCCTGCCCAAGACGCGCGGCGAGTTGCACGCCGAGTGGCCGGCCGCGGCGCCGCGGCCGGCGGGCCAGGGCGCGGCCGGCTAACGTCGCGGACTGCGCTACTATGGCTGCCATCATGACCGGAGCGACGCTATTGCCTGGCGGGGCGTCCTGCTTGCCTGGCGCGGGTCCCGGCCCCGCCTGCGGTGCTAGAATCGCGAGCGCCTGCGGGCTGAAGCCCGCCGCACACGGGCTGAAGCCCGTTCCACGCTTCCCCCGCATGCCCCAACCCCGCCTGGGGCGGGGCGTCCGGCGCTCTGGGCGCCAGGCTGGCCCGAACGCGAGTTCGCCAAGACAGCCGGCGAGGACGCCGGCGCGGCAAGCCGGCGGGAAGCCGGCGCTGCAGGCCGGCGGGAGGCTGGCGCTCCAGGCCGCCCGGCGGAGCGTCGCGGCGTTTTCGCGCCGGCTGCGCCCCCGCTGGGAACGGCGCGATCCCCGCGGGCTGACGCTGATGCTGGCTGCGGCCCCGGCGGCTCATCACGCCGCACCGTCCGCGCCGGTGATCTCCGCGATTGTGTATGGCGCGGCGGCGGTGCTGCTGATCGCCGGGGTCTTTGCCGGCGCGCAATGGCTGCTGGCGAAAATCTACGGCGAACGCCTGGACGGCAGCGATAATCCGGCGCCGGTGCAGGAGCCCACCACGCCGGCCAAGCGCTAGCGCCCCCGCCGGCGGCCGGGCGGGACCGGCAGCCGGGGACGGCGGTCTTACTGGCTCCGCGCGCGGCGGCCCCGGCCCCGTCCGCGGCAATGGCAGCGCGAGCGCCCGCGGGCTGAAGCCCGCCGCACACGGGCTGGAGCCCGTTCCACCTTCCCCCCGCGTGCCCCGGCGCCGCACGCGGCGGGACATCCGGCAACGGCGCGATCCCGCGAGTTGCCGCTTCTCCGCGACGCTCAAGA
Source organism: Acidobacteriota bacterium (assembly GCA_027315185.1). Lineage (GTDB taxonomy): Bacteria > Acidobacteriota > Terriglobia > Terriglobales > SCQP01 > JAKAUF01. The sequence goes on from DAHUYO010000003.1 coordinate 51,478, forward strand.
CTAGTTACGCGCGACGCCGTTTTTTCTTTCCGCCGCCGCCACGCGGCTCTTAGAATGATTCCAGTTTGCATTCCCGAGGGTTTCGGCATTGCGAGGTCGCATGGAACAGGATCTTCCCATCCGGGTGTCGTTGGACGAGAACATCGCCAACCCCGCCCGCATCAAGGTGATCGGCGTGGGCGGCGGCGGGGGCAACGCCGTCAACCGCATGATTGACGCCCGCCTCGACGGCGTCGAGTTCATCGTCGCCAACACCGACATTCAATCCCTTAACCTGTCCCGCGCGGCGAACAAGCTGCAACTGGGCATGAAGCTGACCAACGGCCGCGGCGCCGGGTCCGATCCCGACGTCGGCCGCCGCGCCGCGCTGGAAGACACCGACAAGATCATCGAGGTGCTGGAAGGCGCCGACATGGTCTTCGTCACCGCCGGCCTGGGCGGCGGCACGGGCACCGGCGCGGCGCCGGTGGTCGCCTCGCTGGCCAGCGAGCTAGGCGCGTTGACCGTCGCGGTCGTCACCAAGCCGTTCCCCTTCGAGGGCCGCCGCCGCATGAGCCAGGCCGAGCAGGGCCTGCGCGAGCTGGCCGAGGCCGTGGACACGGTCATCACCATCCCCAACGAGCGGCTGTTGCAGGTGGCGCAGAACGCCCCCTTCATGGAATCGTTCCGCATTGCCGACGACATCCTGCGCCAGGCGGTGCAGGGCATCAGCGACATCATCACCATTCCCGGCGTCATCAACCGCGACTTCGCCGACATCAAGACCATCATGCAGGGCATGGGCTACGCCATCATGGGCACGGCCGTGGCCAGCGGCCCCAACCGCGCGGTGGAGGCGGCCCGGGCCGCGATCTCCAGCCCGCTGCTGGAAAGCAATTCGATTGACGGCGCCCGCGGCATCCTGATCAACATCAGCGGCTCCAGCAACCTGATGCTGTCGGAGGTGCATGAAGCCTCCAGCATCATCCAGCAGGCGGCGCACGAGGACGCCAACATCATCTTCGGCGCGGTGCTGAACGACACGATGGGAGATGAGGTCAAGATCACCGTCATCGCCACCGGCTTCAAGGCGGAGTACATTCATCCGCGCGGCGCGTCCCGCGCCGCCGCCGCGCCCGCCGAGACCCTGCCCGAGGTGTTCTCGGAGGTCTTCCCGGAAGCCTATCCGCCCAACGGCCGTTCCCGCGCCGCCGCCCGTCCCGCCGCGCCCGAAGCCGGCGCCGGCGCGCCGGCGCAGCATGCGCAGCCGCACTATGCCCAGGACCGTTCCCAGCACCATTCCCAGCCGCATGCCCAGTCCACCGGCAACGGCAATGGCGCCGCTCCCGGTGCGGCCAATGCCGATGATCTGGACGTTCCCGCCTATCTGCGCCATCGCACCTAGGCGCTACCCGACCCGCCCACCCGCCCCACTGACCACCGCTCATGTCTATTGACCGCCGCCGCTTTCTGGAAACCACCACCGCCGCCGCCGCCGGTTTGTCGGCGGGAGCGCTGGCGCCATCCGCCGCAGCCAAGACCCCGCCGCCGCCCCCCGCCGCGCCTGAGCCGCCCGCCCAAGGCCCGCGCCCCAGCACGCTGGACGGCGCGGCCTGGCGGCCGCCCGCGAATCCGCGCTACGCCTCACAAATGAAGATCGGCCTGTTCACCTGGCCCTTCAACGACAAGCCGCTGAGCTGGGTGCTGCAATACGCGCAGAGCATCGGCCTGCAAATGCTGGAGGTGGGCACCGGCAACGACCCCGGCGACGCCCACTGTCCCATGGACGCATTGCTGGCCGACGCCGGCCGGCGCCGGGCCTACCTTCAGGAATTCGCCGCCCACGGCCTGGGCATCAGCAGCTTCAGCTGCCATGGCAACCCGCTCGATCCCCGTCCCGCGGTGGCCCGCCGCACCAACGAAGTCTATCTAAAGACGCTGCGCCTGGCGGAAATGATGGACGTGCCGGTGGTCAACTATTTCTCCGGCTGTCCCGGCGACGACAAGGGCGGCATGCGGCCCAACTGGGTCACCAGCCTGGAGCGCTCCAGCTACGTCGAGATGCTGAAGTGGCAGTGGGAGGAGCGCGTCATCCCCTATTGGCGCGTCGCCGCCGCCGCCGCCCGCCGCCACAAGATCCACGTCGCGCTGGAGTTCGACCCCGGCTACGCCGTCTACAATTTCTCCTCCCTCCAGCGCCTGCGCGACGCCGTCGGCGGCGAGTATCTCGGCTGCAACCTGGACTTCGGCAACATCTTCGGCATGGGCGTGGACGGCCCGGCGCTGGTGCGCAAGCTGGGCGAAACCGGCGTCCTGTTCAACTACCACGCCAAGGACGCCTATCTCGATCCCCACAACATCCAGATCAACGGCCTGATTGACGTCACCCCGTACCACGAGGTCCTCAACCGCTCCTGGGCCTACGCCGTGCCCGGCTACGGCCACGACGACCTCTATTGGCGCCGCATCCTGGCGACCATGAAGAACGTCGGCTACGACCGCGTGCTTTCCATCGAGCACGAGGACCGCACCATGACGCCGGAGATTGGCGTCCGCAAAGCCGCCGAGTTCCTCCGCCCCTTGCTCCTCGAATAGGCCCGGCCGCGCGGAGCGCGACCGCACGCAAGCCGGAGGCATACCCCACGGCGGGCGCGGCGGAGAGATTTCGCGCGGCGGAAGAATAGGCGTCGAATCAGCGTGGGGTAGGGCTCCTGCCCTCCGTTCCGTCGTCCTCCCGGGCGGCGGTGCGTGACCGCCGAAACGGCTATGCTACTTTCGTTGCGCTGGGGGCGTCTTGGGGTTTGCCGGGACGGCTTTCCAGCTTTCTCCGTCACTGGGGACGGCATGGTTGAGGGCGCGGTAGGCTGGGCTGGGGGCAGTTATGTGGGCTTGGGTATTGGAGCAGCCGGCGCCGATTGAACGCCGTCCGCTCAGCTGGCGGGAGCTGCCGACGCCGCAGCCGGGCGCGGGCGAGATCCTGGTCCGGGTGCGTGTCTGCGGCGTCTGCCGCACGGATTTGCACGTCGTAGAAGGCGAGCTGCCGGTGCGGCGGCCGGGAATTACCCCCGGCCATCAAATTGTCGGCGAGGTCGCCGCGCATGGGCCGCTCCGGCCGGGCGGGCCGGAACCGCCGCCGCTTGGCGCGCGCGTGGGCGTCGCCTGGCTGCACCACACCGACGGGACCTGCCGTTTCTGCCGGCGAGGGCAGGAGAATCTTTGCGAGCGCGCCGAGTTCACCGGCTGGACGGTGCCGGGCGGCTACGCCGAATATTGCCTGGCCGACGCCGCGTTCGTTTATCCCGTGCCCGACGGCTTCACGGACATGGCCGCTGCGCCGCTGCTCTGCGCGGGCATCATCGGCTACCGCGCGCTGCGCCTGACGGGGCTGCCCGCCGCCTGCGCCGGGGCGCGGCTGGGCATTTATGGATTTGGCGCCGCCGGGCACGTGGTGATCCAACTGGCGCGGGCGCGAGGCGCGGAGGTTTATGTTTGCACGCGCGATGCACGCCACCAAAATCTGGCCGCCGAGATGGGCGCGGCATGGGCGGGCGGCGCGGCGGATCCGCCGCCGGTTCCCTTGGACGCGGCGATCCTTTTCGCCCCGGCGGGCGAGCTGGTCCCATCGGCGCTGCGGGCCCTCGACGCCGGCGGGGCGCTGGTCCTGGGCGGCATTCACATGAGCCCGATCCCGCAGCTGGATTACGACTGGCTGCATCCGGAGCGGCTGATCCGCGGCGTCGCCAACAATACGCGCGAGGACGGGCGGGAGTTCTTGGCCGAGGCGGCGCGCATCCCGGTCCGCACCCGCGTCACCCCTTTTCCCCTGCGCGAAGCCAACCGCGCGCTGGATCAGCTGAAGCACGACGCCTTCCTGGGCGCCGCCGTGCTCGACGCCTCGCGCTAACACACGCGGCGCGGACCGCGGGGCGGCCTAGATCTGGGCCAGGTCCTTGGTCCGGTAGCCGTTTTGGGCGGCGGCGGCTTCGTATTGGCGCAGTTGCTCCCCCAGGGCACGGACCTTGGCCGGGGCGAGGCGAGCGGCGGCGGCCAGCGCCAGCGCGGGGCGGAGGGCCAGCCCGGCGAGGGTGGTCTGCAACTGTTCCTGGACGATATAGCCGACGCCATTGGCATCATGCGCGCCGAGCAGCCAGGCGAGGTCGGGATCGGCGAGCCAAACGGCAAAGAGCGGCGTGACGGCGGAGGCGGTTGCGAGCCCCGGGGCCGGCGGCGATTCCGGCCGCTTGCTTGGCGGTTTCGCCGCCGCGCGTCGGGCGGGCGCCGGTCGCGCGGGAGGCGAAAGTGGATGGGCGAAGGCGGCGCGAACGCGCGCCGCGGCGCGCCATGGCGCGTCCGGGTCCGCGGCATGCTCCTCGCCCTGGGCCGCGGACGCCTCGCCGCGCGGCCCCGCGCCTTCTCCGGCCCGCTGGGCGGCTGCTTCCGCCGCGCGCACTGCCGCGGCGTCCGCCGCCCGCAATGCCGCAAACTCCGCCGCCAGGGCGGGGCGCAGGCGCAGGCCCTCGAACAGCCGCACGGCGGCGGCGTCCGGGGCGCTGGGGTTGAGGCTCACTCCCAGCGCATGCAGAACGATGATGGCTACCGCCTCGGCCCAAGGCGCCAACGGCGCGGCGGCGCCGGCCGGCGGCCAGGCGTCCCGCGCCGGCGGCGGCAGCTCCAGCTTGGCCGCCAGCGCGGGCAGCCGCGGGGCGGCGCGCATCTGCACCAGCGCCGCGGCGATGGCCGTCTTGGCGTGGGCGGGGGAGATGCGGTCTTCGGGCGCGAAGCCGGCTGCGGCCGCGGCCGGCGAAAGCAGGAATTCCTGTGCTGCCGCCACCAGTTCCCGCACCGCCGCGACCATTTCCTTCAGGGCTGCGCGCTGCGCGGCTTCCGCCTCCGTGCGCCGCCGCCGGGCAAGTGCGGTGCGGGCCGCGGCGCCCCGGACGTTGGCGCTCTGCGCCAGCGCCGCCAGCGGCGGCCGCGCCAATAGGGCGGAGAGCGCGCGGTGCACGCGCGCCAGTTCCAGATCGCGCAGCGCGTCGTCCAAATTGGGTACGCCGCGGTCTTGCAGGTGGTCCCACAGCCGACGCCAGGGCCGCGTGCCGTCATCGCGCCAGACGCGCCAATCCAGCAGAACGCGCGTGGCGTATCCGTCCAGCTCGAAATACATCCCCTGCGCCAAGTCCTCACCCCGCGCCAAGTGCTCCAAGCCGGTATCCAGCCGCCGGTAGGCGGCCCAATGGTCCGACTCGGCGGGAATGCCTAACCCGTCGGCCAGCGTGCGCTGGCGCAGGTGCTTGCCGCCGTTGCCGTTCTTTTCCGCGTAGGCGCAGGAGAGCCGCACCCACCCGGCGGCGCGGCGGATGGTGTTGTTGTAGACCACCAAGGCGCGCGCGCCGCCGCCGCGGTTGGAGAACGCGTAAACGTCTTCGTTGACGTGGCCCTCGGGGGCGAAAAAGTCGTAGAGCAAAAACTCCGCGGCTTCGGCGAACAGCGCGCGCCGCCGCAGCAGCGGCGTGATCAGGCGGTCGTGATGGGCCAACAGGTCCGCATCCGCCGCTTCCCTCAGCCGCGGGTGGCGGAACTCCATGCCGTATTTTTCCGTGAAGCCTTCGAACTGCCCATGCCCGAACATGGGCAGGCCCGGCAGCGTGGCCAGCAGGGTGCAGATGCCGAAATATTTATCGCCCTTGCCGAACTGATCCACCGCGGTGCGCTCGTCCGGGTTGTTCATGAAGTTGACGTAGCGCTTCAAGATGTCGGGGTCGAACTCCAGCGTGTTCTTGATGACCGAGCGGTAATTGGCGTTCTGCTCGTCGCGCAGCATGTTCATGAAGGCGCTGTTATAGACGCGGTGCATCCCCAGGGTGCGAACGAAGTAGCCTTCCATCAGCCAAAACGCCTCGGCCAGCAGCAGCGTGCCCGGGGCTTCGACGGCGACGCGATCCACCACCTCGCGCCAAAACTCCTCGGGCATCTCGGCGTCGAACTGGGCTTTGGTCAGACCGTGTTCGGCGCGGGTCGGGATGGGGCCGGCCGTGCCCGGCTCCGGAAACCAGAGCCGCTGGTAATGCTTTTTGGCCAGGGTCATGGCGGCGTCGAAGCGGATGACGGGAAAGTCGCGGGCCACGCGGACGATGGCGGCGATCATTGCCTCCCGCACGTCGCCGCGCAGATAGCAGAGCTGCGCGGTGTCGTTCCAGGGAAAGCTGGTGCCGTCGTTGCCGTGGTAGATGTAGCGCGTGTCGCCGGTCCACAGGTCGCGGCGGCGGAAGACGACGGCCGCGTCGGTGCGGTCGTAATAGTGATCTTCGATTTTGATCTCGATGTGCCCGTCGCCGTTCAGGTCGGGGCCATTGAACTGATAGGCGGGGAAGGGGGAATGGGGCAGGGAGACGAACCATTCGGGATGCTCCATCACCCAGGGGGAATCAATGCCCATGTGGTTGGGGACGACGTCGCTGGCCAGGCGCAGGCCGCGCATGGCGGCGCGGCGGCGCAGGTCTTCCATCGCCGGCCGGCCGCCCAGGTCGGTGGCGATTTCGTATTGGGCGATGGCGTAGGCGGAGGCTTCGGCGTCGGCATTGCCACAGAGCTGCTTGATGCGGCGGGAGGCCTGGCTGCGCTCCCAAATGCCGATCAGCCAGAGCGCGGTGAACCCGCGCCGGGCAAGGGTGTCGAGCTCGCCATCGGGGATCTGGTCCAAGCGGTGAATGTGGCGGCCATGGGCCCGGCTCAGCTGCTCCAGCCAGACGTAGGCGTTCTTGGCCAGCAGCACGGCCCGCGGCATCCAATCCACGTCGGAGCTGAAGCGCTCATACTCGAACTCGCTGAAATGGGGCACCGCCGCGGCGCTGGAATCTCCCGCCGGTCCGGGGCCGAACGCGCCGCCCGCGGGAGGATGGAACTGGCGCCACAGAGAGAGTTCTTCTTCCTGCAATGCCCCCAGCGTCAGGCCCAGTTTTTCCCAGATTTCCCCGACCGCCCAGCGCCAGCGCTCGCGGATGAAGGCCAGTTGGCCGCGCAGCGAATCCGGCGCGGCGCGTTGCGGGGCCAACAAGACGTCCAAAAGGGTAGTGCCGCCCGGGCCGAAGCCGGGCTGGGCCGCGAAATACGGCTGCCAGAGGGAGGAAATTTTCCGGTATGCCGTGCCGCGCATCGCTGGGCGGTCGTCGAAGAGTTCGCGAAAGGGCGCGAAGGCGGGGTTGGCGTTGGCCAGCCAGAGCAGCAGTATTTCCTCCAGCGCGACGGCGCGGTGCGGATAGCCGCCCGTGACCCCGGCCAGCCACTCCTCCGCGCGCAGTTCGCCGCGGTACACCCGCACCACGGGAAACTCATGCGCGAAGCGGCGCAGCGTGGTCTCCAGCGCTTCGCCGCCGACGCGGTCGCCCAGCCAGGGAACCGCGGCGGTCAGGGCGCGGGGATTGCGCCGCCGGTAGGCGGCGATCATGGCGTGCAGCGCCTCGTCAATCAGCCCCATGGCGTGCAGCGCCGCCGGCGGGATGGGCGCGGCCGGCGACCGCTCCTGGGCGCGGATTTGCTGAATGCGCGCGGCGAATTCGCGGCTAGCCTGCGGGTCGGCCAGGATGACGTTGCCGCTAAAGGTGAACAGGGCGGCGTCGAAGCGATAGCGGTCCCGCGCCGCGCGGGAGACGTGGAATTCAAACTCCGGTCCGCAACGGCTCCTTGCGGCCCGCCGCGCAGCTGCTGACAACGATCGCTGCATTATGCTCACTGACTATCGTAGAGAAAAACACCCCTCCAGCGCCAATCGTTGTTCCTGCCGCGCCGAAGGTCCAGGCTCGGCTCGGCCGGCCGGCGCGGCGGGAATATTTGCGCCGGCGCGCGGGATAAGGCTCCCGCCCTGCCTAACGTCGCCCTAGACGGGAGCGCCGGCATCCTGCCGGCGTGCTCGCCGCCGTCCTGCGCACCGCCCCTTGTGGGGAGGGCTCCAGCCCTGCGTAACGTCGCCCTCCGGGACGGCGGGGTAGAGGGCCCGGTCCCGCTGACCGACGGCGATCAGCGCTGCATCATCGCGGCGGCCGCTTGGAAGGCGGGCTTGAAGAAACCGATCCAGGTGTTCTGCGCCAGGTCTTGAATGGCGGGCAGGGAATCGCGGTCGTGCAGTTCGGCCAAGGCGATGGCCGCGCGCACCTGCACCATGCCGGTCTGGCCGTGCAGCGCCCGGCGGAGCGCCGCCGTCACCCGGGCGTCGCCGGCGCCGAAATGGCCGAGCTGTTCGATGGCGGTTGCGCGCAGCGCCGGCGGCTGGCCCGGCGCGGCGTAATGCAGCAGCACGGGCACGGCGGCGGATTTCTCGCGGTGCGCCTGCAGCGCCAGCGCCCGCTGCTCGACCTGCCACTGATAGCTCTTCATGGCCAGGGCGGCGGTGATATACCGCGGAGCCTGGGCGCGGTCAAGATGCAGCAGTGCGCCCAGCGCGGCGGCGCGCACGCTGGAGATGGGATCGGTGCGAAAGATTTTGCGCACCCGCGCCAGCTCGCCGGGTTGGGTGGGTTGTCCAGGATGGAGATGGCCCAGGAGCGTGACTGCGTTGGCGCGCACGGCGGGGTTGGGGCTGTCGAGGCGTTCCAAGGCCAGCTGCTGCGCGGCGGCGGGAGCGATGCCGGCAAGATGGCCGAGGGCGTCGTCAGCGGCGGGGGCGGAGGATTCCGCCCGGACGCGGGCGGCGAAGAACTGCGCCAGCGCGGCGCGGTTGCCATCGGTCGCATCGCGGTCCACGGCGTCGAGCGCCTGCTGGCGATCCCAACTCCACGGCGCATGAACGGCTTCATATTCCCATTCGGCCAGCGGCTTGTCCCAGATCAGGTACTTCAGCAGCACGTGGTCGGGGTCCAGCTGTACCATCTCCGGCTTGCCGGGCAACGGCCAGGCGATGGTCTGGTTGCGGCTGGTCACCAGCATGCCGCGGCGCAGTTCCCGGCCACCCACCCATGCCGCCAAAGTTAGCCGGCCGGTGTAGAGGAATCCATGAAACGGCTTTTGCCGCAGATGCAGTTCCAGGTCGCCGCCGTGGGCGGCGGATTGCCAGTTCCAGGAGGCATGGAACACGGGATAACCGATCGCATAGAACCAGCGGTGGAAAAACAGGCGGAGGTTGCGGTGCGTCGCCTCCTCCATGGCCAACTCGAAATTGCGCGTGTTGGCGGGCTGGAACTTGTAGCGGGTCAGATAGCGGTGCACGCCGCGCCAGAATGCCGCCGGGCCCAGCTTGGCTTGGAGCATGCGCAGGGCGAAGCCGCCTTTCTCGTAGGTGACCGCGTCGAACATGTTCCAGGGATTGCCGTGGTTGTAGTCCACGATGGGGTGGTCGTGGCCGTCGGCGTAGCGGAAGTAGCCCTCTGCGTCCCGCTCCCAATCGCGAATCGCCTGGTCTTCGCCGCGAGCGTGCAGGTCCCAGGTGTATTGCATGAAGGTGGCGAAGCCTTCGTTCAGCCAGAGCTGGGACCAATGGGCGCAGGTGACGGTGTCGCCGAACCATTGATGCGACAGCTCATGGGCGATCTCCACGTCATGGCGCGGCGCGGCGGCGCGGACGTTGGCGAGAGTGGCGTTTTGCGGATAATCGCCCGGGAACTCGGTCTCGCTGGCATTTTCCAGCCCGGAGAAAAACCCAGGATTTTCCACCTCGGCGTACTTGGCCCAGGGATAGCGAACGCCGGTCAGCTGTTCGTCATAGGCCATCATCGCCGCGGTGCGGCCATAGCGGGCGCGGGCGATGGCCGCCGATTGCGTCGGCGGCACGTCGAATTGCAGCGGCACGCCATGCGGGCCCACGGCATCCACGCGGTTCCATTGGCCGACATAAAAGGCCAGCAAATAGGTGCTGATCGGCTCCGCCTGGCGCCAATGAAAAAGCTGCGCGCCGCCGGGGAGCAGTTGGCGGCTGACCAGCTTGCCGTTGGCGATCGCCCAGTCTCCGCGCGGGGCGGTGATGTAGAAGTCGGCGGTCAGCTTGTCGTTGGGGTGGTCGTAGATGGGCAGCCAGTGGTGGTTCTCATTCGGCTCGCCGGAGGTCCACAGCCAGGTGGCTTGCCGCGGGTGGGCGAGATCAGCCGCATAGAACACCATGCCCGCGGCGGGCGTCACGTGGTAGCGGATGCGCAGCGCCACCGTTTGCCGCGGTCCGATCGGCGCGGGCAGCTTGACATGCAGTTTCTCCGCGGTCAGGTGATAGGCGACGGGACGGCCGTTGGCGGTGACGGATTGGACGGTCGGGCCGCCGCAGTCGAGGTGGAAATATTGGAAATGATCGCGCAGCGGGCGGAGCGTCAGGGTTTCCCGCACCGCTACCGAGCGGGTGGCGAAGTCCGGCTGGATGCGCAAGGTGACATGCAGGCTGTCGAAGGTGCGGGTTTGGGCGGCGGCGGCGAGCGCCAGCGCCAGGACCGCCATGGCGGCGGCCGGTGCGCGCAGCGGCAGGCGGAACCGCGGGCGGGAGCGGGCGGGGGGAATATGCATGGCGTGGGGGGGCGTGGCGGGGAGCATGGCGTAAGGCGTGGTGCAGCGGCTGATGCGACGGGTGGGCGGGCGAGGCGCGGGGCTATTCGGCGAAATCGCCTTCTTCGGCTTCGCGCAACAAACGGCGGGCGAGTTCTTCCTGCTCCTTCGGCACCCACAGCGCCAGGTCGGCGGTGAGGCCGGGGATCATCATGGCCTGCACCTCGGCCGGAATGCCGTTGGCGCGGAGCATGCCGGCGGCGAACTCGGCTTCATCGGAGCGCTGGAAGCGTGCGGCTTCGGCGCGATTGCGCAGGTCCACGTGCAGCAGACGGGGATCCTCTTCCCCTTCGGGGCCGGCGCTAGATTCCGGGGCGCCGTCAGGCTGCTCGCCGCCGTCGTCGCGGCCGTCATCCGGGTCCAAGGTGTCCACGGGCATGGGCACAGGATACAGCAGCGGCTGGGGTTTTAGGGTTCAGCGGCAGCGGGCCGGCCGCGGCGGGCGGCGGAGAAGACAGCCGGGGACGGCCATCCCGCGTTCTTCGCTCGGGAGGCGCGCATGCGCCGCGCGGCTAGGCGGCTTTGGGGCCCTGCTGCCGCGCGCGTTCCTGCGATTCGATCAGGCTGGCGGGATCGCGGCCGATGACCTGGCCGCTGCGCGGGTCCAGGGTGAAGAGCAGATCGCCAAGGTCGTCGGCGTGGTGTTCTTCTTCCTGCAAGATGTCCTCCAGCATTTCGCGCGTGGTGGAGTCGTGAAATTGGAAGTGGCGGATCAGCTGCGTGTAGACATCCACGACGATGCGCTCGGCGACCAGGTCTTCGCGGACCATGTCCGCCAAGGATTCCCCGGCGGCGTATTCGGTATAGGCGCGCTGGCTGACGACGGCGGGATTCAGCTCCGGCGCGCCGCCGAGCTGCTGAATGCGGTCGGCGATGGCGTCGGCGTGCTCCTGCTCCTCCTGGGAATATTTCCGGAAGGTCTGGGCGATGGATTCGCCGTGCATGCCGCTGGCCATGAAGTAATGATGGCGGTAGCGCAAGACGCAGACGATCTCCGTGGCCAAGGCGGCGTTCAGCAGTTCCGTGGTCTGCTTCGGGTCGCCCTGGTAGGCGGAGGTGACGGCGCCTTGCTCTAGGTTTTGGCGGGCGCGCTCGCGAATGGTTTGCACGTCGGCGAGAAATTCTCCGGCCATGATGGACCTCGTTTCCGTCCGGTGGCGCGCGGGGCGTTCCGGCTGTAGCCTATGGATGGTGGGCGGGCCGCCGCCGTTGTCCCCAGCCAGGCCCGGCCCAGCCTCCGGGCCGTGGCGGGCGCGCAGCCGAGCCGGTCCGGGGCGCGAGGCCGGGGACGCTTGTTCCCGGGCTGCCGGGTCGTGGTAAGCTAGATTTTCTTGCGGCCTTTGGGCCCTCTCATACGCATGGCCTTTACCAAGGAAGACAAGCAAGCGCTGGTGCAAAGCTTCGCCATTCACGCCACGGATTGCGGTTCGCCGGAAGTCCAGGTGGCGGTGCTGACGGAGCGCATCCGGTATTTGACCGAGCACTTCAAGACCCACAAGCAGGATCATCACTCGCGCCGCGGGCTCCTGCTGATGGTGGGCAAGCGGCGGCGGCTGTTGGATTACCTTAAACGCCGGGACGCGGCCCGTTATCGCGGCGTCATTCAAAAGCTGGGGCTGCGGAAATAGGCCCTGGCGCAACTACTTCGATCGGCTCGCCAGTGAATCTGTTGCAGATGCCCGAACGTGACGGGCGCTCATTGGGTTGGATCCCAACTCCCCTCGCCGCCGCCCCGCTGGGCGGGGGCTTTGATCGCAGCGCCCGTTCCCGCCGCCATTCTCGGCGCGGCGCTGCCGAGAAGATTTTCCCGAATCATTTGAGACCAGATGGCCGCGGTCCCTGGAGGGCCGCGGCGGAAGGAATGTTCCATGCCTGAATCCGTAACCGTTGAACTTGCCGGAGGGAAGATCCTCCAAATCGAAACCGGCCGCATGGCCCGCCAAGCCGGCGGCGCGGTCACCGTCCGCTTGGGGGACAGCATGGTGCTGGTCACCGCGACGGCGGCGGACCAGCCGCGGGAAGGCATTGACTTCTTTCCGCTCACGGTGGACTACCGCGAATACACCTACGCCTCGGGTCACATTCCCGGCGGCTATATCAAGCGCGAAGGACGGCCCAGCGAGAAGGAAATCCTGACCAGCCGGCTGAACGACCGCCCGATCCGGCCGCTGTTCGCCAAGGGGTTCCGCAATGAGACGCAGGTCATCGCCTTCGTGCTTTCGGCGGATCAGGAAAACGACCCCGACGCGCTGAGCTTGGTGGGCACGGGCGCGGCGCTGCATCTTTCCGACATTCCGTTTCCGAACGCCGTCGCCGGCGTGCGGGTGGCGTATGTGGATGAAAAGTTCATCGTCAACCCCACCTACGACGAGCGGCGCGACGCCGATCTGAATATTCTGGTGAGCGGCACCGCTCAGGGCATCGCCATGGTGGAGGCCGGGGCCAGCGAGGTGAGCGAAGAGATCGTGGTGCAGGCGATCGAGTTCGCGCATGAGCAGATCCGCAAGATTTTGGCCGGCGTCGAGGAACTGCGCAAGCGCGCCGGCGTGGCCAAGCGGCCGGTGACGCCGCCGGAGGTGGACGAGGAGTTTTACCAGACCCTCTATAAGACCTACGGCGCGCGCCTGACCGAGGCGCTGGACACGGCCAAATACCCGAAGCTGGAAAGCGGCAAGCGGGCCAAGGAGATCGAGAAAGAGGCGGTGGCGGCGGTGCCGGAAGGCAATCCGCAGCTGGTCAGCCAGACCAAGAAGTACTTCGAGCTGATGCGGGAGCGGATTTTCCGCGCCGCGCTGCTGGATGAGAAGCGGCGGCCGGACGGCCGCGCCTTCGACCAAGTGCGGGCGATCCACTGCGAGACCGGGCTGCTGCCGCGCACGCACGGCTCGGCGCTGTTCACGCGCGGCGAGACGCAGGCGCTGGTGACCATCACGCTGGGCACCAAGGACGACATGCAGCGGCTGGAGACGATCGAGGGCGAAGCCTTCAAGCGCTACATGCTGAACTACAACTTCCCACCGTTCTCGGTGGGCGAAGTGGGCTTCCTGCGCGGCCCGGGGCGGCGCGAGATCGGGCATGGGGCGCTGGCGGAGCGGGCGACGATCGTGGTGGTGCCGGACGAGGAAGAGTTCCCCTACACCATCCGCGTGGTCTCCGACATTTTGGAGTCGAACGGCTCCTCCTCGATGGCTACCGTCTGCGGCGCGTCGCTGGCGATGGCCGACGCGGGCGTGCCGCTGATCGCGCCGGTGGCGGGCATCGCCATGGGCCTGGTGATGGAGGGCGACCGCTTCGCGGTGCTGACCGACATCGCCGGCGCCGAGGACCACTACGGCGACATGGACTTCAAGGTGGCGGGAACGCGCGAGGGCGTGACCGCGCTGCAAATGGACATCAAGATTCCGGGCGTGACGCCGGCGATCATGCGGCAGGCGCTGGAGCAGGCGCAGCGGGCGCGGTTCCACATCCTGGACAAGATGGCCGAGGCGCTGGAGACGCCGCGGACGGCGCTGTCGCCGTACGCGCCGCGGATCTTCACGATGAAGATTCCGGTGGACAAGATCCGCGACCTGATCGGGCCCGGCGGCAAGATGATCCGTTCGATCACCGAGACCACCGGCGTGAAGATAGACGTCGAGGACGACGGCTCGGTCAGCATCGCCGCCAACGACGGCGAGGCGGCGAACCGGGCGATGCAGATGATCGGCGACGTGACGGCCACCGCCGAGGTGGGCAAGACCTACCTGGGCAAGGTGGTGCGGCTGGTGGATTTCGGCGCCTTCATCGAGATCTTCCCCGGCACCGACGGCTTGCTGCACATCAGCGAGGTGGCGGAATACCGCATCCGCGACGTGCGCGACGAGCTGAAGGAAGGCGATCAGGTCTTGGTGAAATGCCTGGCGATCGAGGGTAACAAGATCAAGCTGAGCCGCAAGGCCATCCTCAAGGAGCAGCGCGAGAAGCTGGGGCTGCCGCTGCCGGCGGGCGCCGAGGAAGGCAATGGCGACGAGCCGGCGTATCCGCGGCGGGAGCATGACGGCGACGACCGCGGGCCGCACCGGCGCGGGCCGCGGGCTGGAAGCCGCGGGCGTGGGCCGCGGCGGTAACTGGCGGACACAGCGAAAGCCAACCATTGGACGGACGATGGCCGGGCGGGAGCGATCCCGCCCGGTCTATTTTTTTTGCGTGAGGGGGCCGTGGGGGGTGGGCCGAGGCCGGCAAGATGCCGGCGCTCCAAACTTGCGCCGGCGCTCCAACCCCACGCCGCCGCCTTGAGGCGCCTTTTTTGGAGCGCCGGCGTCCCGCCGGCCTCGCCGTTCGCTAACCCCATTGCGGTCCGCTCCCGGGCGGCGGGCGGGCAAGAACGCCTGCCGCGGCGGGTGCTGGACTATAATCCAGCACGGCGCGGCGCGCCGGGTAATCACGAGGCAGACGACTCACTATGACTGGGCGACAGACTTTTTGTGTGTTCCTCTTGGCGGCCGGCCTGGCGGCGCCGGCCGCGGCGCAGTCGCGCTACCGGCCGGCGGCGGCTACGGTGGCGCGTTGGCGGCGGGAAGCCGCGGGGGTGACGATCACCCGCGACCGCTACGGCATCGCCCACGTGTATGGCCAGACCGATGCGGACGCGGTCTTCGGCATGGAGTACGCGCAGGCGCAGGATGACTTCCATCGCGTCGAGATGAACTACATCAACGCGCTGGGCTGGCTTTCGAAGACCGCGGGGCCGCGCGCCATCTACCAAGACCTGCGGATGAAGCTGTTCATTGATCCGGCGGTGATGAAGGCGAAATACGCCGCCAGCCCGGCCTGGCTGCGGCGGCTGATGGACGCCTTCGCCGACGGCCTGAACTACTATCTCTACACCCATCCGCGGGTCCATCCGCTGGTGATCCGCCGCTTCCGGCCGTGGATGGCGATGGCGTTCACCGAGGGCAGCATCGGCGGGGATATTGACCAGGTACCGGTGCGGGGGATCGCGGGTTTCTACTCCGCACCTGCCGGCGCCGATGCCGCCAGTCTGAAGCCCGCCGGCGCACGGGCGGAAGCCGATTCCACGGCGAACGCGGGGCGGCCCGGCGGCCTGGCGGCGGCGCAGGTGCTGCCGCCGCCGGAGCCGGGCGGCTCCAACGGCATCGCCATCGGGCCCAGCATTACCCTGGATCACCATGCGCTGCTGTACATCAACCCGCACGTGACCTTTTATTTCCGCGCGGAGCTGCAAATGGCCAGCGCCACGGGCTTGGACGCGTATGGGGCGGTGACCTGGGGACAGTTCTTCATTTATCAAGGCTTTAACCGCACCGCCGGCTGGATGCACACCTCCAGCGGCGTGCAGAACGTGGACCGGTTCCTGGAGACGGTGGCGCGGCGCGGCGGGCGGTGGGAATACAAATACGGCGCGCGATGGTTTCCCCTGCGCACGCGGCGGATCACGGTGCGGTACAAGACGCCGCGGGGCATGGCGGAGCGGACCTTCACGGCGTTCTACACGCGGCACGGGCCGGTCGTCGCGCGGCGCGGGGCGCATTGGATGACGGTGCACCTGATGAACCGCCCCATCCGGTCGCTGGAGCAGGATTGGGAGCGGATGACGGCGAAGGATTACGCCGCGTTCCGGCGGACGATGCAGTTGCACACCAACGCCTCGAACAATACGATCTTCGCGGATGCCGAGGGCAACATCGCCTATTGGCATTCCGACTACATTCCCCGGCGCAGCAATCGGTTCAACTGGTTCCATCCGGTGGACGGGAGCAATCCGGCGACGGCGTACCACGGGCTGCTGACGCTGGCGGAGACGCCGCACCTGCTGAATCCGCCGAACGGCTGGCTGTACAACTCCAACAACTGGCCGTGGTCGGCGGCGGGGCCGTACAGCCCGAAGCGGAAAGATTTTCCCGCCTACGTGGACGGCGGCAAGGAGGAAACGCCGCGTGGCGATCACGCGCTGCGGCTGCTGACGGGCGGCAAGAACTGGACGGCGGCGTCGCTGGTGGCGGCGGGGTTCGACAGCTACCTGCCGGCGTTCGCGCGGCTCGTTCCTGTGCTGCTGCGCGCCTATGACGGCCTGCCGGCGGGGAGCGCGCGGAAAGCGGCGCTGGCGCCGCAGGCGACGGTGCTGCGGGATTGGAACTATCGCTGGGGCGTCAACTCGGTGGCCACGTCGCTGGCGGTGTTTTGGGGCACGGAGATTTATCATCGCCTGTTTCCAGCGGCGCGGGCGGCGCATATGTCCATCGAGGATTACGTCGCCGAGCGGGCGACGTCGGCCGAGCTGGTTGGGGCGCTGGCGCGGGCGTCACGGCGGCTGACGCGGGGTTTCGGAACCTGGGAAACGCCGTGGGGCAACATCAACCGCTTCCAGCGGCTGGACGACCGCATTCGGCATCCGCAGTTCAGCGACGCCAAGCCCAGCATTCCGGTGCCGTTCGTGTCCTCGCTTTGGGGGTCGCTGGCGGCGTATGGCTCGCGGCCCAGGCGGGGAACGAAGAAATGGTACGGGACGGTTGGCAACAGCTTCGTCTGCGTGGTGGAGTTTGGGACGCGGGTGCGGGCCTGGGCGGTGAGCACGGGCGGAGAGAGCGGCAACCCAAAATCGCCGCATTTCGACGATCAAGCGGTGCGCTACGCGACAGGCAACCTGCGGCCGGTGTATTTTTACCGCGCGCAGATCCGGGCCCACGCCCGGCGGGTGTACCACCCCGGGACACGTGCCGGGACGGCGCGCCGCTAAGCCCTCCGGTTTTCCCCTCGCCGGCGCCGTGTCGGCGCGCTAGGCGGCGGTGGTGGCGGCGGGTACGGCGCGGGGCTTTTGGCCCCAAGCGAAGACGCGCTCCAGTGCGCCGCCAATGGGCGTGCGCCGGACAATGAAGACCAGCACCGACGTGAACACGATGCTGAAGAACAGCGCGGAGTAGACCAGGTTCTCGATCAGCACGCCTTGGGGCAGGTTCTGCTGGACGACGATGCCCGCTAGGACGGCGGCGGCCAACCCCTTGGGAATCATCATGGCCATGTAGGTGGCGTCGCGCGCGGGCACCGAATGGCGCACCGTGGCGAAGACCGCAGGTATCCGGGCGGCGAGCAGCAGCAGGGCGATCACCGCGCCGCCGCTGACCCACAGCCAATGCGTGAGCTGCACGTTGAGACCGATATAGACGAAAAAGAACGTCTTGAGCAGGAACACCACCTCGGAGAAGAAGATCTTCTCGACCTCATTGAGCGTGACAGTGGAGATGTGGCGCTTGGCCAGGGTGGCATTGAGGCCCTCGATGTTGCCCAAAACGATGCCGAAGGCCAGCGTGGCGATGGCGCCGTTGAGCCCGAGAATCTGCGACGCGCCATAGACCACGAAGACGCAAGCGGGGGTGGTGAACAGGGCGTTTTCCAGGCGGCGCATCCGCTTTAGCACCGCCGCCCAAAGCACGCCGGCCAGTCCGCCGGCCACGGTGGCCACCGCGAAGGAGGCGGCGATGCCGCCGGCCAGGGCGCTGGCGTGGGTGTGCGGCATCAGGCCGGCTTGCAGCAGCGCCAGACAGATGGCGATGCTGATGACGTCGCCGATCACCGATTCCAGAAACAGAATGTTGCCGCTGGCGCTTTCCAGCGGCAGGCCCTTAACCAGCGGCACCACCACGGTGGGCGAGTTGCCGCCGAGGATGACGCCCAGGATGGCCGCCTGCCACAAGCCCAAATGCAGGGCCAAGCCCAGGGCGCCGACCGCCAGCGTGACGGCGATGAAGCTGGAGATGGTAAGCGAGGCGGTGCCGGGGAGGGCGACCTTGACGTCGCGCAGGCGCAGACCAAGGCTGCTCTCGAAGATGATCAGAATCAGCGTAACGGTGTTGAATACCGGCCCGACCGATCCGAATTGCTGCGGCGTGATGAGATGAAATCCCGGCCCGATGGCGATGCCGATGAGCAAAAGCCAGAGCACGTCGGGGATGCCGGTGCGGTTGAACACCCCCACGAGGGCGTGCGACAAAAACACCAGCACCCCGACGAACGTAATGACGACGGCGACGGCCATGGCTTACGGGGCAGCATAGCAAATGATGGGCGCGGGCCCCAGCCCCGTCCCCGCGGCGGAGCGTCCCGCCTCGATCGGCGCGGCGCCCCGCTTGGGGGGCCGCCGGGGGCCGCGCCGACCGTGGCGGAGTTGGGAAAGCCGGCGGCTGCTGCCGGCCGGGATTGGGCTAGCCGGTCGTGGGCGTAGGCGGAGACCGGCGCAGCCAGCGCGGCGGCAGCAGCGCGAAACCAACGACCAACAGATTGGCGACGATGACCGGCAGGGAATGGATGGCGGCGCCGTATGCCACCCACAGCGCGGCCGCGGCGGCTTGCCAGCGGCGCAGGCTGGACGCGGTGGAAAAATAGGAAATGCAGAAGAGGGCGGTGGCGAGCCATCCGAACGAATCAGGAAACCAGTGCATGCGGCATCTCGATCGCGGCGTCCGCGGCGGGGCTGACGGGGGCCGCGCCGGGACTCGCGATCAGTTTAGCAACCGGCGCGTGGTCGGCGGGTCCGGGCCCGGCGGGGGCAATGGTCAGCCAGTCGGTGCGCACGCTGCCCCATTCTTGGATGTGCAACCCCTGGGCGGCGAAAAATGCGCGGATTTCGGCGGCGTTCCAGCCGACGATGTCTTCCAAGAGCGGGACGAGAACGGTGAGCGCGTCCTCGCCCAGCACGGTGCGATGGGCGATGCGGGCGACCGGGCGGTTCGAGGAGACAGCGATGGCGTAGCCGGAGTGGCGGCTGACGTGCAGCATGACGTGCATGTCCGAACTGCCGTCGCCGACATAGACGACGCGCTCGGCGCCGAGGCGGGCGCGGGCTTGCAAGGCGTCCAACACCGCGACTTTGCCGTAGCCGGCGGTGACGCGGGCGAGGCCGACAATGTTGCCGTCCGGGCCGTATTCCAGCTCGGTGCCGTGAATGCATTCGACAGGCAGCACCTGCGCCAGAGCCGATTCGACCACTTCCTGCGGCGAGGCGGAGATGACCTGGAACTCGAACTCGTGGCCGGGGATGCCCTCGGCCAAAAGGCGGGCCAAATGGCCGATGTTGCGCTTGAGCGGCGTGCGCAGGCCGGCTTCGATCAAGTGTTCCCGGCGCACGCGGCGGTAGTCGGGATCATGCAACAGCAGATAGGCGAGTTCACCCCCTTGTTGCACGAAGTTGCGGGCGGCCAGGCCGGCGCACTTGTGCTCAAAGACGGCCGGCGAGATACCAATCAATTCGCTCAAGATGCGGCCGGAGTCGGCGTGGCTGAGGGTTTGATCAAAATCACTGGCCAGGAGATAGCGATGGATGGGCAACGTGGCTACGCTGGTCATACCTGGGTCGCGCCCCCTCGACGCGTACAGCTTCTATTCCACGCTAGCGGATCGCGGTGGGCGCTGACAAAACGATTTGATGAATGGCCGCCATTCGCCGTGGTTATGCGCGGCGGCGCAGGGCGCAAACCGTTCCGGATTCGCCGCTGCGATGGCGCAGGCTGCCTTAATGGAGGCGGGCGGGATGGAGACCGGCCGGGCCCCTGGCCGAACGGGCACGACCAGGACCCGAGGAAACAGCGGCGGGAACCGCGGGAGCGGCGGCGGGTGCAGGCTGGATTTGGGCGGCGGCCAACACCGAGCGAGCGGGCGCCGGCAGCGGCCGGTTCATGCGGGCGTCGGCGTTGCGCCAAAAGGCCCGGAAGGCGGCGTACTGGCCGGCGGGGATTGTCGCGCCGGTTTGCGCCACGCTGAGGAGAATGTGCAGGCGTCCGTGGGTGCAGAGACGCCGGATTTCGACACGGCCGTAAGGCGCGGTCAGCTGGAGCGGCGGCGCCGTCTGGCAATAGGCCGCCGGCGCCGACCAGCGCGTGGCCAGGCTCCAGCGGGTGGGAATGCGCAAGGATTGGCGGCGCTGGCGGTCCGCGGCCAAGCGTTGAGCGAAGTGGCGGGGAAAGACGGCCGTGGGAATGGCGGCGGGATTGGGCAGATCGGCGCGGGGCACGGCGGCGGTGAAGACGATCTGGGTGCGGGCGTCGGCCCAGGCGGCGCCGGTGAAGCGCAGGCTGGCGAGGCGAACGCCGGGAAAGCGGCGGCGCAGCCATGAGGCGAACAGCGCCCGGCGGGCGGCGCGGTTGGCGTATTGCGCGCGCAGGCGGTTGGCGCGCATGCCGTCGGCGGTAATGCGTCCGCTCAGGCGCCAGAGAGCGGGCCCGGCGGGCGCAAGGCGGAAACTCTGCACCAGGCGGTTGGCCCTGGCGGGCAGGATGGGCACCGAGACCAGGCGATTTTCTCCCGGACGGACAATCAATGCCAGGGCGCCTTGATCGGTGGCGGGCAGTTCGCCGACGTGCAGGCGCGGGGCGGTAGTGTCCAGCCAAAGGCGCAGGCCGGGAACATAGACGATGGCGTGGTCGAAGGCGGCCATGGTGGCGGCGCCATTGGCGACGGCACCCATGCTCCAGGTGCGGATCAGGGCCAAATCCGCGGGCACGCCTTCGGCGCGGAGCCATGCCGTCATCAGAAGAGCGCCATCCTTGCAATCGCCGCGCCCGTGGGCCAACACGACATTGGGTGGCGAGGGCAGAAAGGCGTGCAGGCCGGATTCATCGCCCCAATAATTGAGGCGGCGGGCGAGATACGCCCACAACGCTTGCACCGTCGCCAGCTGCGTGGGTTGGGGGGGAACCAAATGCAGGAGGCGGGCGCGGAACGCGGGGCTAAGCCGCGCCTGCGCCGCCAGTTTCCGGCTGTACCAGCGGGCCAAGCCGTTCCATTGAGCGAAGGCGCCCGTTTGCACGTAGGGCGAGGCGTCAGTGATGGAAGGGCCACCGGCCTCGCGCCAGAAGGGGCGGTAGGGGCCGCCGCTCCAGGCGGAAATGAATTGGCCGCCGGAACGGCGCTGCGATGCCGCCACGACGCGCACGGCGGTGGCGGCGATAGGCCGCGGCGAGCGCAAAACGTAGCGCACGCGCTGCACGGGGTAATGGCCGCGAAACGCGAAGAGATCGCCGATGTAGCCGAAGCCGCTGCGCCTCCAGGCCGCGGCGGCGACCGGCGTCAAAGCGTAGATGATGTTGACGCGGTCGCCGGGGCGCAGAGCAGGGACGTGGAGGATGCGGTCGTGCTCGCCCTCGGCGTCAGGGTCGGCGTCGCCGCCGTCGGTGACCGCCACGCGGCCGCCCCGCGGCGAGACGACCGCGCCGTGCACCAGGTGGAAGGACCAACGGGAGGCGTCGTACCAAAAATCGTCCGGGCCGAGAGTTTGTGCGCCGAAGGCGGTGCGAATGGCGAAGACGCGCTGGACCAGCAGGCGGCTTAGGCCGTTCGGTTCCACTTGCTCAAACCGCAGGTGGTACAACTCCACGACGCCGGCGCCGGGAAACGCGGTGGCGGGCAGGGCGGAGGCGGCGCGCAGATAGGGAGTGGCCGGACGCATCCAGCCGCGGGCGACCCAGTCTGCGCTAGGGCGGGAAGCGGGGCTGGACGGAACAGAACGGTGGCGCGAGGGATGAGCGGCAGGGCACAGCGGCACAAAGGCCGCCAGCAGACCGGCGACGGCGCGGGCAAGACGAAGCAAAGGCAACCTCGCGTGGCCAAAAGGCACACGCCACGGTTATTACTCTCGCGCGAGCCGGCGGGAAAGGAAATCCGGGTTTTCGCTTATGGGTTGGCGGCGGTGGTGACGGCCGCGCGGCCAGGGAACCCCGCGAAAACGGACAGGTGAGGGCGCGGCGCCGCTCCTGCCCGGCAACCGCCGGCAGTCGCGGCCTTGGTGGGGCGGAAAAACCCGCGAATTGGCGCCGCGATCCAAATGGGGATGGGCGGCAGGACTCGCGATGGAGGGTATTGCACGCTGGATGGCGCCGAGGGGCCGCCGCCATGTGAACCGGCGAGCGTCCCGGAAGAGCGGACCATGGATCTGGTGGCGGCGGCGGAGCATGGTGCATGCCGCGGCGATGAATGGGAACGGCGGCCCGGTGGGTGGGCGAGACGGATGGTCGGCGGTGGAACCGGCATGTGGCTGGCGCATGCGCATTACCAGGCGGAGGTGAAGCGCGTGTACGCGCGTGCGATTGGGCGGCAACAGGCGGCCTTGGCGCAGGTGCTGGCGACGGCGCTGGGACGGCCGTGTGCCGCCGTGCGCCGCGGTTTGGATATCGCTTGCGGGCAGCTGATCGGCGGCAACTTCGACTTCCACTACGATCCGGCGGTGATTGATCCAGAGGTGCTCGGCATGGGTCCACCCGGGCGCGACTGCCGCGGGCTGGGAGGGGTCCATTTTCCCGGCGGCGGCTTTGTGCATCTGGACACTTGCAATCCCCGCGATGGCCGCTGGGCGTATCTGCGCCATTTGGGCGTGGACGTGGTGCTGGGACATTTGCTGTGGAGGGTGATTCCGCGCTAGGCGGCCGGCGTCGCGGCGGGGCGGCTAGGAACGGCCGCGGGCGCGGGTCCAGAAGTGTGGCGGGGCGCGATGCGTCCAGCGCGGTGGGGGCGCGTCGCGGCGCCATTTTTCCACCAACGTTTGCCGGTAGGCGCGGTGCACGTCGCGCGTCCGCGGGTGCGGCGCGCAGTTGCAGAAACAGGCGGGCGGCGCGCTGGTGGCGACGGCGGCGCCCAGCAGCGGCATAAGGCGCTCCGTGCGGTGCGGGCATCCGCCGGTGCGGAAGGCGCGTTCGGCCAGCAGAGCCCGCAAGTGCCGCCACAACCAGGCGTAGTTGCGCGCGTCGGCGGCGGCCCAAAGGACGATGGGATGGCGTGGGTAGGCGGGCTGATACAGATCCGGCGACCCGCGGCCGGCAAGGTGCAGCGCGGTGCTGAGGATTTGTCCCGACTCGACGATCATTTTGTTCAGGCGGCGGTCATCGAGCGCCCGGGCGCTGGCGGCGGGGTCGGGGTCGGTGGCGAAGATATTCATGGTGGAAGCGGGCCGAGGGAGCGACGAGTCTTAGAGCCGATTGCGACCCGTGGGCGTGGGTATGGCCATTGTGCCTCCCGCCAGCGCTGCGCGCCGGCCCATGATGCCCTGGGCGCGACCTGCGGGAAGGAGCAGCTGGCGGCGCTCCTCGGGCCAGGTTGCAGGGAATTGTGAGTTGGGTTACGATCAGCCGGCTTCTTGCCTGCTGGGCCGCGTTCAGTCTTTTCTGGCACGGCCCGGCCGGCGGCATGGAGCCGGCGCCCACGGTGGGGCGCCCGTAAGGAGGAACGGTGAACTGGTATCTGCAAGCGATGCGCAAATACGCCGACTTCAGCGGCCGGGCGCGGCGGCGGGAGTATTGGTTCTACGAGCTGTTCGCCACTCTGATCGGGGCGGCGATTGTGCTCATCATTCTGGTCTCGGTAGCGGGCAGCGCGCGCGCGCTGAACGTGGGCATGGCGGGCACGGAGGGCATGGGCGCTGGCGCCCTGGGCATCTTTTACATCGTCTATGGGCTGGGCAATCTGCTGCCGAGTCTGGCGGTCTCCGTGCGGCGCCTGCATGACACCGGGCGCAGCGGCTGGTGGGTTTTCATTTCCTTTGTTCCGCTGGTTGGCGGGATTGTGCTGCTGGTGTTTTTCTTGCTCGACAGCCAGCCGGGCGCGAACCGCTTTGGTCCCAATCCCAAGGAGACGGGCTCCGCGGGTTATTCGCCGGGCGCGGCCTACGCGGCGCAGCCCTAGCCGCACAGCGGAGCGGGGCGGATAGCGGAGCGGGACGGCGCGCCGGCCTAGCCCGGGAGGAATCCGCGCTGGCCGGATTCCAGGGCCAACAGGTCCGCCTTGAGGGCCAGGCCGCCGCCGAAACCAGTCAAACGGCCGTCGGCGCCGATGACGCGGTGGCAGGGAACGATGATGGGGAGGGGATTGGCGCCGTTGGCCGCGCCCACGGCGCGGGCCGCGCGCGGCAGGCCGACGCGCCGCGCGAGTTCGCCGTAGCTGATGGTTTGGCCATAGGGAATGCGCCGCAGTTCCGCCCACACGCGAAGCTGGAACGACGTGCCCTGGGGCGCAAGCGGAACATCAAAATGAGTGCGGCGGCCGGCGAAATATTCCCCCAGCTGCTCGCAGGCGGAGGCGAGGATGCGGCGCGCCGCGGCAGGGTTGGATGCGCTGGCGGAGGGTTCCGCGGCGGCAGCCGCTAGGGGCGGAGGCGGAGAACTCCGTCCAGGGCGGGGCGGAAACTCCACGCGCCGCAGGCCGTGTTCATCCGCGGCTAACTTTATCCTTCCGACCGGGGTCTCCAGCGATGCGCAATGCATGTTCTTGTCCACGGGCGCGGAGGTGTCGGCACTCCGGCCGGCTCGCAAAGCCGGGCATGGTTGTGGCGCCGTTGATGGGCACCGGTCCGAGCGCGGCCATGCCGCGCCTCGCCCGCGAGTCGAATCCACTACCCACACCGATTATGGTACGCGCGGAGAGCCGCCGCTTCAGGGTATATTCCCCAGCGCACGGTCTGGAGGGCGCGCTAGCGAATTTCGCGAGAGGCGGCGCGGCAGACGGTTTATAGTGACAATGTGCAGCCACATCCGGTGACGTTGCCGGGCGGCAGGGATAGCAAGAGCCGCCTTCGAGCCAAAATTGCTGTTTCCGCGGGGGGGGTGGCGCTGTTGCTGGCGCTGCCGGCGTTCGCCGCCTCGGGGGGAGTCGCGCGCGTGCGTTCCCGCCGGGAACGAGCCGAAGCGGGAGGCGGCGGCGAGCTGGACGGCGCGCCCCTGACGGGCGCCTACTTGGCGCGGCGGTTGCCGTCCATTTCGCTTCTGCGGCGCTCGCCGTTCGCGTCGGGCCAGCCCCGCCTGGCGGCGTTCGCGTATCCAGTATTCTCCGCTCAGGCCATGGCGCAGGACGCGGACCAGAGCCAGAAGGGGAAACAGAAAGTCGAGAAGAAGGGCAAGGTGCGCCTTACCTACGGCGCGGGAAAAGGGCCGAAGTATTCGCCGGGGCACTTGTTCTACGTCATCCCCGCCTATGAAGTCTCCTACTTGAAAACGGTGCCGCCGATGACGCCGAAGCAAAAATTCGACGCCATGTTCAGCGAGACCTATGACTGGCAAGGGCTGGCGATGGGCGGCTTGGAGACGCTGTTCGAGCACACGTCGAACGGCTATTGCGGCTATGGGCCGGGCTTTGGCGGCTACATGAAATGCTTTGCCTCGGCGCAGATTGACGCGGACGATTCGGGGTTCTGGGGCGATTATGTCTTCCCGGTTTGGTTTCATGAGGACCCGCGCTATTTCCGCCTGGGCGAGAGCCATTCGTTCGCGGCACGGTTCCTGTACGCCGTGGACCGGACGTTCATCGTGCGCAGCGACCTAACCGGGCGCTCGACCTTCGCTTGGGCGCCGACGCTGGGAACCATCCTGGCCGCGATCGCTTCCAACACCTACTATCCGAACGCCCAGCGCGGCGTGGGCCTGACCGCCAGCCGCGTGGAGTTCGACCTGATCGGCACCGCCATTTTCAACCTGGAAGCCGAGTTCTGGCCGGACATTCGGAACCTGTTTTAACCAGTTGCCCATCGCGGGCGCCGCGCCGTTGGCTCGGGGGCGCCGCCCTCAGCCGGGCCGCGCCGCCGGCGGCGGCCGTGGAATGGGCTTCAGCCCGTGTGCCGGCGGGCTTCAGCCGGCCGGTTGGCGCGACCCCGTGACAGCCAACTTGGAATGGGCTCCCCTCCGCCGGAGGGGAACGTCCTCTCGGCAACCCTGCCGAGCACCGCTACGGCCGCTTCACGCTGCCGCAACGGAGTGCAGCCCGTCATTGGCAGGCGCGGCGGGACTCGAACCCGCGACCCTCCGCTTAGAAGGCCCTTTTAGCCCATTACTGCCGTTTGCTGGCGCCTGCTGTAAACTGCTGTAAAAACAGGCTTTATATGCGTTTTGGCGATCCGCCCATTGCTGTCATTCGCTTCCCTTTTTGCCCTGGGGTCCCCAGCATAGTCCCCAGCACTTCTCGCGGGTTCGCTACGGGGTACGGATCGTTACGTGGCATGTACCCTGATCCGCGGACCAGATGCGTCCTCGACTGAGGCGCGGGACAATCCTTGACATGAGGCGATCGCGTAATGTCGGCTTATTGCTTGCTGGCGTAGCTCTGTTTCCGCTGGGTTGCTCCCACGCGCCCCCAAAGCCCACCGTGGGCTCCATTTCTGGAAAGGTACAGGTGGCCTTCGAGAGCGGAAGAGTCCGGGCCCTAGCGTTTGACACGGTATACCTCTCCCGGACACCGATCCAGGTGCTAAGTCCCCGGCAGCAGCTCGCGCTTATGGTCCCCGAGTCTGAGCTCAATCAGGAGTTTATGGACGGTTTCATCAGCGAGGACTCGTACAATCGGAAGGTAGATGAGCTTTCTACCGCCGCAGATACCTTTAACCGAAACATCGAGTCCTTAAATGTGCCCGCCGTCCAGCAGGCGACAACCGATGCCGATGGGGATTTCTCGTTTCATGGAGTCAGCCCCGGACGGTATTGGCTGGTCCTTAATGACTGCGTTGCAGGGAATTACGTGGGCTGGTCGGAGCCGGTAACGGTGTGGCCTGGCACTACGGCGTCGGCTAGCCTGAACAACACTGATACGGCCTATGCGTTCAATCTTGGGACCTTGTAGGACTGGCACCCAACCCAAGACTTGGGCGAGGCATCAATGCGCGTTCTCAGATTTCTTCACGGAAGGGAAGTGCTGAGCGAGATCGCCAGGCGCAGATTGACCTCGGGCCGGTTTAGCGTAGCTGTCGCCTACATCGGCAGGGAGCCACGGCTACGGCTTGATCTCCGGCCTGGCGACAGGGTGATCTGCGATCTCGATGCGGCTGCGAAGGGTTCGTTGGATCCGCGCGCGGTGCGGGAACTAATCGCGTGTGACGTCAGTGTCAGAAAGGCCCCGGGCCTCCACGCGAAGGTTTACCTCGCAGAAAACTGGGCGGTCGTTGGGTCCGCAAACCCGTCCAAAAACGCCGAAAAGGCATTGGAGGAGGCTGCAGTACTGTCGGAGGGCCCCGCTTTTGTCCGCTCGATTTCACGGTGGTTCGAGGATCAGTGGGAAAGAGCGCGGGTGGTTCCGCCCGGCGAACTGGAGGAATTGATAAGGGCGTACGACATCGCGAGACGCGCGCTGCGGAAACTGGATGCGCGCGTCGGCGTTCGGCGTAAGGTACACCGCGCTCCGTCCCATCGCTCATACGGCGTTATCACGGAGAGGCGCTTCTGGTATGTCAACACAAATAGCGACAGTACCGAACGCCAAATGCTAAAGCATCGGGAGGCCCGCGCGTACGGTGTAAGACAGTCGAGGCTTTCCGGGATAGAAAAGGGCGATGTGGTATTTCTTTGGAGAAGCGATTGGGGATTGTCGCCGCCGGAATTGCCAACGGAAAACGTGGGCAGCGGGATTTGCAGAACGGTGACTATTACGAGCGCTATGTCTCAATTCGTGTGAGCTTCCGGCGTTTTCCGGACCAGCCGGTCAACGCGCGCTCCGCGAAGCGGATTGGAAGGGGGGCGATCCATCCGAAGTACGGCTTTCCGGACACGTGCAACGCCCTGCGTGTCGCGGCGGGCGAGCGGCTCTGGGATTATATCCAAGCAAACAGGCCCGCCCACTGACTGTGGGGCGCAGCGAGCGCGGCGGCGGGTCACCCCGAAAATGGCAAAAACTCATTCCAAAACGCTTGTGATTCGCCGCTCTCGTACTCGGCATCGCGCCAGCCCTCCGCGAACCGGGCGGCGCGGACCTTAGATTTCGTTCCAGCTCAGGCGCATCCAATTCGGCGGTCCCGTAGGCCGCGACAGGCGCTAGTATGCACCAGCCGCAGTCACAGTGACCAGATGATGAGCGCAGCGCCGAGAAGGATCATGAGCAGCGCAATCTGGCGTTGTAGACACCATTCAGGGGCCTTGGGTTCGTGATCGCCGGTCGGCGGCCCTGGCACGAGCGGATTATCGTTGTTGTTCATGGAGGCACCGGGCATCCCATCATCCATAACAGCACGCCTCCAACCAGCAGCAGCGCTCCCGCCGCGCGCATTCCGTCATGGCCATCGTCGGCTGACTTGGCGGGCATTAGGCATGGCTGACCCTCCACCTTCATTCGGTCGCCCCAGCGCTGTTGTACCAGGCGGCGCGCGCTTTCCCGCAGGCGTTCCCGCTGGGCGGCATCGTCGCCCGGCGGACCGGTTCGGCCGTGCGCCAATGCGCTGGCCCCTCATGCGGCGGCACACCCTGCGTGGCGATTTGACGGCGCGGTGGTTCCGTCCGCTCCAGTGCCCGCGCGACGGGGCCCCGGGGACGACGGCGGCGACGGCGCATCGCTACGGCCGCTTCGCGCTGGAGGAACTGCGCGATGCCGTCGAGGCTATTTCCAGTAGAACGCTCCGTGCGGGCCGCCACGCCACGCGGGCGGCCAGGCCCGGTCTGGGCAGTGTAGGCTGGTGGCAGGTCCTAGGCTTAGTAGGTAGTCCAGCCCGGCTGGGTGGTGAGCGTGGCGGATTACAAGTCCTTCGTTGACGATAGCGGCACTCATGCAGGGGCGAAAGTGTGCGTCGCTGGCGGATTCGTTGCACAGCGTTTGCCCTGGAGAGAATTTGCGGCGGACTGGACAAGGCTGCTCTCTCGTTTTCAGGTCCCGCCAGAGCGGTTCCATGCGAAGCTGCTCTACCCAGAACCAAAGGGCTGGTTTAAGCGGGATTGGGCTCAAATCGGGCGGCACGCGGAGTTTCTGTGCTCCCTCAAGGGTTTAGTCATGCGGCACCGGAAGATCAGGCCGTATGCGTTCGCCGTCCTAGCTGACGATTTTTATCAATACGCCCATCACGTGCGGCGTTGGCTGACCGGGGCGGACGTGAGGATGGGAGCGTTGCTGACTTCTGGAAAACCTTCAGCCCCCTTTTTTTACTGCCTGCAGAGCTTTCTACAGGCCACCTGTCTCGGATGGCCAACCGACGCAAAAATCGATTTTGTGATGGGGCTTGATAGGCGCGACGCTGGATACGCCGCCACGCTGATTGCGGAGATTGTGGGCAGCCGACACCAGGGCGGCAGACATTCTTGGAAACGGGCCCTTGGGGCCGTTAGCTGCCCATCTTCGCGCGCAATGCCCGAACTGCAGGCGGCGGACCTCCTGGCCTACGCGACCCACCGCTTTTTTGAGCAGGAAGCGGCGGCGGGTCGGCTCGCTGGCAGGGTGGCACCGGCGCTGCCAGAATACCTTGACGCGTTGTTCAAGAACAGGAGGGATGGGCACGCGCTGCAGATTGATGACTCGCGGGCGATGTTGGCTAAAATCGAGCACGCCAAAGAGATGTCCCGGCGGGGCAGCGAGGCGTTGTTTAGCTAATGCTTCCTCACCCCACGCCTACGCCTAAGGGAAATTGGTACGGGCATGTTGCCCAGCGGGCAACCTTACTTCCTCGGGGTCCCCAGCAAAGTCCCCGACACTTCACGCCCCCTGGCCAGCAGGGAACCGATAAGTTGTTGATTCTATTGGCGGGCGCGGCGGGATTCGAACCCGCGACCCTCCGCTTAGAAGGCGGATGCTCTGGTCCACTGAGCTACGCGCCCGCGGCTTCCATTCTACGGCGGCGCGGCGGCGGGCCGCACGGAGCGGCGGCGACGCGGTGTGCACGCCGGCCGCGCGGGCAGCGCGGCGCTAGCGGTGGCGGGGCCGCTGGAAACGCTGGAGAACGCGGCCAACGTCGCGCAGGGAGCGGCGCGCGACGCGAGCGATCAGGTCCTTGGCGGGATGGCTGGAGCTGCCTCGGGCGTCGGTGCCTTTGGCCGCGGCGTTACTGGGCGCCGCTGCCTGCGGCTGCGGCTTCGGCGGCGAGGATATGGGCTTCGGCGCCTTGGAAGCCGCAGGTTTTATGGCTGCCGTCACAGAAGGGTTTGTTGTTGGAATGGCCGCAGCGGCAGAGAGAGATGGCCGGCTTGTTGATGGGAATTTCCTGTCCGTTGGAATCAATAAGGGTGAATAGCCCCTCGACGTGGAGCGAACCGTTGCGGCGAATGGTGATCTTGACGTCCGGCATAAGACAACAGTGTAAACCGCGCTTGCGGATCGCGGCCTAGCCGGCGGCGTGCGGGCGGCTGCGCTGGCGCCACAGGAAGAACGGGATACCGGCCAGGATGATGGCCAGGCCGACGATGGAGGGCAAAAGGTTGGCGGCGAAGGTCTGTTCCAGGATCACCAGGGCGCAGATGATGAAGATGGCCGGCAGGGCCGGATAGCCCCACATGCGGTAGGGCGAGGTTTCGCCGCGGCGGCGGAAGGCGAAGAGCGAGGACACGGCCAGGGCGTAGAACAGCCACTCGGCGAAGATGGTGAGCGTGAACAGGCCCTGATAATGGCTGGCCAGGGCGAATACGCAGGTGAAGGCCGCTTGGATCCACAGGGCGACGTCGGGCGTGCGATAGCGGGGATGGACGTGGGCCAAGCGGGAGAAGAACACGCCATCGCGGGCCATGGCGAAGGGCGCGCGGGCGCCGGATAAGATGGAGCTGTTGAGGGTGGCGAAGACCGAGACCATGATGGCCACCGAAACCAGCGCGCCGCCGTGGCGGCCGACAAAGGCCGCGGCCATGGCCCCGGCGACGTTGTTGTGTGCGGCGACCTGGGCCGGGGAGAGCACGTAGAAATAGGCGACGTTGACCAGGGCGTAGGCGGCGAAGACCACGGCCAGGCCCACGCCCATGGCGATGGGAATGGTCCGCTGCGGTTGCTGGATTTCGCTGCCCGCGAGCGTCAGGTTGTTCCAGCCGTCGTAGGCCCACAAGGCGGCGACCAGCGCGGCGGCAAAACCGCCGAAGCCGCCCATGCTGGCCAGCGGCGCGGCCAACTGCTGGCCCAGGTGATGCCAGTCGCCGGGCGCCCAAAGGAAGGCGGCGGCGATCAGTCCGGCGATGAGCAGCAGCTTGAGGGCGGTGAACCAGGCTTGCAGCCGGCCGCCCTGGCGCACGCCGAAATAGTTGACCGCCGTGACCAGGATAACGACGCCGGCGGCGAGGAACTGGATGCCTTGAATACCCACGCCGGCAAGGGAAATCACGGTGGCGTTCAGCCCGGGCCAGATGAAGCCGGCGGCGAGGGCGAAACCAGCGGCGATGGCCGCGGCGGAGACGGGGCGAATGATCCAGAACATGCCCCAGCCGAACAGAAAGCCGAGGCCGGAGCCCCAGCCGTCGCGCAGAAACACGTATTCCCCGCCGGCCTGCGGCCGCAGCGCTCCAAGTTCTGCATAGGCCAGGGCGCCGAACAGCGAGAGCAGGCCGCCGACGACCCAGGCGGCCATGATCCAGGTGAAGGAATGCACCTCGCGGATCATTTCATTGGGCACGAAAAAAATGCCGGAGCCGATCAGCGTGCCGACGACGAGCGCCACGCATTGGAAGGGCGTAAGACCGCGCACGAGGCCGTCGGCGGAGATGGCGGGCTCGGCGGGAGCGGTGGGCGGAGGCGCGGGGTGGGGGTCCATGGCGGTGGCGGATGGCGCCGGAGGCTGGCGGCGGCTAGGGCGCCTGGCGCGCCGGGGCGGTGCGCGGCAGCGCCTGACCGCTGGGCGGAGCGGGGCGGAGCCAACTGAAAGCGTAGCCGGTCAGAAAGGTGGTCACCGTTCCGCCGACTATAAACCATGTGAAGGGCAAACCGGAAAGCCCCAGGGCGACAGCCACCGCGACGCCCGCGATCATGCCGAGGATGGCGCCGAACTCATTGGCGCGGCGGGTCACCGTGCCCAGCAGGAACACGCCGAGCAGTGCGCTGAAGGGATAGGAGATGATCGCCAGTCCGGCGACCAAAACCGAACGGGAATCGCGGCTGGCGTAAGCGACGGCGGCCAGCACTACGGTCCAGCCCACCGTCGCCAGGCGGGACATCCACAAGTAATGTTTTTCCGACTGGCCGGGGTTCAGGTGCGGACGGTAGAAATCCATGATGGTGGTGGAGCTGAGCGCGTTCAGCGCCGCGCTCAGATTGGACATGGCGGCGGCGATGATGGCGGCGATCAGCAAGCCCGCCAGGCCGATCGGGAAGAAGCGGGCGATGTAGGCGGGATACAAGCGGTCGTACTTGCCAAACTGGCCGGCGGCGGGCAGGGCGTGGCTTTGATAAAAGACGTACAGCAGCACGCCGATGAACAGGAACAAGACGAATTGGAAAAAGATCACCACCCAGCTGCTGAGCAGCGCCCAGCGGCTCTCCCGTTCGCTTTTGGCCGAAAGCAGCCGCTGCACGATCAGCTGGTCGGTGCCGTCGGTGGCGGTGGTCAGGAACATGCCGCCGATCAGCCCTGCCCAGAAGGTGAACGGCTGGGTCCAGGAAAACCGGAAATGCCAGACGCGGAATTTGTGCGCGGCGGCGGCGACGGCGGCAACGTGCGCCCAACCCCCGGGAATGCCGCGCAGGATGAGGAAGAAGCTGAGAACGGCGCCGGCGACGTAAATGCAGATCTGGATGAAGTCGGTCCAGATGACCGCGTTCATGCCGCCCTCGAAGGTGTAGATCAGGGTCAGGGCGGCGATGATGAGGATGATCTCCAGGTTGTTGAAGCGCCAGGGCAGGCCCAGGCGGGGCAGGGCGTCCAGGACCACGCCGCCGACAATAGCCAGCGCCCAGAGCCGGACGCCTTCGGCCATGGCCCGGCCGCCCAAAAAAATGGCGGCGCTGAGGCTTTTCAGGCGGGTGCCGAAGCGGCGCTGCATCAGTTCATAGGCCGTGAAGAGTTCGCCTTTGAAGTAGTGCGGCAGCAGTATGGCGGAGATGACGATGCGGCCGAGCAGATAACCGAATACCAGTTGCAGGAAGGCGAAGTCACCGGTGTAGGCGATGCCCGGCGTGCTGATGATGGTCAGTACGCTGGTTTCGCCGGCGACGATGGAAAGGGAAATGGCCCACCACGGCACCGCGCGGCCGCCGAGAAAATAATCCTTCAGCGTGGCCCCATGGCGGCGAAACGAGATGCCGAACAGGGTGATGCCGATCAGGTAGGCGCCGATGATGGCGAGATCAAGAGGATGAAGGCCGGGGTGCAGTCCCACGCCTTGAAGAATAGAGAAATGGCCGGACTAACGCCAGGCAAGGATGGGCGCGGACCGCTGGGAGTTGGGTTCGGGCCGCCGGGCCGGGTGCGCGCCGCTGGCCCTGGGGGCGCGGGCCGCCGGCCCGCAGTCCGGTGCGGCCGTGGCCGTCCACGCCCTCCAGAAACAGCGCCGCCGCGGAAGGCGGTCCTCGTCGACCGTTCCACCTCCGCCGTGCGGCCTAGGGCTTGCGCGTGGGGCGCATCAACACTTCGCTGACGAAGCTCTGCGGGTTTTGCGTCACCAGCATGGCGACCACATGCGCCACGTCGTCGGGCTGGAGCATGACGGCGCGGTTTCTGCCGCGGTCGGGCACCAGGTCGGTATCCACCGATCCCGGGCAGACCAGGCTCACGCGGATCCCATAGGCGCGGAGCTCTTCGGCGGCGGAGATGGTCATGCCTTTTAGGCCCCACTTGGAGGCGGCATACGCGGCGCCCTTGGGCACGGGATTGTGGGCGGCGAGGGAAGAGATGTTGATGATATGGCCGCTTTGGCGGCGGATCATGTGCGGAGAGACGGCGCGCAGCGCTAAATAGGGGCCCCGGAGATTGGTCTCCATCACCGCCTGCCAGTCCTCCGGCGCCAGCTCATGGAGCGGAGTCCCGAAGGCGCCGATCCCGGCGTTATTGACCAGTACATCCACTCTGCCATGGGCCGCTACGGTGCCGGCGATCAGCCCCTCGACCTCCTCCGGCCGGCGCATGTCGGTCGGACGGGCGGTGACATCGAGGCCCTCGGCGGACCATTCGTGCGCCATTTCTTCCAGCCGGGCGCGGTTTCGCGCCGCCAGCACCACCCGGCCGCCCATGGCCGCCAAGCAGCGGGCGACGGCTT
This sequence comes from Acidobacteriota bacterium, assembly GCA_027315185.1. Taxonomy (GTDB): domain Bacteria; phylum Acidobacteriota; class Terriglobia; order Terriglobales; family SCQP01; genus JAKAUF01. The sequence continues at coordinate 85,848 of DAHUYO010000003.1, forward strand.
CGCCGATGCCATGGCTGGCGCCGGTGATGATGCAAACTTGCTCTTGGAGGATGTTTTCTGCCATATTGCGAGGGTGGCGGCGGGCGCCGGCGACGGCCCTAGGGGCATGGACTCCATTCTGGGCGGCGGAGCAGCATGTCCGGTGCCGTCGTCTTCTTTAATATTCCACCCGTTTTGCCACGGGTGAGCAGTGTAACGGCGAGATTGCGCGGTGAATCGAATTGTGAGCGGAGGAAAGAGAACCCAATGATGGATGGAATGCGGACTGCCGGTGGTCGTGGGTGGCTTCGAGGTGCGGCCTTGGCCACGGGGCTGTGCCTAATGGCCGTGGCGCCTGTCTGGGCGCAGGCGATTCCTCCTTGTCCGGCGCCGGGCACGCCGCTGGCCAAGCGCACCTGGAAGGGCGGAATGGCGGAGTACAACGCCTACATCGCCGCCTCCAAGCTGACGGGCGCGGCGCAGGCGCAGGCCTTTGCAGCGTTTCTGCAGAAATATCCCCAGTCCGACTATCGCTTGCCGGCGTTGCAGCAGGAGATGGCTGGCTATGTGACGGCGAAGAATTACGCCGCGGCCGAGCGCACCGCGGAAGCGGTGTTGAAGAATCCGCACGCGCCGGCGGCGGTGCAGGCCGGAGCCTTCACCGTCATCGCCTATTACCTGCCCAACGCGGCGGCCAATTTGCCCGCTACCAGCGCGCGCATGAGCCAGGATTTGGTGCGGATTGACTGGGCGGCGCAATGCGGCCAGCAAGCCCTAGCCGCCACCCAGGCGCCGGCGGAGAAAAAGGCGCAGGCCAGCTATGTCTTCAACCGCGCCGCCGGCTTCGTGGCTCTCCAGCGGCATCACTACGCCGCCGCCTCCCGCCACTTCAAATCCGCGGTCGAATTCAATTCCAAGGATGCGCAGTCGTACTACTGGCTGGGCATTGCCGAGCTGTACAAAAAGCCAGCGGACTTTAGCCGCGGGCTGTTCTACGTTGCCCGCGCCCAGGCCTTGGCGCCGAGCGCGACGACCATCAGCAGCTATTTGCAGAAGGCCTATGCCAGCTATCACGGTTCCGCGCAGGGCTTGAGCTCCCTGGAGTCCACCGCCCAGGGCAGCGCCCAGCCGCCCTCGGGCTTCAAGATCCAGTCGGCGCGCGACATCGCCATGGCGCAGTACCAGGCGGAGCTGCAAAAGGTGAACGCGGCCAATGCCGCGGCGCGGGCCAAGCTGTATCCGGCGGATACGTTCCGCGGCATCAAACAGCGCCTGATGAATCCGGCGACCCGCTTGGGCGAGTGGAAGCAGGTGAAGGGGCAGACCTACCAGCTACAGGGCGTGGTGGTATCGGCAACGCTGCGCACGGTGGATCTGTCGGTGGATCCCTTTGATCAGCAGGCGAAGCCGCCGAAGGTGGACGTGCATTTGGTGCTGGCCGCGCCGCGGCGCGTGCATGCCGGCGCGCATGTGACCATCACCGGGACGGCGACGGCGTTCCACACCACGCCCAGCTTCCTGATGGTGATGAACAAAGGCAAGGTCGGCTAATCGCGGCCCGGCGGGGCGCGCGGCGCGGGGGGAACTCCGCGCCTCCCCGCGGCCTCAGCGCAGCCAGGCTTCCAATGCGGTGGCGGCGTCGGTGGAATCGTCGCGGTATTTGACGATCACGGGCGCGTACAGGGACAGACCCCACTCTGGCCCGCGGCCGCGGCGGACCGCGCGGCCCCCGGGCACCACGACCGCGCCGGCGGGAACGCGGAGTCCTTCGCCGGCCGCGGCGCGGTGCACCTCGCCCCGCGGCAGGTCATACAGCGGCGTGGACCGCGTCAGCACGACGCCGGCCGCCAGCACCGCGCCGGCGCCGATATGGGCGCCTTCATAGATGCCGCAGTTGCCCCCGACCAGAACATCATCTTCCACGATGACCGGAGCGGCGTTGACCGGCTCCAAAACGCCGCCGATTTGCGCCGCGGCGCTGAGATGCACCCGCCGGCCGATTTGGGCACAGGAGCCGACCAGGGCGTGGGAGTCAATCATGCTGCCCGCGTCCACATAGGCGCCGATATTGACGTAACACGGCGGCATGCAGATGACGCCTGGGGCCAGGTAGGCGCCGTCGCGCACGCTGCTGCCTCCAGGAGCCACACGCACGCTGTCGCCCAGACGCCAGTCCCGCAACGGCAGCGTGTCCTTATCGCAGTAGCGCAGCGGCCCGGCGGGAGGATATTCCGTGAGCTGGCCGAGCCGGAAGCCGAGCAGAATACCCTGCTTCACCCAGGCGTTGGTGCGCCACCCCTGGTCGGCGGGCTCGGCGGCGCGGACCTCCCCGGCATTGAGCGCGGCGCGCAGGGCGGCGAAGGCGGCTAGCGCTTCGGCGCGCTGCGCGGCCAAGTCGGGGATGGCGGCGAGCCGCTCCAGGGCGGCGGCCAGGGCGGCGGTGTCGGCCGGACTCATGCGCGCGAGCCGCTGGCCCGCGGAGCATCCTCGCGGAGCAGGCCGAGCGCGTCAAGAATGCGGAAGAATTGCTCCCGGCGCGGGTTCTGCATGGGGGTCAGCGGCAGGCGGTAGACCTCCCGGCAATAGCCCATCGCCGCCAGCGCGGCCTTCACTGGAATGGGGTTGGATTCCAGGAAATTGCCCTCCAGCAAGGGCAGGAGATGAAAATGCAGGCGCCGGGCGGAGGCGAAGTCGCCGCTGCGGGCCAAACGCATCAGCTCAGTCATCTCCGCCGGCATCTCATTGCTGGCGACGCTGATCACGCCGCGGCCGCCCAGCGCGACGACGGCCAACCCCATGGCGTCGTCGCCGGAAAGCACGGTGAAGCTGGGGGGCACGGCGGCCAGCACCGCCATGATTTGGTTCAGGTTGCCGGAGGCTTCCTTGACGCCGGCGATATTGGCGACCTGGGCCAGGCGGGCGACCGTTGCGGGTTCGATGTTGCTGGCGGTGCGGCCAGGCACGTTGTACAGCACCAGCGGCAGCTGGATGGCGGCGGCAATGGCGGCGAAGTGCTGGTAAATGCCCTCTTGGCTGGGCTTGTTGTAATACGGGGCGGCGGAAAGGATGCCGTCCACGCCCAGCGCCGCCACGTCGCGCGCCAGGGCGGCGGTGGCGCGGGTGTTGTTGCCGCCCGCGCCGGCCAGCACGGGCACCTGGCGCTCGCCGCGCCGCGCTTCCTCGACGGCAATGGCCACCACGCGCAGGTGTTCCTCGCGGCTGAGGGTCGCGGTTTCTCCCGTGGTGCCGCCGGGAACCAGAAAGTCCACGCCTTCCGCGATTTGCCAGCGCAGAAACCGCCGCAGCGCGGCTTCATCCACCGCCCCGTCGGCGGTGAAGGGGGTAATCAAGGCGGTGCCGCAGCCCGTGAACGGAAATGCCATCATTGTCCTCCCGCGGCCATGCGGCCCAGTTCCGGGGCGATGGCGTCGAATGCATGCAACCCCCGCCGGCCCAGGATCCACCGCGCCGCCAGCAGCGCCCCTTCGGCGAAGCCGCGGCGGGAACGGGCGGTATGGGTCAGGGTAATCGTGTCGGCGGCGGCGTCGAAACCGACGGTATGGGTGCCGGGAATGGTCCCGGCGCGCACGCTGCTGGCGGGTACGTTGGGCCGGCCCGCCGCCGCCAAAATCGCTTGCAGCCGCTTCGCCGTGCCGGATGGCGCGTCCTGTTTGTGGCGGTGATGGGCCTCGGTGACGAAGGCGTCATAACTGCCTGGCATGGCATCCGCCGCCGCCGCCACGATGCGAAAAAACGCCTGCATTCCGAGGGAGAAATTGGCGCCATAGACCGCGCCCACCGGCGCTTCCGCCACTAGGCGCTCCGCCGCGGGCAACTGCTCCAGCCAGCCGGTGACGCCGATGACCGTGGGGATGCCGCCCGCCATGGCCCGCTCCAAGTTGCCCATCACCGCGCCGGCCACGCTGAAGTCAATCGCCACCAAACCCGGCGTCCAGCCGGCGCGCCAGTCCGCCGCGCCGCGCACGATGTGCGCCACGCGGTGGCCCTGCTCCCGCGCCACCTCCTCGACACAGCGATTCATTCGGCCGTAGCCGATCAAGATCAAGTCCATGCGATCAACGGCGATGGCGGTAGTGTACCCTGGCGCGCGGTGATCGCGGCGCCGCCGCCAGGCTGCAACAGCCGGGCCGCGCCTGTGGGGCCCCGGTCCAGCCGGGCGCGGAAGCGGCGCTCCGCGCCGCGCCAATCAGAGCGGGACGCCCCGCCGCGGGCGGGGCTGGGGCCCGCGCCCACCAATGACGAAAGCGCCCGCTCCGCCGGGTAGTTCGGGAGTTGGGCGGCGCCGCTCCGGCGGCCACGCGCGGCGGCTAACCGGGCCGATGGCAATGAGGCCGAACGCTGGCGGTGGCGGGCGAGAGCAGCATTCCCACCAGCCGCGGCGCCGTGGCGTCGGCCAGGTGGTCGGCGGTCTTGCGCACCAGCCAGCCGGTCGCCAGCAAAGCCAGCAGCACCAGCGCCACTTCCAGCCAAAGCTGTGGGCGCCGCGCCCGGCGAATGGACACGACACGCTGGGGAACCCGGCGCGGGCGCCGCGCGGGAGGCGGAGACGGGATTTGCGGCAGGGTCGCCATGGGTGCTTCTATCCATCAATACGCGCCATGCGGGCCAAAGTTAGCTGTAACTTGGGTGAAAATTCGCCTGATGCATTGCCGCGGTCAACCCGCGCCGGCTAGGAATGGAATCGCCCGCAAGCGCGGCGCGCCGGATGCAGCGCGGGCCGGGAGCCAATGGACGGGCTCGGTCCTCGGGCAAGGCCGGATTATTGTACGTGCACGCGCAGCTGGACCGGCAGCGTGGCGGGCGGACGGCACAGTGTGTCGTTGCAGGCTTGGTATTGCAGCGTGCCGGACAGCACCTGCGCTCCGGCGCCCGCCGCGGCGCGCAGATCCACGCGCACCGGAAACGTGCCGCTGAATACCGAAAGCGGCTTGGCGGCGAACTGAAACTTCAACTCCCGCGGCTGCGGCCAGTGGATGGCGCGCACCTCAATGCCCTTGCCGTGGCCGGAGAAACGCAGCGTGGTGGCAATCAAAAAGGAGGAATTGGGGTGGTTGGAATTGATGTGATAGCCCGCGCGCACCCGGAATACGAGCACCGCCTGGCTCACGCCGCCGCGACGCAGCGCCGGCGCCTGGACGCGCCGCAGGGTGACGACCGGGGCTGGGCCGCCGGCCGGGCCGCCGGCGCGCGGCTCCGGCGCATGGGCCGCCGCCAAGGCGAATCCGCCCAGCAGCAGCATGGCCGCGCCGACGATCAAACACCCCAGGCCCGCGGGGTTGAAGCTAAAGGATCTTTTGGATGCGATATTGCAGTTCATCTTGTCCTTCCAGGCCCTCGACGCGTGCGGAGATTTTGCCGTTGCGGCCAATGAAGAAAGTCGTCGGCAGGCCGAACGGCATGCCATAACTGTCGGCGAGCGCGCCCTGGTCCATGGCCACCGGGTAGTCCATGGCGTGCGTCGCGAGGTATTTTCTTACCGGCGCCGCCTGCGAATCTTCGGAAATGCCGATGATTTGCAGCCCCTGCGCCGCGTATTTCTTTTGCAGCGTATTCCAGAAGGGAATCTCTTCCTTGCAGGGACCGCACCAGGAGGCCCAGAAATCCAGAATCACCGGATGGCCCTTGAACTGCGCCAGCGAAATGGGCTTGCCCTGGAGCGTGGTGAGGTTGAAATTCGGCGCGGTCATGCCCTGCACCGAATCGGCGGTCATCAGCACCCCCGCCGCCGGCGCGCCGCCACTGGCCGCGGCTGCCTTGGCGGCGGCGCGGCGATGGGCGGAGATGTAGAGCAGCCCGCCGGCGACCACCACGGCGATGATGATCCAGTTGGTCAGGCGCGCCTTGCCGGTGTTGCCGCTTGCGCCAGGATTGGGAGTCGGAGTTTCGAAAGAGCCGGATTGGGGTGCTTCGCTCATAGAACCAGCTTATTCAAGAATGGGATTTGGGCCAAGTAGCCCGATAGCAAGGTCATCTGATGCGTCAGCAGCAGTACGCCGATCAGCACCAGCAAACCCCCGGAAATGACTTCCACCGTGTGCAGATGGCGGCGGAAACCCTTATAAAACGCCGCGAATCGGTCCAATGCCAAGGCGGTCAGCAGGAAGGGCACCGCCAGGCCGAGAGAATAAACCACCAGCAAGTAGACGCCCTGGCCGGCGGTGTGTTGGCCGGCGGCCAAGATCAGGATCGTTCCCAGGATCGGACCGATGCATGGCGTCCAGCCAAAGGCGAAGGCGAAGCCAATGGCGAACGCCCCGGCGCTGGTGGCGCCGAACTTTTGCGCCCGCAAGCGCTTGTCCGAGTACAACGCGCCGATCTTGATGACCCCCAGCAGGTGCAGGCCGAAGAGGATAACGATGATGCCGCCCACTTCGCTCAGCACCGTCTGATAGGTGCGGAGCACATGGCCCACCGAGGTGGCGGCGGCGCCCAGCCCGATGAATACGACGGAAAAGCCGAGAATGAAAAATAGCGCGTGGCGCAGCAGCGCGCTGGACTGCCACAGCCGCCGCCGCGGTTGCGCGGGGGCTGCCACCGCCACGGCCTGGCCGCCGCCCTCTGCCAGTTCGGCCGGAAGCGCGGGCGGGCCCGGCGGTGGGCCGCCCAAGGGAGCTCCCGCGGCGGTGCCGGAAAGCATGGACAAGTAGCCCGGAACCAGGGGCAGCACGCACGGCGACAAGAACGAGAGCAGCCCGGCGAGGAAGGCGTAGGCGAAGGTGACGGAATGGGCCATCGGTTCGGAGTAGGGATCCGCGAGCGCCGGATGGGCGGCTACCGCCCACCTCACAATGGATGTTGGCCGCCGCGCCCAGGTTACGAAACTTGCAACCCCGCGGCCCACCTGCCTATAGAATGCCCTGTTCCCGCGCCACCCGCGCCAAAATGTCCAGCGCCTGCGTCAGTTCCTCGCGCGTGTGCGTGGCGGTGACGATGGTCCGCAGCCGCGCTTTGCCTTCGGGAACGGTGGGGAAGGCGATGCCGGTGGCCAGCAATCCCGCTTGAAACAGCGCCGCGGAGAAGGCCATGGCCTTGCGCCCCTCGCCCACCATGATGGGCGTAATCGGCGTCTCGCTGGTTCCGGTGTTGAAGCCGAGCTGCTGCAAGCCGGCCTTGAAAAAACGCGTGTTGTCCCACAAGCGCTCGATGCGTTCCGGTTCGTCTTCCAGCACCTGAAACGCCGCCAGGCAGGTGGCGGCCACCGCGGGGGGATGGGAGGTGGAAAACAAAAAGGGCCGGCCGCGGTGGTACAGAAACTCGATCAGTTCCCGCCGCCCGCAAACATAGCCGCCCAGCGCGCCGACCGCCTTGGACAGCGTGCCCACTTGCACGTCCACCCGGCCGTGCAAGCCAAAATGATCCACCGTGCCACGGCCGTTTTTGCCCAGCACGCCGGAGGCGTGGGCGTCGTCCACCATCATGATGGCGCCGTATTTTTCCGCCCAGTCGCAGAGTTGGGGCAGCGGGGCGATGTCGCCGTCCATGCTGAAAACGCCGTCGGTGATCAGCAGCTTGCGGCCCGGCTGGCCGGCGACTTCCTTCAGCCGCGCTTCCGCCGCGGCGACGTCGCGGTGGGGGAAGACCTTGATGGTGGCGCGAGACAGGCGCGCGCCATCAATGATGCTGGCGTGGTTCAGCTCGTCGGAGATGATGAAATCCTCGCGGCCTAGGATGGCGCTGACCGTGCCGGCGTTGGCGGTGAACCCGCTCTGGAACACCACCGCGGCTTCGGTGTGCTTAAAGGCCGCGATTTTGGCCTCCAGCTCCATATGGATGGCCATGGTGCCGGAGATGGTGCGCACCGCTCCCGAGCCCACGCCCTCGCGGTCCAGCGCCTGATGGGCCGCCTGCCGCAGGCGGGGATGGGTGGTCAGGCCGAGATAGTTGTTGGAGCTGAGGTTGATGACGCGGCGGCCGTCGAAGATGGAGATCGGTTTCTGTTCGCCTTCCAACACCCGCAGGCGGAAGCGCAGGCCCTTAGCCTCCAGCGCGGCCAGCTCATCGGCCAAATATTGCAATTGGGGACGGGACATAATCTCAGGGCGGGCCTCAGGCGGGGCGTTGGCCGTCGGGATATAACAGCACCTTGGCGGCGGCGCCGCTGCGCAGTTCCTCCATGGCTTGCGCGAAGCTGGCCAGCGGCAGGCGGTGCGTGAACAGCGGCTCAAGCTGAAGGCGGCCCGCGCGCAGCAGCGCCTGCATTTGATACCAGGTTTCGAACATGCGCCGGCCATGGATGCCCTGCACCGTAAGGCCCTTCAAGATGATCTGATTGCCCAAATCCAATTCCATGGGGGTGGCGGGAATGCCCAGCAAACTGACCCGAGCGCCGGGACGCGCCAGCGCGAACGCCGTGCGGACGCCGTCGGCGTGGCCGGAAAACTCCAGGACCACGTCGGCGCCGCCGCCCTCGGTCTGGGCGGCGATTTCCTCTACCGCCCGTGCTTGCCGCGGGTCCAGCGCCACATCCGCGCCCATTTGCCGCGCCAGCGCGCGGCGGTGTTCGTTGATCTCCAGGGCGAAGATCGGCCCGGCGCCCACCGCCCGGGCCACGGCAATGCCCATCAGCCCGATCGGCCCGCAGCCGACCACGGCCACGCTGCGCGCCGCGATTTCCCCGGCCAGCACGGTATGCACGGCATTGCCCAGCGGATCGAGAATGGCGCCATATTCGGCGGGCACCGCGGGGTCCAGCTTCCAAAGATTGCTCTCCGGGATGCGGACGAATTCGGCGAAGCAGCCATCGGCATCCACGCCCAAAATGTGCAGCGACCGGCAAACGTGCGCCTGGCCGGTGCGGCATTGCAGGCAGCGCCCGCAGGCGATGTGCATCTCGGCGCTAACGGCTTCGCCCGGCCGCGCCGACTGCACCTCCGCGCCGATTTTCTCCACCACGCCGCAGAACTCATGGCCGAAGGTCAAGGGCGGCCGCAGCCGCCGCCGCGACCAATCGTCCCATTCGTAGATGTGCAGATCGGTGCCGCAGATCGAGGCCATCCGCACCCGCACCAACACGTCCCGCGGACCCAACTCCGGCACGGGTACGGAGCGAATTTCCGCTCCCGGCGCCGGGCTAGGTTTGACCAGGGCTTGCATAGGAAATGAGCCGGTAGCAACCGACTTTTGATGCTAACAGGTTTGCCTTTCCCCGGCCCTACGCCGCCGCCCTGCCGTCCGGTTGGTGGGGCGTGGCGAAGCCCGCGCCGCGCACCGGGCGCCGCAGGCCAACCGGCCGCGGGCCAGGGGCGGCGGCGACAGCCCGTAACACGCGATGTGCCGCCGCCATGCCACCGCGTTGCGGCCGCCCCCGCGGTTTGGCGGCACGCCGCGCTACACCGCGCAGCCGGTTGATCTACCATGGCGGAGTCAGTGGCTGGGCAGGGCGCTAGGCCGGCGGGCGATGTCCGTCTGGCTGGCGGCGCCGTCCCGGCGCCGCCATATCCCCATGAATAATTTCCGCTTGCGCTCCCTCTTCCGCTCTGGCGCCGCCGGCGCGATTTTTTGTTTGGCCTGGGCCCTGCCCGGCTGGGCGCAATGGACCGCGGTGGGCAATATGCCGCCGGCACGGCGCGTCGCCGATGGCGTCTTTTATCGCAATGCCTCGGGCGTGGTCCGCCTGACGGTGATTCGCCCCGGTATTATTCGCGTCTGCTTCACGCCGGCGCCGGAGGCTCAGCTGTCCCTGGGCCGATCCTTCGCGCTGGCGCCAAAGTCCTCCGCCGCCGCGCCCCCGGCCTTCACCTTCGCCACCGGCGTGGCCGGCGACGTACTGCAAACTTCGGCGCTCAAGGTGGTCATCACCCGTCATCCCTTCCGGTTGCGGTTTTACGATCCCAGCGGGCGGTTGATTGACGCCGACGCCGCCGATGGCATGGCGTTCGATTCCGCGGATGCCGCCGACGGCGGCGGTGCGCGCGTGCGCGTTTGGAAGCAATTGAACGCTGGCACGCATTTCTACGGCTTGGGGGAAAAGACCGGTCCGCTCGATAAGCGCGGCGAGCGCCTGGGCGGCACCGATTACGTGATGTGGAACACCGACCAGCCCGGCTATAACAACGCCACCGACCCGCTCTACGCCGACATTCCGTTTCTGCTGGTGCTGGACAAACCCGCGCACCAGCCGGCGCTGGCGCACGGCGTGTTCTTCGACAATACCTTCCGGGCCAGCTTCGATCTCGGCAAGACCAGCCGCCGCTTTTACGATTTCGGCGCGCAGGGAGGGCCGCTCAACTATTACCTGATCGCCGGGCCCACGCCCAAGGACGTGTATCGCCGCTATGCGGCACTGACCGGCCGCATTCCCATGCCGCCGCTTTGGAGCCTGGGCTACAACCAGTGCCGCTACAGCTATTACCCCGCCAGCCGCGTCCTGCACATCGCCGAAAAGTTTCGCCGCCTGCACATTCCCGCCGACGTGGTGTGGATGGACATCGCCTACATGCGTGGCTACCGCATCTTCACCTGGAGTCCGAAGGGCTTTCCCCATCCCCGCCGCCTGTTGGCCCAGCTGCACCGCATCGGCTTTCATGCCGTCACCATCATTGACCCCGGCGTAAAGCGGGACCCGAGCGGCTATGCCACCTATGCCAGCGGCGTCGCCGTCGGCGTCTTCGTCAAATATCCCGACGGGCGGATCTACGCCGGTCCGGTCTGGCCGGGGCCGGCGGTGTTCCCGGACTTCACCGCTGCAGCGGCACGCACCTGGTGGGCGGGGCAGGTCGCCCGCTTCGCCGCCGCCGGCGTGGACGGCCTTTGGAACGACATGAACGAGCCCTCGATCTTCAATACCGCGAGCGGCACCATGCCGGACCAAGTGATCTTCCATCACGACGGCCAGGCCATGACCGCCGCCGCGGCGCACAACGTATTTGGGCAGCAGATGTCCCGCGCCTCGCGCCAGGGATTGCTCCAACTGCGCCCACAAGACCGTCCCTTCGTGCTGACCCGCGCCACCTACGCCGGCGGCCAGCGCTACGCGGCGCTGTGGACCGGCGACAACACCTCCCGCTGGAGCTATCTCCCGGATGGCATCACCACGCTGCTAGGCATGAATCTTTCCGGTTTCCCCTTCGTCGGCAATGACATCGGCGGCTTCGCCGGCACGGCCACGCCCGACCTGTGGACGCGCTGGGTGGAAGCGGCTGCGTTCTTTCCCTTCATGCGCGGCCATTCCTCGATCGGCACGCCGCAGAAGCAGCCCTGGTCCTTCGGCACGGCTCACCTGGCGGAGAATCGCCGCGCCATCGAGCGCCGTTACCAATATCTGCCGTACATCTACGACGCCTTCCATCAGGCCGCGCAGACCGGCCTGCCGATCCTGCGCCCGCTGGTGCTGGCCTTCCCCAACGATCCCCACACCTACGGCTTGGCGAGCGAGTATCTATTCGGCCGCGATCTGTTGATTGCGCCCATCTTGCGCCCCGCCGGCACCGGCCGCGGCGTCTATTTTCCCGCGGGGACTTGGTATCGCCTGCAAAACGGCCGTGCCCCGCGGGCATTTACCGGGCCGGCAACCAAGATCGTAAGCGCCGATGAGGGCCAGTTGCCCTTGTTCGCCCGCGGCGGGGCAATTCTCTTTCGCGCGCCGGGGGGTAAATCGGCGCCCATCAACGCCGCCGCCGAACTGAAGGCGCCGTTGACGTTCGATATCCTCTCCCAAACCGCCACGCAACGCAGGTTGTACGAAGACGACGGTGAAACCTTCGCCTACCGGCAGGGCGTCTATTTCCGCCGCACGGTTGCCTATCAGCCTGGTCTCGGGCAAACGGTGATCACGCTGTCCGCCGCCCAAGGTTCGTACCGGCCTCCGCGGCCCGACAACGTGATTGAACTCCATTGGACTCCCAAACCGGCCGGCGTGGAACTGAACGGCACGCCGCTGCCCGGGAGCGCGGTGCATTACAACCGCAAGCTCCAGCGCCTGTTGATCACCATTCCGCAATCCGCGGAACGGCAAACGGTCACCGTGCGCTGGTAACTTCGCTCCGGTGCGTTCCCGGGCGCTAATCTCGCGAGGCAACCGCCGCCCCTGCGGACGAATCGTACCGCTAGGCGGACAAGAAGAGCGTTTTGCTTGGAACCTCAATTATTCGGCGAAAGCCAAATAAGGAGCACCCAGCAAAGCGTCTTGCCTTGTCCGCCATTTCTTTGGCCTCCGGCAACAATTTGACTTCACGATAGGCGCGGCTAAAATAACCGGGCGATGCGGTGCATGATCTGGGCCGTGGCCTGGCTGTTGGCCCTGACCGGTGCGGCGGCGGCGCAGTGCCGGCCCCTGCCGAGTAGTTCCGTTCCTGCTGCCGACCACCGCATGCGGACCCTGCATTTTCCCAGCGATACGATCTGGGCCAGATTCAGCGCCGGCGGGCGCCGGCTGCTGGTGGTTACGGAGAGTCAGACGGCCTACCTGTTCTCGCTGGCGCATTGGACCTCCCCGGTGCCCGCGGCGTCCACGCCGGCGGCGAAATTGCGGCGCTAGACGCGGACGCAACGGCTGTGCGCGGCCCCCGCCGGCGGCGAACGCGGTCCCGCCTTCAGCCCATCCAATCTCTCAAACGAAATCGAATGAGAGGTTTTGATGAGCACTGATCCCGTTTATCCCATGCCGTCGTCCTCCGGCCGAGGAGCGCCGCCGCTGACGCCGGAAAATCTCGGGCCCCGGATAGCCGAGTTGCCGACGGTATTTCTGCAACCCATTGCCGCGCCGTCCATTCTGGGGCTGTTCGGCTTCAGCTCCGCTACCTTCATCGTCGGCGCCAACATGGCGGGCTGGTTTGGCACCGCTGCCAGCAACGTCTACATCGCGCCCTCCGCCGCCACGTTCGGCGGTATCGCGCAGCTCTTGGCGGGAATGTGGGCGTTCAAGGCGCGCGATGGCCTGGCCACTGCGGTGCATGGGATGTGGGGCGCGTTTTGGATCGCCTACGGCATCCTGTTCACGCTGGTGGGCGTTGGCGCCATCGCCGCTCCGAGCGCTAAAATGCCCGCGCTGGGCTTTTGGTTTATCACCTTGGCGGTGATTACTTGGCTGTGCATGTGGGTCTCGCTGGGCGAGTACAAATCCGTGGCGTGGGTCTTGGGGCTGCTGGCCCTGGGCTCCAGTTTCGCCGCGCTCGCCTATCTGACTGGCGCTGCCGGTTGGCGTATCTCCGCGGGCTGGATACTGGTCGCATCGGCGGTGGTGGCTTGGTACACGGCGGCCGGGATTATGGCGTACACCATGTACAACAAGGAAATATGGCCCTTGGGCATGCGCCCGCGGGAAAAGGCCGCGCCCAAGCTGGCGCTTGGATTTGGCGAGCCCGGGGTGAAGCGGGGGCAGTGAGCGCGGCGGAGCCGCCGTCAACTCAGGTTGGAGCTAAAGGCGGCGCACAACTATCCGCTCGCAACCCCTTGCCGGCTGAGTTGGCCGCAGGCGGCATAAACCTCACGGCCACGGGGCCGGCGCACGTACGCCGGCAGTCCGGAGGCCCGGAGTTGCCGCTGAAACGCCGCTACGGTGTCCGGCGAGGGCGGAGCGAAGGCAATCTCCGGGCCGGCATTCCAGGCGATGAGGTTAACTTTGGCGCGCAGGCCCGCGCTCAGCGCCGCCAGGCGCTGCGCATCGGCCAAGGAATCGTTGACCCCGGCCAGCAGCACGTACTCCCAGGTCAAGCGCTCCCTCGGTCCGAGCGGGAAGGCTCGGGCTGCTGCCGCCAGGGCCGCCAAGCCGCCCTGCGCCCGATTCAGCGGCATCAGCCGTTGCCGCAGTTCGTCGGTGGTGGCGTTCAGGGAAATCGCCAGACGGGGCCGGTTCGGCTCGGCGCCGAAGCGGGCGATTTTGTCCACGATGCCCGATGTGGAGATGGTGATGCGCCGCGGGCTGAGCCGCGCTCCGGCGCCATGGGTCAGCACGCGGACGGATTGCATCACCGCCGCATAGTTTAGGAAGGGCTCGCCCATGCCCATGTAGACCAGATTCAGCCGCTCGCCGCCGGCGCCGGCGGCGATGCCGTGCTCATGCATCAGGCGCAGCACCTGGCCGACTATTTCTCCCGCCGTCAGGCTCCGTTTCAGCCCGAGGCGCGCCGTCATGCAGAACTGGCAGTTCACCGGGCACCCGGCTTGGGTGGAAATGCAAAATGTGGTTCGCCGCCGCAGCGCTCGGCCTTCGGCGTCAAAGATTTCGTCGGGCAGATACACTGCCTCGACGGTTTCCCCGTCTCCCAGCCGCAACAAATACCGAACGGTGCCATCCGCGGCGGCAAACCGCCCCGCCACGGCCGGCCAACTCCACGGCGCCATGGCCGCCAGGTGCTGGCGCGCGCGCTGGGGTAGAACGGCGATCTCGTCCCAGCTCTGTACGCGCTGCGCTTGCAGGGCGTTGAAAATCTGCCTACCTCGGAACCGTGGCCAACCAAACTCCCCCGCCCGTGCGGCGAGGTCGTCGGGCGTCAGGCCCAGCGGATCCGCCCATGCCTCTGCGTGCGGCGGCCCGTTGTGTGGTTCGGCGTGGCGCGACCCCATACCGCATCCTAGCACGCGCGTCGGTGGTTATCAGGCTCCAGGAGATTGAAAACAAATGACTTTTGTCGGCCAAGACGGTGGGGCGACGGCCGCCATAGGACCCGCCGGACGGCCCTGCCCGATTCGGCCGCCGCGCTTCCGGCCGTACCCGTTACTGGCGGTCGAAGCGGCCCCTGCCACTCGCGGGGCGCCGCGCCTTTTCCCCAGGGGCAAAGCAGGTGCGGGCAGGCCGCCGCACGAGAGAACGCCGCGGCTCGCCCAGCGCGCGTAAGCCGGGGGCAACGCCCCGCGCCAATGAAAGCCGCGCCCGCGGTCCGCCAATTAAAGCGGGACGCTCCGCCGCAGGCGGGGCTGCGGCCCGCGCTTATCAATGCATCGCCGCCCCATGCGCTCGGCGCCAGCCCGCAGCCCAAGTGCACCGGCACGACTCATACGGCGCACCGCCCCACGGCACCGCCACCTCGGCTGGCCGGGGCGCATCCGCCGCCATATCGCCGCGGTTGCATCCGCCCCGAGGGGGGCGCGCTCCGGCCGAGCAACGCGGCTTGTCAGCCAGCTTCGAATGCGCCCCGGCGCCGCAATCCGCCCTGCAGGCGTGGCTCCGGGACGGCGTTCCGGCCCGCCGCCGCATCGCCGCGCGCCCAGCCTGCCACGGCGTCGCTCTGAACCGCGTTTGCTTTCGATATGTGATTGAAAATAAAATAGTTACTTCAATAATTTTCGGTCCGCGCCTTTATGTCACAATGAATAGGCCGGGGTTGCTAGCGCTTTGGCGGCCTCGCCGATCTGTCTCGGAGGCGGTTGTGTCTACGACGATTTCCCCTATCACCGTCCCCTCTGCCACTTCCGATATCCAACGCGCCGTTCTGCCCAACGGCGTGCGCGTCATTACCGAGGCCATGCCCCATGTGCGCTCGGTGTCGCTCGGCATTTGGGTGACCTCCGGCTCTCGGCGGGAAGATGCGCCGGAAAATGGCATCACCCATTTTATCGAGCATATGGTTTTCAAGGGCACCACGAATCGCTCGGCCGAAGAGATCGCCCGCTCGGTGGATTCCGTGGGCGGCAATCTCGACGCCTTCACCTCCAAGGAGAACGTCTGTTTCAACGCCAAGGTGCTGGATGAGCATGTGCCGCTGGCCTTGGAAGTTCTCGCCGATCTGGTGCGCAATCCGCTCTTCCGCGCCGAGGACATCAGCCGCGAGCAGGGCGTCATTTTGCAGGAAATCAAAATGGACGAGGATAATCCCGACTATCTCGTCCATGAGATCTTCACCCAGAACTTTTGGAAGGATCATCCGCTGGGCCGGCCGATCCTCGGCACCAAGGATACCGTGCGCGCGTTGCGCGAGGAAACCGTGCGCCGCTATTACGGCCAGTGGCTTGCGCCCGATCATTTGGTCATCGCCGCCGCCGGCCATTTGCAGCATGAGCGTTTCGTGGATCTGGTCCGGCATTGGTTCGATGACCTGCGTCCCGTCGCCAACGGGCATGGCGAGGGGCCGCCCAAAAGCCATGCGCGCATCGTTCTGCGCAACAAGAAGCAATTGGAGCAGGTGCAGGTATTTTTGGGTTTGCCCGCCCATCCCATCGTTCACGAGGGACGCTACGCCTGGTCGGTGCTGAACACCCTGCTCGGCGGCGGGATGTCCTCCCGGCTGTTTCAAAATATTCGCGAGCGCCAGGGCCTGGCCTACGCCGTCTTCAGCGACCTCAACCCCTATCGCGACGCCGGCATGTTCTGCGTCTATGCCGGCACCGGCATCCAGACCGTGCCGCAGGTGGTCCGCTCCGTCATCGCCGAACTGCGGGATTTGAAGGCCAATCCCGTGCCGGCCGAGGAGCTGCGCCGCGCCAAGGATGGGGTCAAGGGCAGCCTGATGCTGGGTTTGGAATCCACCGGCGCGCGCATGTCCCACCTGGCCCGGCAAGAGATCTACTTCGGGCGCCAAGTGTCGCTGGACGAAATGCTGGAGCGGATTGAAGCGGTAACCGCGGACGACGTGCGCGACATCGCCGCGGAGTGCTTCGTCGGCGAAAAAGTCGGCGTGACCGTACTCGGCAACCTCAACGGCCTGAAGATCACACGCTCCGATTTGGAGATCTAGCCATCCCGACCCGCCTGCCGCCGGCACTGCATACCGGAGGCGCGGCTTGCCTGCCCGCCTGAGCGCTGGCGGGCGGGCGATGATGCGCACTTGACCCCACGCGGCTGCCGCCGCGCCTGTTACCGTATGGACATGACTTCGGCTGTGCGTTCCGCACTCGCCGCCGCCCCGGAACGGCGCGCCAAAATCGTATGCACCCTCGGTCCCGCCTGCGCCTCGCCGGCGGGGATCCGCGA